>NZ_PVLV01000372.1 GCF_002982015.1 Streptomyces solincola
CGCCCGCAACGCCAACTACGTCGGCGGCGACATCGCCTGCGGCGCCGCCTCCGGGCTCCAGCTCCTGCTGCGCCCCCGCCCGACCCTGTTCCCCTACCGCACCCCGCACCCGGCGGTCTTCCTCTGCTCCTCGGCGACCCCGCCGGGACCCGGGGTGCACGGCATGTCCGGCCACAACGCGGCCAAGGCCGTCTGGCGCCACCTCAGGAAGGGCTGAGCGACGTCATGGAGATCGTCCTGGTACGCGGCGACATCACCGAGCAGCAGGTGGACGCGGTCGTCAACGCCGCCAACTCCTCGCTGCTGGGCGGCGGCGGAGTGGACGGCGCCATCCACCGCAAGGGCGGTCCACAGATCCTGGCCGCCTGCCGAGACCTGCGCGCCGGGCACTACGGCAAGGGGCTGCCCACCGGCCGGGCCGTCGCCACCACCGCCGGCCGGCTCCCGGCCCGCTGGGTCGTGCACACCGTCGGCCCGGTGCACTCGCGGAGCGAGGACCGCTCGGAGCTGCTGGCCTCCTGCCACCGCGAGTCCCTGCGGGTCGCCGCCGAACTCGGCGCGCGCAGCGTGGCGTTCCCCGCCATCTCCACCGGCGTCTACCGCTGGCCGGTCGAGGACGCGGCCCGGATCGCCGTGCAGACCGTGCGGGAGGCCGGCGCCTCCGGGTGTTCCGTCGAGGAGGTCAGGTTCGTGCTCTTCGACGCACCCGCCTACGAGGCGTTCGCCGCGCAGGCGGTCTGACTTCCGGATTCCGGGGGGCCGTCGCGGACCGCCCCCCGGGACCCCGGCTCCTGCGTCAGCAGGTGACGTAGTCGACCCGGGTGGAGTCGTAGGAGCAGCTGTCGACGCGGGTGCCGTTCGCCTTCTTGAGGGTGGCGGTGTCCCGGTCGTTGTTCCACACGTACGCGCGGCGCTGCTGGTACAGGTTGGCCGAGGTGTTGCTCCCCTGGCCGGTGCGGATGGTCACCGTCTTGCCGCGGCCCAGGCTGTAGGAGCCGAAGGTGTACTTGTGGTCGGCGGCGTCCGTGACCGTCCAGCCCCGCAGGTTCACCGCGGCGTTGGTGGTGTTGCGGACCTGGACGTACTCCGCGTTGAGGCTGGCGTTCGACCGGCTGTCGGTGCCCGGGCTGTCGTAGTAGATCTTGGCGAGGTGCACGGAGCCGGCGGCCTGTGCGGGCGTGGGCATCGAGACGATGCCCATCGCGGCCACGGCAGCGGTCGCCGCGGCGATGGAGCGGATACGCAGCATGAATGTCCCTTGTTCACAGCCGGGCACCCCCCAATTCGGGCCCGGCGGAGGCTCAGCGTAAGCGATCAGCGGTCCCTCCGCAGGCAGATGATCTGAAGGGGCATCAGGCCGCTGAATCCTTCATGTCGCGAAGACGCCGTACCGGCCGAACGTCTGCACGGATGTGATCCGCCGCGCTGTGAACATGTCGTCGTTGTGATCGGTGTGAAGGTCACGTGCGTCTCAGGGAATGAGACTTGTGGCTCTCGCCACCGCGTCGGAATAGTGAGCGGCCCATCCTCCGTACCGAGTCGGCGCCCCACGCACCGCCGGTACGGCCCCATAGGAAGGCGACACAGTGAACCATCGTCAGACGAACAGCAGGCGGCGGATACTCGTGGCGGGCGGAGCCGTGGTGGCTCTGGTCGGTGCGGGTGTGACGGTGCAGAGTGCGAGTGCGAGTGCGAGTGAGGACACCGGGGCGCGGGTGTTGTCGGTGTCGGCGGCGGGGTCGTTGTCGGCCTCGTTGCAGCGGGATCTGGGTGGTGGGGCGGCGGGTGCGTTCTATGACGCGTCGGCGCGCAAGCTCGTGGTGAACGTGGTGGACGAGGCCGCAGCGAAGAGGGTGCGGGCGGCGGGCGGTGAGGCCAGAATCGTGGA
>NZ_PVLV01000373.1 GCF_002982015.1 Streptomyces solincola
TGCGGGTCTTCCCGGCCCTGCGGGTCTTCCCGGCCCTGCGGGTTCTCGCGGCCCTGCGGGGCCTTCGGGCCGTCCGGTCCGAATCCGTCCGGCAGGGATGGCAGTTGGTCGAAGATCTCTATCGGTTCTTCGGCGTCCCCGCCCTCGGGCGGGGAGGGCAGCAAGGCGGCGGCGGAGGTCAGTGCGGCGCGGGCGTCGGCGGCGGTGCGGAAACGTGCCTGCGGTTCGGGGTGCAGCAGTCCGGCGAGGACCTGCCACAGCGGGTCGGGGACGCCGGCGGGAGCGGTCGGTGCGTCGGGGGCGGTGAGGCGGACGGCCAGCGCCTGGGTGTCGGGGCGGTGGCCGAGGAGCAGGTGGAGGGCGACCAGGCCGGCCGCGTAGAGGTCGGCGGGGAAGTCGGGCTCCGCGCCGGCGAGCTGTTCGGGGGCGAAGTAGCCGGGCGTCCCCACCACGTGGTCGGTCTCGGTGAGCCGGGGCTCGCCCTTGCGCATGGCGATGCCGAAGTCGGTCAGCCGCAGGTGTGGGCGGCCCGTACCGGTCGCCTCCAGCAGCAGGTTGGCCGGTTTGACGTCCCGGTGGACCAGGCCCGCGGCGTGCACCGCGGCCAGCCCGGCGAGCAACTGGTCCAGCAGGACGCCGACGAGCCGCGGCGGCAGCGCGCCGTAGTCCCCGATCACCTGCGCCAGGGAGCCGCCGCGCACGAGGTCCATGGTGAACAGCACCCGGTCGTCGTCGGCCGCCCAGCTCGCCGGGGCCAGTACGTGCGGGTGCTCGATGCGCACCGCCTGCTCGCGGACGAAGCGCAGCAGGGCGTGCGCGTCGGACTGCCGCAGGACCTTGGCGGCGACGTACCGGCGGCGCCGGTGGTCCCAGGCCCGCCACACCTCCCCGGCGCCGCCGCGGCCGATCGGGTCGACGAGCTCGTACCGCCCGGCGAGCACCTCGCCCATGCCCCACCCCTCGGATCGCGCGCCCCGCCGGTGGCGGCGGGGCGCGGGTCAGTTCTGGTGCGACTCGTAGTGCGCCACCGCGTCGGCGGTGCGCCCGGCGCCGTACACGCGCAGGAACTCGGCCAGCTCGGGGTGGGTGGGGGAGAGCGAGTCGGCGGCGTCGATGATGTCGCCGGCGGCGGCCACCGAGCGCAGCAGCGACTGGATCTCGCGGACCACCCGGCGGACGGTCGGCGCACCGGTGCCGGAGGACGCCTGGCCGGTCGCAGTGAGCACCGAGCCGCCCTGGGACTTCTTGATCTCGTCCATCCGCCCGGTGGCCTCGGCGGCGCTGACACTGCCGTCCGCGACCTGGCCGGCCAGCTCCTGAAGGGCCTGCACCCGCTGGACGACGGCCGGGTTGCCGATCTTGGCGCGCTGGCCGCTCATCAACTGGGACAGCATGGGGGCGGACAGCCCGAGCACGGCGGCGAGGCGGGCCTGGTTGAGCCCGAGGTCGTCGATGAGCCGGCGGAAGAGCGCCCCCAGCGGCTCCCCGTACCAACTCCGCTGGAGTTCCCTGGCTCTCGCCGTCGCTTCCTGCTGCACTGTGTCCATCTGCGTCTCCCCATCGCTGCGGTTCGCTCCTGCGAACCTCGCCCAGCATCCTACGGAGAGCGGTCGCCCACGGGGAGCCCCAAACCTTTTGCCGTGGACCCCCCGCGACCCGGTACTCTGGTTCCGGCAACGGCCCGGCGCGATCGTCCGCTTGGTCCGGTGCACCCGTCCCGGGGCCTTAGCTCAGTTGGTAGAGCGCTGTCTTTGCATGGCAGATGTCAGGGGTTCGACTCCCCTAGGCTCCACAGAGAACGCCCTCCGAGCCGTGTACGCGGCGCGGGGGGCGTTTCCCGTGACGGGCGTTTCCTGTGACCGGGTACTGCTCGTGACGGGGCGTCTCTCCAGACGACGACCTCGGCGCCGAGGCGCCGGAGCGGCTGCTGGACGCTCTCGCCGGTCATGACATGGGTTCGGTCAGCTCGGCCAGCCGGCTCAGGCTGTCGGCGGCCGCCGCGCGGTCCTGCCCGCCGAGTGGGAGCGCGGCGGCGCGGGCGGCCAGCTCGGCCGCGAGCGGGGCGTCGCCCAGGCGGGCGGCGAGGTCGGCCCGCAGCACCAGCAGGCGGACGTGCTGCACGGGCGTGGGCGCGGGCCCGCCGGGCGGCGGCGCGTGGCCGTGCTCCGGAGGCAGTACGCGGTCGATCAACCGTGCCGCGCCCGCCAGGTCCTCCTTGGAGTCGGCGAACAGGTCGGCCAGGTGCAGTGCCCGGGCGAAGGGCTCCTTGGGCACCGGGCGCATGCTCGGGTCGTCGCTGATCGGCTGACCCACCCGGATGCTGTTGCCGCCGGGGTCGGTCATCAGGAACTGCCGCACCCCGTACGACATGTCCTTCAGCGGCCCGATCCGCGGCAGCCCGCGGCTGGGAATGCGGCCGTAGGCCGCCTTCAGGCCGGCCCGGAAGACGCTGTGCAGTCCATTCACGTCGTCGGTCAGCACATAGCAGCCGGAGTACGACTGGCTCGGCTCGTAGCCCTTCATCGCGAAGAACTGAAGCTCGACCGGGCCGCGCCGGACCACCGCGTAGGCGTACGGGGCCTTCTGTAGACAGGTCGTCTCGAAGCCGAGCGCGGTGTAGAAGTCCACGACCGGCTGGATCTCGTGGCAGGGCAGCAGGGGGATCGTCTTGTCGGTCACGCTCACAGCCTAGTCAAGTTTGTCTAGTGAGAGCCAGAGGTTCCCGGGGATGCCCGGACTGCATGGCCTCCCGGGGGCCGCAACTCGGGGACATGGGCCGGACGGGTGGTGTTCATCAGAAGATCTACCGCGCGGCGGCGTCGGTCCGTGCCTTCTCAAGATGCGTACACATCATGAGAAAGGTATGTAGATCGCCCAACCCGAACTTCTCCCGCAGACACCTCCGAAGACCTCTCGGAAGACTCCTACGAAAGCGAGGGACCATGGCCGCCACCGACAAGGCCGTGCAGTTCTGGACCGCCTTCTTCGCCCTGCTGTCCGCGGTCGTCGCCACGACGCTCTCCGTGGCCGTCCGCTCCACCCGCTCCGTCCTCGGCCTCGTCCGCCGCCGCCCGGTGGCGGTGCTCTCCGCCACCGTCCTGCCGGCGGTCGCGGTGAGCGCCGTTGCCGCGGACACCGCGGGGAGGGAGGAGACGGCCCAAGTCGCCGCATCCGCCGACTCGGAGCTGCCCGAGCGTCCGCAGCGCTCTGAGCGTCCGCAGCGTTCCGAGCGCACGACCGGCGGCAAGCTGCTGGCCCCGGTCGCGGTGCCGGTACGTCGTACCGCACACGAAGCCGCACCCGCGACCGCCGCTACCGCGCCCCAGACGCACCCGGCCGTACGGGACCGCTCACTGCCGCCGACCATCAAGCAGCGCATCCGGGCCGAGGCCCACGGCTCCTCCCCCTCGGTCCGCCACCTGCCGGCCGTCGCGCCGCTGCCCGCCGGGATGGACCTGGCCGACCTGGCCCTCGCGGCGTGAGCCCGCTTCATCGCGGCCTGAGCCCGCTGCGTCACCTCGTCCTGCCGAGCTCGCTGCGTCACCTCGTCGTGCCGAGCTCGCTGCGTCACCTCGTCGTGCCGGCCGATGTTTCACGTGAAACTAACCGGCAGGGGATCACTCCCCCGGCTGGACCCGGAGCACGACAGAGCCGGCCGCCCCAGACGCACGGGACGAAGCCCGTACGGAACCGGAAGCGACCGGCCGCCAGATACTCGGCCGCGAGCGGTGAGCTCGCGGAGGACCGTCAGGGACGGTTGTCGTCCGCGTCGGCCTCGGCCTCGGCCTGCTTGGCCTGGACCTCGGGGTCCAGCGCGGAAGTGCCGGTGCCGTCGACCGAGGTGAGCGGCGCACGGTCGGAGACCTCGGTGGGCGCCGGCGGCTCGACCAGCCAGTCCGGGTTGGCCTGCTTGTCCCACCACTTCCAGGCGGCGAAGGCGCCACCGGCCAGCACCCCGACGATCGCGAGACCCTTGAAGACGCGCCCGGCCCGCCCCCGGCGCTCGTGCTTCCGCACCAGCTTCTGGATGTCCTTCGCCGACACCTGCCCGCGCAGCGCCGCCAGCGTGGCCAGCGAGCGGGCGACGGCCTCCTCACGGACCGGCGCGGTCGCGGCGACCGCGGTCTCCACCCGGGGCGCCGTGTAGTCGGCCGCCTGCCGGGCCGCCTTACGGGTCTGCTTGGCAGCCTTACGGGTCTTGACCGCCGCACGCTGCGCGGCATCGCCGAACTCCGCCGGCACCTTGGGTGCGACATACGCGTCGTACTGCACACGCGCCTGATGAGCGGCCTTCGACACCTTGGGGGCCACCCTGACACGGGCCTCGTGCGCGTACTGCGCGGCCGTGTCCTTAGCCGTTCCGGCGTACGGCGCCACCACTTCCGCGGCGTGCCGCACGCTGTCCTTCGCCGAATGGGTCGCGGCGCGCACGCTGTCCTTGCGGGTCACGGCTTTCCTCCTCCTCGGTGGCGGGCTGGTATCTCGCGTATCCGTCCTCTTCGAAATCATGCCTGCCGGGCCGGTGCTCGGCATGCGGTACGGCGGCATACGGGGCAACAGCCTCCCCCGTGCGGCCCTGACACCCCATGCGCCCCCGTGCGCCCACTCTTGGCTTCGAGACCGCCATAGCGCCCCACCGCCAGCTCCGAGACCGCCTCCGCGCGCCGTCCGGGGCCGCTTCCGCATGCGCCCGTGCGCTGCCCGTCTCCCGCCCGCGCTGTCCGGTCGACCGCCTTCCGTGCCTCCCGGCCGCCTTCCATGGGAAAGTGTGAGACGTCAGAGCAGACTTACGGAAGGCACATCGTGGCCGAGCAGCTTTACGCCACCCTGAAGACCAACCACGGCGACATCGAGATCCGGCTCCTGCCGAACCACGCGCCGAAGACGGTCAAGAACTTCGTCGAGCTCGCCCAGGGCGAGCGGGAGTGGACCCACCCGGCCACCGGCAAGAAGTCCAGTGACCGCCTTTACGACGGCACCGTCTTCCACCGTGTGATCAGCGGCTTCATGATCCAGGGCGGCGACCCGCTGGGCAACGGCACCGGCGGCCCGGGCTTCGAGTTCGGCGACGAGTTCCACCCGGAGCTGTCCTTCAACAAGCCGTACCTGCTGGCCATGGCCAACGCCGGCCCGGGCACCAACGGTTCGCAGTTCTTCATCACCGTGGCTCCCACCACCTGGCTGACCGGCAAGCACACCATCTTCGGTGAGGTCACCAACGACGCGGGCAAGAAGGTCGTCGACGAGATCGCGACCGCGCAGACCAACCCGCGCACTGACCGCCCGGTCAGCGACGTGGTCATCGAGTCGGTCGTGATCGAGACCCGCTGAGGTCCGGCCCGCCCCGAGGTGCGCCCGCGCTTCCCCCTCCGGGGGACACGGGGAACCTTTCCGCCCCGCCCGTCCGTAGGGATGGGCGGGGCGGCCGCACGTCGCGGACGGCCCACGACGAGGTCCCGCCCTGATCCGCCGGCCGACGAGGGGGCTCCATGAGCCAGGTGCCGCACTGCTACCGCCACCCGGGCGTCGAGACCGGTGTGCGCTGCACCCGGTGCGAGCGGCCGATCTGCACGGACTGCATGGTCGACGCCTCGGTGGGCTTCCAGTGCCCCGAGTGCGTGCGCGGCGGCAGCGGCACCGGCCACTCCCGTACCGCCAACCAGCCGCGCACCGTCGCGGGCGGCCGGATCACCGGCGGCGACCCGCATCTGGTCACCCATCTGCTCATCGGGGCCAACCTGGTGGTCTTCGTGCTGGCGCAGGTCCTGCCCCGGTTCGTCGCGGAGACGACGCTCATCGGCCTCGCCTACGACCCGCGTCTCGGCCGGGAGGTAGGGGTCGCGGACGGCGAGTGGTACCGGCTGCTGAGCAGCATGTTCCTGCACCAGGAGGTCTGGCACATCGCGGGCAACATGCTGCTGCTGTGGTTCCTCGGGGTGGCCCTGGAGGAGCAGCTCGGGCGGGTGCGGTTCCTCGTGCTGTACCTGCTGTCCGGGCTGGCCGGCGGTGCGCTGACGCTGCTGCTGGCGGCGCAGAACCAGTCGTCGCTGGGCGCCTCCGGGGCGGTCTACGGACTGCTGGGCGCCACCGTCGTCCTGGTGCGCCGGCTCAATCAGGACCTGCGGCCGGTGCTGGCTCTGGTGGCGCTCAACCTGGTGATCACCTTCTTCTGGCGGGACATCGCCTGGCAGGCGCACATCGGCGGCCTGGTGGCGGGTGTGGTGATCTCCTACGCGATGGTCAACGGCCCGCGCGAGCGCCGGGCGCTGGTGCAGTGGGGGGCCTGCGGAGCGGTGCTGGCGCTGTCGCTGCTGACCGTGGTGCTGCGGGTGTCGGCGCTGAGCTGACCGGGTCGGCCATGCCGCAGGCCCCGGGACCGGCCGGTTGTCCCCACCCTTGTCCACAGTGGGTGCCGGGCCCTGTGCCTACCGTGCCGGATCACCGGGCGGCGAGCGGGAACGCCTGTACCTATCCGCTCTGACCTGGGCTTTCTCTCAGATGCGGGAGAGAGTCCCAGGTCGGAGGGGTCGCGTCCGGTCGTACTGCGGCGTCAACCCGACGTGAGTTATCCACAGATCTTCCTACCTATCCACGACCTGTGCACAACGCTGTGGATAACTATGGGCAAGGCTTGACGGGGAGGCTGCCGACCGGCTACGCGAGCACGGTCGGCGCGGACCCCGCCGGGGCGGGCGCTACTTCCACTGCGTGGAGACCGCGAAGCCGCCCGCGATGAAGCCGAAGCCGACCACGATGTTCCAGTTCCGCAGCGACTCCAGCGGCAGCGAGCCGTCCGTCACATAGAACACCACGATCCAGGCCAGCCCGATCGCGAACAGCGCCAGCATCACCGGGGCCACCCAGCTCCGGTTGGTCAGCTTGATGCTCGTCGCCTGCTTCGCGGCCGGCGGCGGTGTGAAGTCGGCCTTCTTGCGGATACGTGACTTCGGCACGAGGGGCTCTCCTGTCGATGCGCTGCGTGACCGCGCGGGGGAACGGGGCGGTTTCCCGGGAAGGCGGGCGGGACGGCCGCCTCGACCGGGCGTCCGTTAGCGTAGTGCTTCCGCGGTGCTGAAGGAGATAAGGGTACGTTGAGCACTTCCACCGGCGCTCCCCCCGAACCGGCCCGGCGACGCCGCTGGCGGCCGGTCCGGCTGCTCACCGCTGCCGTCTTCGCCCTCGCCGGACTGATCTTCGTCACCAGCTTCAACACCGCCAAGGGCACCAACCTCCGCACCGACGACTCGCTGCTGAGGCTGTCCGACCTCGTCCGCGAGCGCAGCCACAAGAACGGCCGGCTCGACGAGACCACCGCGGCGGTCCGCGAGCAGGTGGACGCGCTCGCCCGGCGCGACGCCGGCTCCAGCACCGAGGAGGACGCCCGGCTGCGGGCCCTGGAGGAGGCCGCCGGCACCACCGAGGTCGCCGGCGACGGCCTCACCGTCACGCTCGACGACGCCCCGCCCGACGCCCAGGCCGCCCCCGGCTACCCCGAGCCGCAGGCCAACGACCTGGTCATCCACCAGCAGGACCTCCAGGCCGTGGTCAACGCCCTGTGGAAGGGCGGCGCCAAGGGCATCCGGGTCATGGACCAGCGGCTGATCTCCACCAGCGCGGTCCGCTGCGTGGGCAACACCCTGATCCTCCAGGGTCGCGTCTACTCACCGCCGTACAAGATCACCGCGGTCGGGGACGCCGGCGACCTCCAGCGGGCGCTGGACGGCTCCACCGCCGTGCGGAACTACCTGCTCTACGTGAAGGCGTACGGGCTGGGCTGGAAGGTCGACGACCACGACGGGATCTCCCTGCCCGGCTACAACGGCGCGGTCGAGCTGCACCACGCCAAGCCCGCCGGCGCCCCGTAGCCCGCCGGACCGGGCGTACCGGCGGGCAGGGCTCCGGGCGGTGCTTTCCACAGCCCCGCCCCACCGGCCCGCGCGCCCCGTACTCTGGTGTCCGACAGGCAGACAGGCAGAGCAGTGCAGCGAGGAAGGACCGGCGGACGGCATGTACGGCTGGATCTGGCGGCACCTGCCGGGGAACTCGTGGGTACGCGCGCTGATCTCGCTCGTGCTCGCCCTGGCGGTCGTCTACGTGCTCTTCCAGTACGTGTTCCCCTGGGCGGAGCCCCTGCTTCCGTTCAACGATGTGACGGTGGACGGTCAGTGAGCGCGCGCATTCTCGTCGTCGACAACTACGACAGCTTCGTCTTCAACCTGGTCCAGTACCTCTACCAGCTCGGCGCGGAGTGCGAGGTCCGGCGCAACGACGAGGTCGAGGTCCGGCACGCGCTGGACGGCTTCGACGGCGTGCTGCTCTCCCCCGGCCCCGGCGCGCCCGAGCAGGCCGGCGTCTGCGTGGACATGGTCCGGCACTGCGCCGACCACGGCGTGCCGGTCTTCGGCGTCTGCCTGGGCATGCAGTCGATGGCCGTGGCCTACGGCGGCGTGGTCGACCGCGCGCCGCAGCTCCTGCACGGCAAGACCTCCCCCGTCGTGCACGGCGGCCAGGGCGTCTTCACCGGGCTGCCCTCCCCCTTCACCGCCACCCGCTACCACTCGCTGGCCGCCGAGCCCGCCGACCTGCCGGCCGCGCTGGAGGTCACCGCGCGGACCGAGGACGGCATCATCATGGGCCTGCGCCACCGGGACCTGCCGGTGGAGGGCGTGCAGTTCCACCCGGAGTCGGTGCTCACCGAGCACGGGCACCTGATGCTCGCCAACTGGCTGGAGCAGTGCGGCGATACCGGCGCGGTCGCCCGGTCGGCAGGGCTCGCGCCGGTGGTGGGCAAGGCCGTCGCGTGACCGCCGTGCGCCGCCCGGGACCAGGCGGCGGTACGGACCCGGACGGCGGCGAGCCGGGCGGCGCGGACGGACGCGGATCCCCCTGGTTCCGGGCGGCCAACCTGCCCGGCCAGAGCGCCCGGAGCGAGCAGGCGGCCCGCACCGGACGCCACGGGCGTCCGGCCCCCTTGGACGAGACGGCGCGAATAGAGCCCGTACGGGACGGCGTACACCCCCCGCGAGGCGGTGAGGCGGCGCGCGGGCGGCCGGCGGGACCGCTGCCGCCGGAGGCCCCCGCGGCCGTCGCCGGGGGGCCGGCGGGCGCACGCACCGGTCCGCCGCCGGGCGGGGGCCGCGCGGAGCGGCGCAGGGCGGCCAAGGGCCGCGGCAGGCGCCGGGCGGGCCGCCGGGGCGCCAGCGCCGCCGGGACGCCGTCCACGGGCCGTACGGGCCCCGCGGGGGTCGGCGGCGGGCCCGACGGGCGGCCGCTCACCCGGGTGGAGGCGCGCCGGGCGGCGCGCGCCCGCAAGGACAGCGTCGGGGTGGTCGCCAGCCGGGTGGTGGGCGAGCTGTTCATCACCTTCGGCGTGGTGATGCTGCTGTTCGTCACCTACCAGCTCTGGTGGACCAACGTGCGGGCCGGCCTTCAGGCGGACGCGGCGAAGAAGGGCATCGAGAACGCCTGGGCCGAGGGCCGCAAGCCGGACGCCTTCGCACCGGGCCAGGGTTTCGCCATCATGTACCTGCCGACGCTGGACGTGGTGGTGCCGGTCGCCGAGGGCGTCGACAAGGAGCGGGTGCTCGACCGCGGGATGGTCGGCCACTACGCCGACGGACGGCTGAAGACCGCCATGCCCTCGCAGAAGCAGGGCAACTTCGCCGTCGCCGGCCACCGCAACACCCACGGCGAGCCGTTCCGCTACATCAACCGGCTCCGGCCGGGCGACCCGATCGTGGTGGAGACCCAGGACGCCTACTACACCTACGAGATGACCGGCATCCTGCCGCAGACGCCGCCGTCCAACGTCGCCGTGATCGACCCGGTGCCCGCCGGCTCCGGCTTCACCGGCCCCGGCCGGTACGTCACGCTCACCACCTGCACCCCCGAGTTCACCAGTACGTACCGCATGATCGTGTGGGGCAAGATGGTCGAGGAACGGCCGCGCACCAAGGGCAAACCGGACGCGCTCGTCGGCTGACCTTTCGAGACGGGACAGATGTAGTGGCACGTGCGCGCAGCCGGATCGCCGGCGCCGTCAGCGTCTTCGGCGAACTGCTGATCACCGCGGGGGTGCTGATGGGACTGTTCGTCGCCTACTCCCTGTGGTGGACCAACGTGCTGGCCGACCGGGAAGCGGGCCGCCAGGGCGACAAGGTGCGCGACGCCTGGACGGCGAAGACCCCTTCCGGGCCGGGCGCGCTGGACACCGACGGCGGCCTCGGCTTCCTGCACGTCCCGGCGATGGACGACGGCGAGGTGCTGGTCCGCAAGGGCACCGACCCCGAGACCCTCAACGGCGGCGTGGCCGGCTACTACACCGACCCGGTGGCCTCCGCCCAGCCGAAGGACGCCAAGGGCAACTTCACGCTGGCCGCGCACCGCGACGGGCACGGCGCGAAGTTCCACAACATCCACAAGCTGCGCACCGGCGACGCGATCGTCTTCGAGACCCGGGACACCTGGTACGTCTACAAGGTCTACAAGACCCTGCCGGAGACCTCGAAGTACAACGTGGACGTGCTGCAACCGGTGCCCCGGGAGTCCGGCCGCACGAAGCCGGGCCGCTACATCACCCTGACGACCTGTACGCCGGTCTACACCTCGGACTACCGCTACATCGTCTGGGGCGAGCTGGAGCGCACCGAGAAGGTCGACGGCGACCGCACCCCGCCGGCCGAACTGCGCGCCTCCTGACGGCCCCCGAGGGCCCGCGACGGTACGGAGAAGGGGCCCGGCGACCATGACGGTCGCCGGGCCCCTGCCCGTTCGCGGATCGGACCTCAGGAGTCGCGGGGGACGACCGCGGACGGCCCGCCGAAGAAGTTGATGCCTCCGTCGCCGCCGTTGCCGCCGTTCTGGCCGCCGTCGCCGTTCCCGCCGTTCTGGCCGCCGTTCTGACCGCCGTTCTGACCGCCGTTCTGGCCTCCGTTGCCGCCCTGGCAGCCCAGGGTGGTGAGGGTGACCTGGGTGGCGGCCGGGTCGACCTGCGTACCGGCCTGCGGGTCGCTGGCGGTCACGAGGGCGTTGTCGTCGGCGGGGCAGCCCGGCCCGACCTGGACGTTGGTGAACCCGGCCGCGGCCAGGGTCTGCTTGGCCTGGCCCAGCGGCTGCGGGACGACCTGCGGCACCGGCTTCTGGGCCGGCTGCTGCGGGCCCTTGGAGACCTGGAGGGTGACCTTGCTGCCCTTGGGGGCGCGGGAGTTGCCCTGCGGGTCCTGGGCGGTGACCTCACCGGCCGGCTTGTCGGAGTCGACGTCCGAGCGCTCCACCTGGAAACCGAGGGTCTCCAACTGGGACTTGGCCGCGTCGAACTGCGACCCGGTGACCTTCGGGACCGTCTCCCGGGCCTGCCGCGAGATGGTGATGACCACCTCGCTGCCCTTCTCGGCCTCGGTGCCACCCTCCGGGCGCTGCTCGATGACCTCGCCCGGGTCCGCGTCGGACTCCCGCTGCTCCACGCTGACGTCGAAGCCCTGGGCCTCCAGGTTCTTGGTGGCCGTCTCCTGGGACTGCTCCATCACGCTGGGCACCTGGACCTTCGGGGCGCCCTCGGAGATCACCACCGTGAGGGTCTCGCCCTTGTTCATCGTCCCGGACGCCGGGCTCTGGGAGCAGACCGAGCCCTTGGGCTGGTCGCAGCGGTCGGTGCCGTCCTGCGTGAGCTTCACGCCCGCGCCCTCGGCCAGCGAGCGCGCCTGCGCCAGCGGCTTGCCGACCACCTTGGGCACGTCCACCGGACCGTCGGCGGTGTCGTCGCCGCTGAAGACGACCCGGCCGATGAGGACCGCGCCCACCAGGACCATGATCCCGGCCACGATCAGCATGATCGTCGAGAGGTTGGACTTCTTCTGCCGGCGCCGGCCGCTGCGGTCGTCGTAGCCGAAGCCGCCGTCGTCCGGGTTCACCGGGGGCAGCATCGAGGTCTGCCCGGCAGGGTCGCCACCGTGCTGGTGGTCGCCGTAGCCGTAGGCCGCGGCGGGGATCGCGCTGGTCGCGGCGACCGGCTGGCCGTCCAGGCACGCCTCGATGTCGGCGCGCATCTCGTCGGCCGACTGGTAGCGGTAGTCCGGGTCCTTGACCAGGGCCCGCAGGACGATGGCGTCCATCTCGGGCGTGATCTCGGGGTCGAAGGTGCTCGGCGGCTGCGGCTCCTCGCGTACGTGCTGGTAGGCGACCGCCACGGGGGAGTCGCCGACGAACGGCGGCCGGACGGTCAGCAGCTCGTACAGCAGGCAGCCGGTGGAGTACAGGTCGGAACGGGCGTCCACCTGCTCGCCCTTGGCCTGCTCGGGGGAGAGATACTGGGCGGTGCCGATGACCGCGGCGGTCTGGGTCATCGTCATGCCGGCGTCGCCCATGGCGCGGGCGATGCCGAAGTCCATGACCTTGACCTGGCCGGTGCGGGTCAGCATCACGTTGGCCGGCTTGATGTCGCGGTGCACGATGCCGGCGCGGTGCGAGTACTCCAGCGCCTGGAGGATGCCGACGGTCATCTCCATCGACCGCTCGGGCAGCAGCTTGCGGCCGGAGTGCAGCAGCTCTCGGAGGGTGGAGCCGTCGACGTACTCCATCACGATGTACGGGATGGAGATGTTGTCGACGTAGTCCTCGCCGGTGTCGTAGACCGCGACGATCGCCGGGTGGTTGAGCGAGGCGGCCGACTGGGCCTCACGGCGGAACCGGGCCTGGAAGGACGGGTCGCGGGCGAGGTCGGCCCGCAGCGTCTTCACGGCGACGGTGCGGCCGAGCCGGGTGTCGTGGGCGAGGTAGACCTCCGCCATGCCACCGCGGCCGAGCACCGAGCCCAGCTCGTACCGGCCGCCGAGGCGACGCGGCTCTTCCATACTGTTCCAGCCCTCTCCGTCAGTCCCGACCGCGCACCCCTGTGTGTGGTCCGGCGGTGTGCTGTCCGGGCATACGCTACCGGCCGTGGCGAGCCGGCCCGTCCGCGGCCGCCACCTGATACGGGACCGGTACACGCCGGTGTGGACCAGGCACGGGCGGCTGCTCGCGCCGCCGGGGGCGCCCCCCGGCGGGCGCCGTCACTTGCTGTCGAGCACCGCCTTCATCACGTCCCGGGCGATGGGCCCGGCCAGGCCGCCGCCGCTGATGTCCTCACGCGCGACGGCGGAGGAGTCCTCGACGATGACCGCGACCGCAACCGGGGAGCCCTGGTCGGTCTTGGCGTAGGAGACGAACCAGGCGTACGGGCGCGCCTTGTTCTGCTCGCCGTGCTGCGCGGTGCCGGTCTTGCCGCCGACCTTCACGCCGTCGATGCCGGCCTTCCCGCCGGTGCCGTTGTCGACGACGTTCTCCATCATCTTCTGCACCAACTGGGCCGTCTCGGCGGACATCGGCCGGCTCATCTCCTCCGGCTCGTGCTTCTCCAGCAGGTCGAGGTCGGGGGAGCGCAGCTCGTCCACCATGTACGGCTTCATCAGCTTGCCGTCGTTGGCGATCGCGGCCGTCACCATCGCCATCTGCAGCGGGGTGGTCGCGGTGTTGAACTGGCCGATGGAGGACTGGGCGTTGCCGTCGCGGGACATGTTCTTGTCGTAGACGGAGGCGGCGGCGCGGACCGGGACGTCGATCTCCGGGTTGTTGAAGCCGAACTTCTCGGCCATCTCCACCATCTTGTCCCGCCCGACGCTGTCACCGAGCTTGGCGAAGACCGAGTTGCAGGACACTTCCAGGGCCTTGTTCAGCGAAGCGTTCTCGCAGCCTTCGGCGTGGTTCTTCATCGGCGTGCGGGTGCCGGGGAGGATGTACGGCTCGGGAGTGTCGGTGGGCGCGTCGATGTCCTTGACCACGCCGTTCTCCAGCGCGGCGGCGGCGGTGAGCACCTTGAACGTGGAGCCGGGCGGGTAGATCTCGCGCAGCGCCCGGTTGAGCATGGGCTTGTCCTTGTCCTTGTCCAGCCGCGTGAAGGTGTCGGCTTCCTTCTGGGAGAAGCCGGCGGCGAAGGACGAGGGGTCGTAGGACGGGGTGGAGGCCAGCGCGAGGATCTTGCCGGTGGACGGTTCGATGGCGGCGACGGCGCCCTTCTTGTCGCCGAGTCCCTCGAACGCGGCCTTCTGGGCGGCCCCGTTGAGGGTGGTGATGACGTCGCCGCCCTTCTTCTTGTCCCCGGTGAACATCGCCAGGGTGCGGTCGAAGAAGAGCTGGTCGTCGTTGCCCGTGAGGATGCCGTCTTCCAGCTTCTCGATCTGGTTGGCGCCGAACGCCTGGGAGGCGTACCCGGTGACCGGGGACCACATCTCGCCGTCGGTGTAGGTGCGCTTGTAGACGAAGTAGTTGGAGTCCGTCTTCACCGATCCGGTGATCGGCTTGCCGTCCACCACGATGTTGCCGCGCGGGCTCGCGTACCGCTCGATGGCCACCCGCTGGTTGTACTTGTGGGTGCTCAGCTCGTCGGCGCGGACGTACTGGATCCAGTTGTTGCGGATGAGCAGGGCGAGGACCAGCAGTCCGCAGAAGATCGCGATGTGGCGCAGCGGCTTGTTCACGGGCGGACCACCTGGGTCATCTCGGCGTCGGGGGACGGGGCGGGCGCCGGGGCGGGGCGGCGCGCGGTGTCGCTGATCCGGATGAGGATGGCGATCAGCGCCCAGTTGGCGATCACGGAGGAACCGCCGTAGGCGAGGAACGGCATGGTCATACCGGTCAGCGGGATGAGCCCCATCACACCGCCGGCGACGACGAAGACCTGGAGCGCGAAGGCGCCGGACAGGCCGGTCGCCAGCAGCTTGCCGAACGGGTCGCGGGCGGCCAGCGCGGTGCGGATGCCGCGCTCCACGATCAGCCCGTACAGCAGCAGGAAGGCCATCACCCCGGTCAGGCCCAGCTCCTCGCCGACGGTGGCGAAGATGAAGTCGGAGTTGGCGGCGAAGGCGATGAGGTCGGAGTCACCCTGGCCCAGGCCGGTGCCGAGGGTGCCGCCGGAGCCGAAGGACATCAGCACCTGCGCCATCTGCTGGCAGGCGTTGACGCTCTGGTAGCAGTCGCCGAACGGGTCCGCCCAGGCGTCCACGCGGTCCTTGACGTGGCCGGCGAAGGAGGCCACGCCGACCGCGCCGCCGACCGACATCAGCAGACCCATCACGATCCAGCTCGTCCGCTCGGTCGCGACGTACAGCATGATCACGAACATGCCGAAGAACAGCAGCGAGGTGCCGAGGTCGTTCTCGAAGACCAAGATGAGCAGGCTGATCGCCCAGATGGTGAGGATCGGGCCGAGGTCGCGGCCGCGCGGCAGGTAGAGCCCCATGAAGCGGCGGCTGGCCAGGGCCAGCGCGTCCCGCTTCACCATCAGGTAGCCGGAGAAGAAGATCGCGATGACGATCTTCGCGAACTCACCGGGCTGGATGGAGAACCCGCCGACCCGGATCCAGATCTTGGCGCCGAAGACGTCCGCGCCGAGCCCGGGGACCAGCGGCAGCAGCAGCAGGACGATGGCGCCCATCATCGAGATGTAGGTGTACCGCTGGAGGACCCGGTGGTCCTTCAGCAGGATCAGCACGCCGAGGAACATGGCGACGCCGATCGCGGAGTACATGAGCTGCGCGGGGGCGTCCGGGCTGAAGCTGCCGAACTGCCGCATGGAGGTGGCGATCAGCCGGGGGGACTGGTCGAGCCGCCAGATCAGCACCAGGCCGAGGCCGTTGAGCAGGGTCGCCAGCGGCAGCAGCAGCGGGTCGGCGTACCGGGCGAACCGCCGCACCAGCAGGTGCGCGATGCCGGCCAGCAGGCCGAGGCCGAGTCCGTAGCCGAGCATGCCCGCGGGGACCTTGCCGTCCAGGGCGAGGCCCACGTTGAGGTAGGCGAACACCGGGATGGCGACGGCGAAGCCGAGCAGCGCCAGCTCGGTGTTGCGGCGGCTCGGCAGGTCGATCGCGCCGATGGTGGTCGTGTTGGTGACAACGCTCATGGTGGTGAAAGGCCCCCTACGGGTGCTCTGCTCTAGCTCTTGCCGCAGTTGGAGGCCAGCTTCTGCTCCTCCTGCGAGAGGGTGGGGCCCGGGCTCGGAGGGGGCGTGCCGGTGCTGGGCTTGGGCGACGGGGATCCGCTGGGCGTCGGCTCCGGCTTCGCCGACGGGGTGGGCTTCGGGGCGGCGGCCCGGGCCTCCTCCTGCTTGCGGCAGGCGGACGCCTGGAGACCCAGCTCGGTGACCTTGTCGCGCGCCTTGGCGAGGCTGCCGCCCGCGATGGTCTCCTCGACCTGCTTGCGCTGGTAGTCGGGGAGGTACTTGAGTTCGATCTCGGGGTGGTCCTTCTCCACGTCGGAGAGCGAGATCCACGCCAGGTCCTGGCTGATGCCGCGGTACAGCGCGACGTGCTCGTCGTTGGCGCCGACGTAGTACTGGGTCTGCGTCCAGCGCCAGCCGCCGTACAGGGCGCCGCCGACGACGGCGAGCGCGAGCACCGCGAAGAACGATCTCTTCAGCCACTTCCGGCCACCGCGCGGCTTGCGGAAGTCCTCCTCGGCGTACGACTCGAAGCCGTCCCCGGGCGGCATGGAGCCGTAGCCGAGGTCCTCGCCGCTGCCGGGCGGGCCGAAGTTGCCCTGCGGGGCCGGCGGGGGCGCCTGGCGGCCGAGGCCGGCGGCGCGGCCGGCCGGCGTCTGCATGGCGCCGTCGTCACCGAGCTGGATCTGCGTCTCGGCGACCGCGCCGACCACCACCGGGGTGTCGCTGAGCTGCCCGGCCAGGGTGTCCCCGCCGTCGGCGTCCAGCACGTCGGCGATGATCACGGTGATGTTGTCCGGGCCGCCGCCGCGCAGGGCGAGCTGGATGAGGTCCTGGACGGTCTCCTGCGGGCCCTGGTAGCTGGCGAGCGTCTCCTCCATGGTCTGGTGGGAGACGACGCCGGACAGGCCGTCGGAGCAGATCAGATAGCGGTCGCCGGCCCGCACCTCGCGGATGGACAGGTCGGCCTCGACGTGGTCGGCGCTGCCCAGCGCGCGCATCAGCAGGGCGCGCTGCGGGTGGGTGGTGGCCTCCTCCTCGGTGATCCGGCCCTCGTCCACCAGACGCTGCACCCAGGTGTGGTCCTGGGTGATCTGGGTGAGGACGCCGTCCCGCAGGAGGTACGCGCGGGAGTCGCCGACGTGCACCAGGCCGAGCCGCCGGCCGGTCCACAGCAGGGCGGTGAGCGTGGTGCCCATGCCTTCGAGCTGCGGGTCCTCCTCGACCATCAGCCGGAGCTGCTCGTTGGCCCGCTGCACGGCGGTGCCGAGCGAGGTGAGCAGGTCGCTGCCGGGCACATCGTCGTCGAGCGTGACCAGGGTGGAGATCACCTCGGAGGAGGCGACCTCGCCGGCGGCCTGGCCGCCCATGCCGTCGGCGATCGCGAGCAGCCGGGGGCCGGCGTAGCCGGAGTCCTCGTTGCCCTCGCGGATCATGCCCTTGTGCGATCCGGCGGCGAAACGCAGTGACAGACTCATGCCCACCTGCCCTGTCGACGCCGGCTCCGGGTAAAGCCGGTCTCGCGCCACACTGCCCACCCTCCGGTCGGGAGCCGGTGGCCGGTGCCGGCGCCGCCCGTGGGGCGGATCACGCCGGCCGGCCCAGCTCCGGCTCGCTCGCTCCGCTCGCGCCTACTCATGATGCAGCACTACTTCCGCAGCTCGATGACGGTCTTGCCGATGCGGATCGGCGCGCCCAGCGGAACGGGCGTCGGGGTGGTGAGCCGGGTCCGGTCGAGATACGTGCCGTTGGTGGACCCGAGATCCTCGACGATCCACTGGCCGTCACGGTCCGGGTAGATCCTGGCATGCCTGCTGGACGCGTAGTCGTCGTCCAGGACGATCGTGGAGTCGTGCGCGCGGCCCAGGGTGATCGTCTGCCCCTGGAGGGCCACGGTGGTGCCGGTGAGGGTGCCCTCGGAGACGACCAGCTTGGTCGGCGCTCCGCGGCGCTGGCGGCCGGACTGCTGCTGGCGCTGCTGCGGCGGCGCGGCGGCCTGCCGGCCCGTGCCGGACTGCTGCTGCGGCCGGGGCGCGGAGTCCCGGCGCGAACCGCGCTGGGTCACCCGCGTCCCGAACAGGTCGCTGCGGATGACCTGGACGGCCACGATGACGAACAGCCACAGTACGGCGAGGAAACCCAACCGCATGACCGTGAGGGTCAGCTCTGACATTGCCCCCGCTTCACCCTTCGGCTTGCCGGTAAACGATGGTGGTGCTGCCCACGACGATCCGCGAGCCGTCGCGGAGCGTAGCGCGGGTGGTGTGCTGCCCGTCCACCACGATGCCGTTGGTGGACCCGAGATCCTGGATCGTCGAGGGCGTTCCGGTCCGGATCTCGCAGTGTCGGCGGGAGACGCCGGGGTCGTCGATCCGCACGTCGGCGTCGGTGCTGCGGCCCAGCACCAGCGTCGGGCGGGAGATCTGGTGGCGGGTGCCGTTGATCTCGATCCAGCGGCGCGCCTGGGCGCCGGCCGCCTGGCCCGCGGCGGGCGGCCGGCCCGCAGGCGCGGAACGGGCGCCGGAGGGCGGGGCGGACGGCATGGGCGGGGCGCCGGCGACGTGGCCGCCGCCCGCGCCGTGGGCCGGCGGCGGATAGCCGTAGCCGGAGCGGCCGGGGCCGCCGCCGGCCTCGGGCTCGGCGGACTGCGAGGCGCTGGACGCCAGGGTGCGGCTGCGCACCCGGTACAGCCCGGTGTCGAGGTCCTCGGCCTTCTCCAGGTGGACCTTGATCGGCCCCATGAAGGTGTACCGCTGCTGCTTGGCGTAGTCCCGGACCAGGCCCGCGAGCTCGTCGCCGAGCTGCCCGGAGTAGGGGCTCAGGCGCTCGTAGTCGGGGGCGCTGAGCTCCACGATGAAGTCGTTGGGCACGACCGTGCGGTCGCGGTTCCAGATCGAGGCGTTGTTGTCGCACTCGCGCTGGAGGGCGCCGGCGATCTCGACGGGCTGGACCTCGGACTTGAACACCTTGGCGAAGGTGCCGTTGACCAGACCTTCGAGACGCTGCTCGAAACGCTTCAGGACTCCCATGGGGCACCTCCTCCGTCGTTGCCGTCCTGGTACTGCTTACTGATCGTATCCACGCGTCGGGAAATCGGCTGGTTCCCCTTCTCTGGCCTGTGGATAAGTGTCACCTCTCACAAGGATCGTAGAGGTGCCCTCCTGACAGTGTCCCGCACCGCGGAAGGGTCCGGGGGGACGGTACCGGCGGCACATCGCGCCCCGCAGCCGGAGCGCTCGGGGGGCGGTCCGTCGGTGGTCCGCGGGGGGTCGGTCCAGGTGGTCTGCGGGTGTCTGCGGGATGGGTCGCTGTGTGGTGTCCGTCGCTCCGGGGCGGGGCGTGGCGAGGGTGAAGGAAGGGGACAGGGGAGGCGCCGGG
>NZ_PVLV01000374.1 GCF_002982015.1 Streptomyces solincola
CACACCTCCCGCGACCCGGCCATCAGCGAACCGCTGGCCGCCGCGCTCGACCGGGTGCGGCGCGCCCCCGACGCCGACGCGCTGCTCGCCTCGCACCGCACCGCCTGGGGCCAGCTGTGGCGGCGGGCCGAACTGGAGGTCCCCGACGAGGCCGGGCGCATCCTGCGGCTGCACCTCTTCCACGTCCTGCAAACCCTCTCCCCGCACACCGCCGAGCTGGACGTGGGCGTCCCGGCCCGCGGGCTGCACGGCGAGGCGTACCGCGGCCACGTCTTCTGGGACGAGCTGTTCGTGCTGCCCTACCTGAACCTGCACTTCCCCGAGGTCTCCCGGGCGCTGCTCACCTACCGCCACCGGAGGCTGGAGCGGGCCCGGACCGCGGCCAGGGACGCCGGCTGCACCGGGGCGATGTACCCCTGGCAGTCCGGCAGCGACGGCCGCGAGGAGACCCAGCGGCTGCACCTCAACCCGCGCTCCGGCCGCTGGCTGCCCGACCACTCCCACCTCCAGCACCACGTCGGCTCCGCCATCGCCTACAACGTCTGGCAGTACTGCCAGGCCACCGGGGACAGCGAGTTCCTGCACACCAAGGGCGCCGAGACGATGCTCCAGATCGCCCGCTTCTGGGCCGGCCGGGCCACCTTCGACCCGGACCTGGGGCGCTACCGCGTGCGCGGTGTGATGGGCCCCGACGAGTACCACGACGCCTACCCGGACGCGGTCCGGCCCGGCCTGGACGACAACGCCTACACCAACGTCACCGCGGCCTGGGTGCTCGCCCGCACCCTGGAGCTGCTGCGCGAACTGCCCGAGCCGCGCCGCCTGGAGCTGGTAGAGCGCACCGAACTGGGCCAGGGCGAACTGGAGTTGTGGGAGGACGTCTCCCGCAGGCTGCACATCCCCTTCCACCAGGGCGTGATCAGCCAGTTCGAGGGCTTCGGCGATCTGGCCGAACTGGACTGGGAGGGGCTGCGGCGGCGGCACGGCGACATTCGCCGCCTCGACCGGGTGCTGGAGGCCGACGGCGACACCCCCAACCGCTACCAGGCCTCCAAGCAGGCCGATGTGCTGATGCTCGGCTACCTCTTCCCGCCGGCCGAGCTGAAGGCGCTGTTCGCCCGGCTCGGGCACACCCTGGACGACGCGGGTTGGGAGCGGACGGTCGACTACTACCTGCGCCGCACCAGCCACGGCTCCACCCTCAGCGGGCTGGTGCACGGCTGGGTGCTGGCCCGGGTCCGCCGCGCGGAGGCCTGGCAGTTCTGCCAGGAGGCCCTGGAGGGCGACATCGCCGACCTCCAGGGCGGCACGACGGGGGAGGGCATCCACCTGGGCGCGATGGCCGGCACCCTGGACCTGGTGCAGCGCGGGCTGACCGGGCTGGAGATCCGGGACGGGGCGCTGAGGCTGGCCCCGGTGCCGCTGCCGGAGCTGTCCGCGTACGACTTCACCCTGCGCTACCGCGGCCACTGGGGCGTCCGGGTCCGGATGACCCCGGGCGGCCTGCACGTGGCCGTCCCGCCGGACGGCGGCCGTGAGCCGATCGACGTCGAACTGCCCGACGGCCGCACGGTGGCGGTCGAGCCCGGCACCTCCTGCGACCTGCCGCTGCCCGGCCCCTAGCCGTCCACCGAGCCTCCGCCCGCGATGTGCCGCCGCCCGGCCCCTAGCCGTCCGGTTCCGGTGGGTCCTGGTCCGCCAGCAGGATCACCTCCAGGGTGCGCGGCCCGTGCACACCCTCCACCCGGTCCAGCTCGATGTCGCTGGTCGCCGAGGGGCCGGAGATCCAGGTCAGCGGGCGCCGCGGGTCCAGGCGCGGCAGGGCGAGCGGGAGCGAGGCGACGAGCTGCCCGGGCACCCGCACCACGCAGACGTGCAGGTCGGGGACGAGGGTCAGCGCCCGCCGGCCCTGCCCCGGGCCGCCGTCCAGCACGATCGTGCCGGTCTCCGCCACAGCCAGCGCGCAGCCCGTCACCACCGCGTCCACCGCGTCCAGTTCGGCCGCGCTCAGCGGCCCGGCCGCCCGGTCGTCCGGCCGCCGGTCGACCCCGCGGGCCTCGGCCAGCCATCCGGCCGGCAGCCCCGGCGGCACCGCCACCGAGCGCGCCCCGCGCCGCGCCAGCAGCGTCCCGATCAGCCCCGGCAGCCCGGCCGGACCGCTGCGGCTGACGTGCGCCCGGTAGTCGGTGAGGTTCTCGTGCAGCAGGTCCGCCAGGGCCGCCGGGTCGCCGGCGGGGGAGTGGGCGGTCAGATACTCCCGGGACGGCCCCGGGGCGTCCGGCGCCCCCGCGTTGGCCGCCCGGATCCGGGCCAGGACGCGCTCCCGCGCGGTGCTCACGACCCCTTCCCCCTTTCCCTCCGCCACCAGTCGCGGAAGGACCGCTCCGGCAGCTCGGGCAACTCGCGCCCCGCCGTCCAGGCTCCCGCACCGGGCGGCCGGGACGGGTGCAGCCGCCGGGTCGCGGACGCCAGCCTCTCACCCGCCGCCAGCGCGCCCGGATGGTCGAACAGCCAGGTGGCCGCCGCCATCGCGGCCCGCTCCACCCGGTGCCCGGAGCCGCCCCGCGCCGCCACCCGCTCGCGCAGGCTCACCAGCACCTCGGGAATGTCGATGGCCACCGGGCACACCTCGTAGCACGCCCCGCACAGCGAGGAGGCGTACGGCAGCGAGGCGTCCAGTTCGCTGACCGTGCCGCGCAGCTGCGGGGTGAGGATCGCGCCGATCGGCCCCGGGTAGACCGAGCCGTAGGCGTGCCCGCCGGCCCGCTCGTACACCGGGCAGACGTTCAGGCAGGCCGAGCAGCGGATACAGCGCAGCGCCTGCCGGCCGGTGGCGTCGGCGAGCGCCGAGGTGCGGCCGTTGTCCAGCAGCACCAGGTGGAAGGCGCGCGGCCCGTCGCCGTCGGACGTGCCGGTCCACATGCTGGTGTACGGGCTCATCCGCTCGGCCGTCGAGGAGCGCGGCAGCGTCTGTAGGAACACCTCCAGGTCCCGCCAGGTGGGCACCACCTTCTCCACCCCGACGACGGAGATCAGCGTCTCGGGGAGGGTCAGGCACATCCGGCCGTTGCCCTCGGACTCCACCACCACCAGGGTGCCGGTCTCGGCCACCATGAAGTTGGCCCCGGAGACCCCCACCTTCGCCCGCAGGAACTTCTCCCGCAGGTGCAGCCGGGCCGCCTCCGCCAGCCGGGCCGGCTCGTCGGTCAGCCCGTCCGGGGCGGGCCGGCCCCAGGCCCCCATCCGGTCCCGGAAGATCCGGCGGATCTCGCCGCGGTTGCGGTGGATCGCCGGCACCAGGATGTGCGAGGGCCGGTCCTCGCCCAACTGCACGATCAGCTCGGCGAGATCGGTCTCGTACGCGGCGATCCCGGCCGCCTCCAGCGCCTCGTTGAGCCCGATCTCCTGGGTGGCCATCGACTTGACCTTGACCACCTCCCGCTCCCCGGTGGCCCGCACCAGCTCGGTGACGATCCGGTTGGCCTCCTCGGCGTCCTCCGCCCAGTGCACCACGCCGCCGGCCGAGGTCACCGCCTCCTCCAGCCTCAGCAGATGGGTGTCCAGGTGGCGCAGGGTGTGGTCCTTGATCTCCTTGCCGGCCTGGCGCAGCGCCTCCCAGTCGGCCAACTCGGCCACCGCGCGGGCCCGTCTGGCGCGGATGGTGTGGGTGGCGTGCCGCAGATTGGCCCGCAGCACCGGGTCGGCCACCGCGGACCGGGCCGCCTCCGGGAAGGCCGGCATCCCCAGGAACGTCCCGCTCATCGCAGCGGCTCCTCCTCCGTGCTCGCCAGGATCTCCGCCAGGTGCACCGTCCGCGGCCCGGCCGCCGCGCTCGCGCCTGCGGTACGGGCCCGGGCCACGCCGTCCAGGTGCATCAGGCAGGAGTTGTCCGCGCCGCACAGCACCTCCGCGCCCGCCTCCCGCACCGCGTCCACCCGGTCCCGGCCCATCGCCACCGACACGTCCGGGTTCTTCACCGCGAAGGCGCCGCCGAAGCCGCAGCACTCCTCCGGGCCGCGCTGCTCCACCAGTTCCAGCCCCCGCACCGCCGCCAGCAGCCGCCGGGGCCGCTCGCCCAGGCCCAGCAGCCGCAGCCCGTGGCAGGAGGGGTGGTACGCCACCCGGTGCGGGAAGTACGCGCCGACGTCGGTCACCCCCAGCACGTCCACCAGGAACTCACTGAGCTCCAGCACCCGCGGCGCGAGGCCCGCTTCGCCCAGTCGGGCGTAGTGCGTGCGGACCATGGCGGCGCAGGAGCCGGACGGGACGACCACATGGCGGTGGTCCGCGAAGGCCGCCGCCGTACGCCGGGCCAGCCGCCGCGCCTGCTCCCGGTAGCCCGAGTTGTACTGGGGCTGGCCGCAGCAGGTCTGCCCCGCCGGGAAGTCGACCGCCACACCGAGGCGCTCCAGCAGCTTCACCACCGCGATCCCGGTCGACGGGTACACCGCGTCGTTGACGCAGGTGACGAACAGCGCGACCCGCATGGGACTCCCTCCGATCGCAGGGCCGTCGGCCAGCATAGGCCCGGTGATCACACCGGGGGCGGTGACGGCGGCCCCTCGGGGACGCCGGTGTGCCCCACCCGAAGCGGCGCGAAGGCGATCCGGGTCACCGCCCCGGCCGCGCCGCCCGCCCCGGTCCAGCGCACCCGCACCCCGTCCGCGTCCACGTGCTCCACCCGCGCCACCCCGGCCGGCGGGGCCGGATCCGCCGCGCCGGTCAGCGAGGCGAGCGCCACCAGCACCCGCGGGGGCTCGCCCGCCTCCACCGGCCCGGCCGTCAGCCGGGGCAGCACCGCCCAGTCGGTGAACGCCGTCCCGGCCGGCGCCCGCACCTCGTCGCGCTCGCCCCAGTCGGCCAACCCGGTCAACTGGGAGACGAGCGACTGGTCCGGGCCGGTGGCCCAGCCCGTCAGCCGGAGCCGGGCGCCCGGCGGCAGCCCGGTCACCCGGTGCACCCGAAGCTCGTGGCGGCCGCACGCCACCGTCACGCTCACCACCCGCAGATCCGGGGGCGACGGCGTCCCGACGGGGAAGACCGGTCGGTGGGCGGAGGCCGCCCAACCCCAGTCGCCCCCGCCGCCCGCGCCCAGCGGCCGGATCCGGCAGCGCGCCGAGGCGACCCCGCCCACCTCCACGGCCAGGTGGTTGTCCGGCGGGTTGCCTTCGGCGGTCGGACCGGTCGCCGTCGAGTAGGCGAACCGCCCGTACAGCGGATCGGCCGCCGCCGCGCAGTCCCCGGCCCCGGGCGGGACCGCGTCGCTGCCGTGGTTGTGCAGCCGGGCCAGCCCGTCCGCGCCGGTCGTCTGCACCAGCAGTCCCGGCGCGGGCAGCGCCAGCACCCGGTCCGGGCCCCGCGCCGGGGCCGGCTCCTCCACCGCCGTCCACAGCGGGTGCTCCGGCCCGGCGAGCAGCGCGGCGAACGCCTTCGCCGCCCAGTACGGCGAGGCCGGTCCCGAGTACGACTGGAGCGTCGGCGCGTGCGGCCCGTACCAGCCGGGCGTGAGCAGCCCGGTCCCCCCGTCGACCGCGCCCCGGTCCAGGAAGTGGCGCAGACAGCCGCTCAGCAGCCCGCGCGAGACCCCCGGCGCCAGCGGGGTATGACCGGTGACCGCGCCCACGCCGACCGCCGCGCCCGCCGCGAACCGGTAGGTCAGCGACCGGCCGAAGTGCACGGGCGCCCCGTCCCCGCCGAACAGCGCGGCGAAGGAGCGCAGATGGAGTCGGAGCCGGTCCCCGTAGTGCGCGAGCAGCCCCTCGTCGCCGGCGAGATGGGCGTGCAGCACCGGATACAGGTGCAGCGCCCAGCCGTTGTAGTGGTCGAAAGCCCGGCCCTCGCCGTCCGCGTACCAGCCGTCCCCCCGGTACCAGCCCTCCAGCAGCCCGAGGCCCCGCTGGACGGCCCGGGCGGTCTCGGCGTCCCCGCGCCCCACCGACTCCAGGAAACCGGCCACGGTCAGCGGGAAGAGGTACCAGTTGTTGGGCGCGGGCGTGTGCCGCAGCGCCCCGCGCAGCCACTGCTCGGCCCGGTCGCGTACGCCGTCGTCCAGCCGGTCCCACAGCCAGGGCCGGGTCAGCCGCAGGCCGAGCGCCACCGACGCCGACTCCACCATCGGCTGACCGCCCGCCCCGTGGTCCTGGACAGGCGGCCAGGACTCGGCGTCCTCCCGGCCGGGGTGCAGGGTGCCCGCGGCGAGCCCGTCCGCGTACCGGCCGAGCAGGCCGTGCGGATCCTGACCGCCCGCCCCCGCCACCCGGAACGCGGCGGCCAGAAGGGTCCGGGCGAAGCCCTCCAGGCCGTCGGAGCGCACCCCGGAGACCGACGGCCGCCCCGGCAGGTCGAGCAGCGCCCCGCCCGGGCTCGCCCACCGCCAGGCCGCCGTCACCAGACCGTCGGCGGCGGCCTCCCAGTGCGCGCGGGTGTAGCCGGTGTACGGGCTCAGGCGCCGGTCCCCGGGCGGCAGGACCAGCTCGCGGCCCCTGTGGTCGTCGTCCATGCCGGAACCGGCCCCCTCCCGCCGCGGTGGTCGCCGCGCCCCGGCGCCGTCAAGGAGCGTGATCGACCGACCGTCATCCGGTCAACAGCCCGCCCTCGATTGATCGAACGATCACCTTGGGGCGCCTGGGAGTCCCGCGTCCTCAGTGCACCCGCCGGGCCGAGCCCGCCGCCTCGCGGGCCAGGGCGGCGACCGCCTCCGGCCCCACCCGGCAGCAGCCGCCGACCAGCCGCGCCCCGGCCCGCCGCCACTCCGTCAGCCGGGAGGCCGTGAAGGTGGCCGGGCCCCGCCAGGCCGCCGCGCCCGCGTCCCACCGCTCGCCGCTGTTGGGGTAGGCCACCACCGGCTTGCCGGTGACCCGCGCGGCCACCGCCACCGCTGGGGCGACCTCCTCCGGGGCGCAGCAGTTGACGCCCACCGCGACGATCTCCTCGGCCTCCGCGGCGACGGCGAACGCCTCCTCCAGCGGCTGCCCGGCGCGGGTGCGGCCGCCCGCCACCGCGTACGACAGCCAGGCCGGCACGCCCAGTCCGCGGACCGCCCGCACCAGGGCCCGGCCCTCGTCCGCGTCCGGCACGGTCTCCAGCGCCAGTACGTCGGGCCGCGCCGCCGCCAGCACCTCCAGCCGCGGCCGGTGGAAGCGCTCCAACGCGCCCACGCCCAGCCCGTAGCGGCCCCGGTACTCCGAACCGTCGGCGAGCATCGCCCCGTACGGGCCGGCCGACGCGGCCACCCACAGCGCCCGGCCGGGGGTGCGCGCCTCCGCGCGGCGGGCCGCGTCCCGGGCCAGCTCCACGCTGCGGGCCAGCAGTTCGGCCGTCCGGTCCGGCCCGATCGAGCGGCGGGCGAACCCCTCGAACGTCGCCTGGTAGCTGGCGGTGGTCACGGTGCAGGCGCCCGCCTCGTAGTAGGCCTGGTGCGCCGCGACGACCGCCTCCGGCCGGTCCGCGAGCAGCCTGGCCGACCACAGCCCGCCGCTCAGGTCGTGCCCGGCGGCCTCCAGCAGGTGCGCGAGGCCGCCGTCCAGGACGAGAGGAGGGCCGGAGGCGGTGAGCGCCTCGGTGAACGACGGCCCGGGAGCGCTGATCATGCTGGAAAGCTAGCCGAAGCCGGGCCCCGGCGCAGGGGTCGGGACCGTATCGAGACCACGCGGGCCCGTGCCGGCCCGGCAGCGGCGCGGATTGGGCCGGCGATCACCGGGTAGCGGGACACCGGCGGCACACCCGGCCGCCCGCCCCCGGAAGGAGACCGCCGTGCTGATGGCCCACCCCGCCGTGCTGGACCACCTGGTCGAGGAGTACTCGACCCTGGCGGCGCTGCACGCCGAGGCGGGCGGACCAGAGGTCCGCGCCCGCCTGGAGGTGCTGGCCCGCACGCTGTGCACGGCCACCGGCACCGCAGACGTCGACACCGCGCTCATCGCGGCCCGGCACCGGCTGCCCGGCGCCCGTCCCGAGGACGACTCCCTGCTGGCGGCCTGAGCCCGGCCCCGGTACCGGGCCGGGCCCGCGGCCGTCGGCACGACCGGCACGGGCGGCGGGCACCGGCATCTCCTGGGGCAGCGGGGCGCCCCGTCGCCCGGCGGGAGCCGGTGGGCCGGGGCGAGTACCGTCCCGCAGTGGCCGCAGCCGATCCGGGCCACCAGGCCGTGCCCGGTACCGGCGGCGGGCGCGCGTCCGGGTGCTTCACCGGCTGCGGCCGTCAGTCACCCCCGTACGAACGGCACTTCGCACCGCGCCCGCTCACCGGCCGCGCAGCGTCCCGCCGAGGGCGGAGGCCAACTGGGCGCGTGAGCGGACGTCGAGCTTCTGGTAGATGCGGGTCAGCCGGGCCTCGACGGTCTTGACGCTGACGTACAGCCGGGCCGCCGCCTCCTGGTTGCTGGCGCCCTCGCCGACCAGGTGGGCCAGGGTCAGTTCCGCCTCGGTGAGGACGGCCAGCGCGCCGGCGCCGGACGGCTCGGGGGCGGGGCCGTCGAGCGGGCCGGGGCGGTCCGCGGTGAGCCCCAGCCAGGGCGCCGCGCCCGCCCGTTCGAAGACCGCGGCCGCCGCCTGGAGCGCGGCCGCCGCGGCCGACCGCCGGCGCCGGCGGCGCTCCACCCGGGCCAGCGCCAGCAGGCAGCGCCCCTGTTCCAGCACCAGCCCGTGGCCGGCGAACCGGTCGGCGGTCTCCACCAGTAGGTCCACCGCCTCGTCCGCCTTGCCGGCCGCCGCCAGGCACAGCGCGTACACCCGGTCGCAGCCCAGCAGCACGGTGGACCGGCCCAGTCGCTCGGCGACCGGACCGACGTCGGCCAGCAGCGCCCGCGCCTCGTCCGGGGCGTCCCCGGCCAGCAGCGCCTCGGCCAGCTCCTCGTGCCACCGCAGCATGGCCGGGTCCACCGTGCACAGCGCGTGCTCGTTGGCCCGCACCCGGCGCAGCGTCTCCAGCGCGGCCGCCGCCTCGCCGGTCAGCGACTGCACCCGGCCCAGCGCCCACAGCGCCCGGGAGAGGAAGACCTGGTCGCCCTCCTCCTCGGAGGCGCGCACACTGCGCCGGGCGTAGTCGGCCGCCCGGGCGAACGAGCCGCCCGCCGCCTCGGCCACCGCCAGCGCGTACCAGGCCGGGCCGGGGGACAGCCCGGCCTCCAGGGTCAGCGCGAGGGACCGCCCGGCGTGCGCCAGGGCGGCGGCGCACTGGCCGCGCCGGGCTTCCACCTCCGCCAGGGTGCGCAGCAGCTCGATGGCGTCCTCCACCGGCCCGCGCCGCTCGACCAGCGGCAGCAGGGCGTACGACTGGTCGCGCGCCGGGCCGAGCCGGTCGTCGAACAGGGCGTGCCGGATGGTGAGGATCTGCGCGGCGTTGCGCACGCCGAGCGGCCGGTCGGTCATCTCCAGGGCGCGGGCCTCGGCGAGCGTGGCCTCCGCGCCGGGGGAGCCGAGCACCCGGTCCATCCGGGCCTGCTGGGTGAGCGCGGAGGCGGCGGTGTGCCGGTCCCCGGCGGCGGCCGCCAGCACCGCCGACTCCACCGCGGCGCCGCGGGCCCGCACCGGGTCGGCGTCGGCGAGCATGTACTTCACCGACAGGCGCAGCAGGACGGCGGCGCGCAGCCCGGGTTCGCCCTCGGAGTCCTCCATGGCGTGCACGTACATCTCGTCCAGGTCGGTCAGCCCCTGGCCGGCGGTGTCGAGCACGGCGAGCCGGGCGCGGACCCGGTCGGCGGGCGCGGCGTCCCGGGCCAGCAGGTCGGAGGCGGCGCGCAGTGCCAGGTCGGCGCGGGCCGCGCGGGCCGCCTCCCCGGCCGCCTCGACCAGTCGTCCGAGCCGCCGGGGGCCGTCCGCGGAGGGGGTGCACTCGGCGGCCAGCAGGGCCAGTTCGGCGGCCAGCGGGTGGTCGCCGCGGCCGCGGGCCCGCTCGCCGGCGGCAGCCACCTCGGCGGCGAGCCGCTCGTCCGGCGCGCCGGCGGCCAGCGCCCGGTGGCGTATCTCCTCCACCGGGTCGTCGGCGATCCGGGCCAGTGCGGCGTGCCCGGCGCTGCGTTCGGTCCAACAGGTGTCCTGGACGAGGGTGGAGCGCAGCAGCCCGGCGGTGAAGGCGACGGTGCCGTCCTCGGCGAGGGCGACCAGACCGGCCCGTTCGGCGGCCGCCAGCTCCGCCTCGGCGGCCGGGCGGCCGGCCCGGCGCAGCAGCGCGGCGGTGGGCCGCAGCGCGAGGGCGGCGAGCAGCAGGGTGGCGCGGACGTCCGGGGCGACGGGCGCGAGCATCCGGCGGGCGGCGTCCCGGGCCCGCCCGGACAGCGGCAGCGCCTCGGCGTGGTGCACCGGTCCGGGGGCGTCGGCCAGGGTGCGGCCGACGGCCAGGGCGAGCCGGGGGTTGCCGCCGCTGGAGCGGTGGATGCGGCCGGCCAGCCGGGCCGGCAGCCCGTTGCGCACCAGCAGCTCGGCCAGTTCGTCGGCGTGCAGCGGCGGGACGAGCAGCACATCGGCCTCGGAGGCCACCCACAGCGGCAGCGGGGCGCCGCCGCCCCCGCCGTAGGGGGCGGGGGTCTCCACGGCGAGCACCCGCAGCGCCTCGGGGGCCAGGTGCAGCGCGAACCGCAGCAGGTCGGCGCTCTCCGGGTCCATCCGCTGGGCGTCGTCGACGACGAGCAGCACCGGCCCCTGGCCGGCCAGCGCCCGCAGCACCCCGGCCAGCGCGAGGCGCAGGGCCATCGGGTCGCGTCCGGCCGGCGGCGCGTCGGCTTCGCGGCAGAGCACCGCGACGGCCTCCCGCTGCGGCTTGGGCAGTCCGGCCAGGGCGTGGGCGGGCACGGAGGCGAGCAGCGCGGCGGCGGACGCGCCGGTGAGGGCGTGATCGGCGGGCTGGGCCGCCAGCCACACCACCGCCTCGCCGCGGGCGGCGGCCCGCTCGGCGGCGGCGTGCGCGATCTCGGTCTTGCCGATGCCCGGCGGCCCGGTCAGCAGGGCCCGGCCGCGGTCCGGCAGCACCCGGTCGAGCCGGGCGAGCAGCGCGCCCCGGCCGACCGGGCCGGGTCTGTCCGCGGGGGCGCCGTCCACCGGCGCGGCGGGGTACGGAGTCGGTCCCACCCTGCACCACCCTCCGGGCGCGGTGCGGACGTGCTGCCCGCGACCGTCGCGGTCGTTCGTGTGTGCAGAGAATACGAACGCCCGCGTCCCCGTCCAGGCCCGTTGTCCGGCATGTGGACACCCCGGGCGCGGGCACACGGCGGGGCGCGCCCCCGGGCATATGCCGGGAGCGCGCCCCTGACCTGCGCTGACGCCGTTGTGCGATCGGGTCAGAAGGTCAGACTCCAGGAGTCGATGTAGCCGGTGTCACCCGATGCCGCATCGCGCACCCGGAGCTTCCAGGTGCCGTTGGCGGTCTCGCTGGAGGCGTTCACCGTGTAGGAGGCGAGCACGTTGGCCGCCGAGTCGCCGCTGCCGGCGTTCTTCAGCCGGTAGGCGGTGCCGTCCGGGGCGAGCAGGTCGACGACCAGGTCGCCGCGGTAGCTGTGCTTGATGTCGACGTCGACCTTCAGCGCGGCCGGGGCGGCGCCGGAGCGGCCGGTGACCGTGATCGGCGAGGTGACCGTGGCGTTGTCGGTGATCGTCACGTCGGCGGCGTTGGAGAACACCGTGCCGCCGCCGGTGGAGCCGCCGGTGACCGCGGCCACCGTCTTGGCCGCGTCCGCGATGCCCGCGCCGCAGCCGCCCGAGCAGACGCCCGGCAGCGGACGGGCGTTGGACTTGATCGCGGACTCGATCTGCGCCGGGGTGAGGCTGGACTTGGCCGACTTCAGCAGCGCGGCCAGGCCGGCGATGTGCGGGGCCGCCATCGAGGTGCCCTGGTAGGGCTTGTAGTTCTCCGCGGACGGCGTGGTCAGACCGGAGTTGAGGGTCGACCAGATGCCGTTCTGCGGGGTGGTGACGGTGCCCGGGGTGTCGGTGGAGCGCCGGGTCTCGCCGCCGGGCGCCGAGACGTCCACGGCGGTGCCGAAGTTGGAGTAGTACGAGCGGTTGCCCTCGCGGCTGGTGGACGCCACCGAGATGACGTTGGCGCAGTTGGCGGGGGTGAAGCCGGCGGTGTCGGCGTTGCTGTTGCCGGCCGCGACGACCACCGTCGCGCCGCGCGCGACGGCCCCGTCGATGGCGATCCGGTACACGCTCGGGCAGGTGGAACTGGCGCCGCCCAGGCTGAGGTTGAGGACCTTGGCCGGGTTGGGGTTGGCCGGCACGCCCGGGACGCTGCCGCCGGAGGCCCAGGTGATGGCGTCGGCGATGTCCGCGGACGAGCCGCCGCACTTGCCGAGCACCCGCACGTGCTGGACCTTGGCCCCGTGGGCGATGCCCGCGACACCCTTGCCGTTGTTGGTGGCCGCGGAGATGGTGCCGGCCACGTGGGTGCCGTGCCAGGAGGACGGGCCCGCCTCGGAGTCGGGGTCGCACTCGGCGTCGAAGTCGTTCCAGTCGCCCTCGTCGCGCGGGTCGGCGTCGCGGCCGTTGCCGTCGCGGGCGTCCGCCGGGGAGGAGATGAAGTCGTAGCCGCCGATGGTGTTGGCGGTCAGGTCGCTGTGTGCGCTCGCTCCGGTGTCGATGACCGCGACGGTCACGCCGCCACCGGTGGTCTTGTCCCAGGCCGCCGGGACGTTCATCCCGCCGGTCGCCTCGAACAGGTCCCACTGCTTGGCGTAGTCGGTGTCGTTGGGGGTGACGGCCAGCGGGTAGGCCCGGATGTCGGGCTCCACGGCGGCGACCGAGGAGTCCGCCCTGAAGGCGGCCATGACCTCGGCGAGGTCCTTCTTGTCCTCCGCGCCGGCGCCCAGGTCGACCAGGGCGGCGCCACCGGCGAGCCGGCGCTCGAAGGACAGCTTCTCGCCGGTCTCCTGCGCCTTGGCCGAGGTGTCGCTGCGGGCCGCGTCGTTGGAGGTGGCCTCGGCGGTACGGGCCTTGTAGGTGACGATGACCTTCTCCACCGGCGCGGCGGCCGGCGTCTGCATGGACTGCGAGACGGGAGCGGGGGAGGGGTGGGGGGCGGCCTCCGCGGCGAGCG
>NZ_PVLV01000375.1 GCF_002982015.1 Streptomyces solincola
CGCCTACCCCCCGGCCGAGATCCCGACCCCCAACGTCCACTCGCCCTTCTGGTCCGCGGCTAGCGCACCACCTCCGTCTCGTAGAAGCACAGGTGGTCCTTGATGTCCGCGACCTCGGGCTTCGGGTCCGGGTAGGCCCAGACCGCGTCGGTGGCGCCGGGGAGGGACCAGTAGGACGCGTCGCCCTTGAAGGGGCAGTGCGTGTGGGTGTCCGAGGGCGTCAGCAGCTCGGTGCGGACGTCCTCGGGCGGCAGGTAGTAGCGCGGTGGGCAGCCGGTCTCGCGCAGGACCAGCGGGCGGCGGCTCTCCGCGACGACCTGGCCCTGGTGGACGGCCCGTACATGCTCCGCGCCCTGTTCGACGGTGATGCGGTGTCCTGATGTCATACCCGGCCAACGCCGGGCGCCCGCCCCCCGTTCCCCGCCCCGGCCTCTTCACCCGCACGGGTGAGCGAGCCTCCCGTACCGTGGCGCCATGAACATCTGCGTCTTCCTCTCCGCCGCCGACCTGGACGAGCGCTACACCCGCCCCGCACGGGAGTTCGCCGAGCTGCTCGGCCGGGGCGGGCACACCCTGGTGTGGGGCGGCTCCGACGCGGGACTGATGAAGGTCGTCGCGGACGGGGTGGAAGAGGCCGGCGGCCGGCTGGTCGGCGTGTCGGTGGAGTTCCTGTCGCACAAGGCGCGGCCCGGCCTGGACGCCATGGTCGTGGCGAAGGACCTGTCCGAGCGCAAGGCGCTGCTGCTGGAGAAGGCGGACGCCGTCGTGGTGATGGTCGGCGGGATGGGCACCCTCGACGAGGCGACCGAGATCCTGGAACTGAAGAAGCACGGGCACCACACCAAGCCCGTGGTGCTGCTGAACGCGGCCGGCTTCTACGACGGCCTGAAGGAGCAGATGCGCCGGATGGACGCGGAGGGCTTCCTCCCCATCCCGCTGACCGAGCTGGTGTTCTTCGCCGAGGACGGCGTCTCGGCCCTGGCGTACCTGGAGGAGTCGGCCGGGCTGCGGTGAGCCGGGCCGCGGGTGCGAGCATGGCACCCATGGCTACCCACATGATCACAGGCGCCGGTTCCGGCATCGGCGCGGCCGTCGCGCGCAGGCTCCACGAGCGGGGCGACGACCTCGTACTCCTGGCCCGCGACGCGGGCCGGGCCAAGGAGTTCGCCGAGCGGTATCCCGGGGCCCGCAGCCTCGTCGGGGACCTGGCCAACCCGGACCGGCTGTCGTGGGCGTTCTCCCACCAGCAGCTCCCGGACCGGGTGGACTCGCTGCTGCACATCGCGGGCGTGGTCGATCTCGGCGAGGTCGGCGAGCTGACCACCAAGGCGTGGCGCGGCCAGCTCGAGGTCAACCTGATCGCACCCGCCGAGCTGACCCGGCTGTTCCTGCCGCAGCTCCGGGTGTCGCAGGGGCACGTCCTCTTCGTCAACTCGGGCGCGGGCCTCACCGCGCACGCCAACTGGTCCGCGTACGCGGCGTCCAAGCACGGGCTGAAGGCGCTCGCCGACGCGCTGCGGGCGGAGGAGCACGGCAACGGTGTCCGGGTCACCTCGGTCTACCCCGGGCGGACCGCCAGCCCGATGCAGGCGAAGGTGCACCAGCAGGAGGGCAAGGAGTACGACGCCGCGCGCTGGATCGACCCGGAGTCGGTGGCGACGGCGATCCTGACCGCGCTCGACCTGCCGCGCGACGCGGAGATCAAGGACCTGACGGTACGCCCCGGACGGTGACGTGCGGCGGAGGGGGCGGGGGCGAGAGCCGGAGACACCGCTCCCGGGCCCCGGTCCGCCGCGCCGTAGGCTTCCCCGGTGAGCGAGACGAGCGAGACGAACACCATTCCCTGGGGTCCGGCGACCGGCGTCGGGTCGATGCCCGGCGGGGACGCCCGCGAGGCCGCCAAGACCGTCACCGGGTCCTTCGAGGACTTCCCGTACCTCGCCGAGCTGCCCGCGCGCGGGCCGGGCGCCGACATGATCGGGCGGTCCCTCGGGCTGCTCGTGGAGATGTACGCGCATGTGGAGCCGAGCGGCTGGCGGATCAGCGACCGGCCGGGACGGGACACCCGGCGGGCCCGGTCCTGGTTGGGGGAGGACCTGGACGCCCTGGAGGAGTTCACCCAGGGCTACGAGGGCGTGCTGAAGGTGCAGGCGGTGGGTCCGTGGACGCTGGCCGCCGCGCTGGAGCGGAGGAACGGGGAGGCCGCGCTCGGGGACCCCGGGGCCTGCCGGGACCTGGCGGGCTCGCTGGCCGAGGGGCTGCGCGGGCATCTTGCGGAGGTACGCCGCAGGGCGCCGGGCGCGAGGGTCGTGCTCCAGCTCGACGAGCCGTCGCTGACGGCGGTGCTGCGCGGCCAGGTGCGCACCGCCAGCGGCTACCGCACCCACCGGGCGGTGGACCGGCAGGTGGTGGAGAGCACCCTGCGGGATCTGGTCGCCGTCAACGAGGGGCAGGGGCCCGTCGTCGTGCACTCGTGCGCGCCGGACGTGCCGTTCGCGCTGCTGCGACGAGCCGGCGTCGCGGGCGTGTCGTTCGATTTCAGCCTGCTCACCGAGCGTGACGAGGAGGCGATCGGCGAGGCGGTCGAGGGCGGCACGAAACTCTTCGCGGGCGTGGTGGGGTCGGTCGACGGCCCGTTGTCAGACCCGGGCGGTAGCGTCATGGGTGTCAGAACGCTGTGGCGCAGGCTGGGGCTGTCGCCTGGGATTCTCGCGGAATCCGTGGTGGTCACCCCGACGTGCGGGCTGGCGGGCGCCTCGCCCGCGTACGCCCGGGCGGCGCTCGCCCATTGCGCCAAGGCGGCACGATCACTCGCGGACGACCCTGAGTGACCGAGTGACGGAACGGGACGTCGGCGAGACGTCGGCGACGGGAGGAACGACGGTGGCTGTCGAACAGCAGGACGCGGTGCCGGCGGAGGCGCGGGAGCAGCACGGCAGGCTCGCCGAGCAGATCGAGGAGCACCGCTTCCGGTACTACGTGAAGGACGCCCCGGTCGTCAGCGACGCCGAGTTCGACCGGCTGCTGCGCGAGCTGGAGGCGCTGGAGGAGGAGTACCCGGAGCTGCGTACGCCGGATTCGCCGACGCAGAAGGTCGCCGGGCAGTACGAGACCGAGTTCACCGCTGTCGCGCACCGCGAGCGGATGCTGTCGCTGGACAACGCCTTCGACGAGGAGGAGCTGGCCGCCTGGGCGGACCGGGTCGAGAAGGAGGTCGGGGCCTCGGCGCACCACTTCCTGTGCGAGCTGAAGGTGGACGGTCTCGCGGTCAACCTGACGTACGAGAAGGGGCGGCTGGTGCGGGCCGCGACCCGCGGCGACGGCCGTACGGGTGAGGACATCACACCGAACGTGCGGACCATCGCGGACATCCCGGAGCGGCTGAGCGGGGAGCGGATCCCCGAGCTGGTGGAGATCCGGGGCGAGGTCTTCTTCCCGATGGAGAAGTTCGAGGAGCTGAACGCCCGGCTGGTGGAGGCCGGTGACAAGCCGTTCGCCAACCCGCGCAACGCGGCGGCCGGCTCGCTGCGCCAGAAGGACCCGAAGGTGACCGCCACCAGACCGCTGCACATGGTGGTGCACGGCATCGGCGCGCAGGAAGGGCTGCGGTTCGACCGGCTGAGCGAGGCGTACGGGCTGCTGAAGGAGTGGGGGCTGCCCACCGCCAAGCACAACAAGGTGGTCGGCGACCTGGCCGGCATCCGGGAGTTCATCGCCTACTTCGGCGAGCACCGGCACTCGGTGGAGCACGAGATCGACGGCGTGGTCGTCAAGCTGGACGAGATCCGGCTACAGGGCCGGCTGGGGTCCACCTCGCGCGCGCCGCGCTGGGCGATCGCCTGGAAGTACGCGCCGGAGGAGGTCAACAGCAAGCTCGTCGACATCAAGGTGGGGGTGGGGCGTACGGGGCGGGTCACCCCGTTAGCGCAGGTCGAGCCGGTGACGGGGGCCGGCTCCGAGGCCGAGTTCGCCACCCTGCACAACCAGGAGGCCGTCCAGGCC
>NZ_PVLV01000376.1 GCF_002982015.1 Streptomyces solincola
CGCTCGTACAGGGCGCGCAGTCCGCCCCCCGCGCGGCGGCGGACTGCGCGCCCTGTACGAGCGGGCCCGCCGGGCCTGGGACCGGCCGCTCACCGCGTACTACGTCATCCTCGGCGCGAGCATGCTGATCACCGTGCTGGGCCTGGTGATGGTCTACTCCGCCTCCCAGATCCAGGCGCTGAACTTCTCGCTGCCCGACTCCTACTTCTTCCGCAAGCAGTTCCTCGCCGCGCTGATCGGCACCGCGCTGCTGCTGCTCGCCTCCCGGATGCCGGTCAGGCTGCACCGGGCGCTGTCCTACCCGCTGCTGGTCGGCGCGGTCTTCCTGATGGTGCTGGTGCAGATCCCCGGGATAGGGCACGCGGTCAACGGCAACCAGAACTGGATCTCGCTGGGCGGCCCCTTCCAGCTCCAGCCCAGCGAGTTCGGCAAGCTGGCGCTGATCCTGTGGGGCGCCGACCTGCTCGCCCGCAAGCAGGACCGGCGGCTGCTCACCCAGTGGAAGCACATGCTGGTCCCGCTGGTCCCGGTCGCCTTCCTGCTGCTCGGGCTGATCATGCTCGGCGGTGACATGGGCACCGCAATCATTCTCACCGCGATCCTGTTCGGGCTGCTGTGGCTGGCCGGCGCGCCCACCCGGATGTTCGCCGGCGTGCTCACGGTGGCCGCGGTGATCGGCGTGGTCCTCATCCGCACCAGCGCCAACCGGATGGCCCGGCTCGGCTGCATCGGCGCCGCCGACCCCGGCCCCGGCGACGCCTGCTGGCAGGCGGTGCACGGGATCTACGCCCTGGCCTCCGGCGGATGGTTCGGATCCGGACTCGGTGCGAGCGTGGAGAAATGGGGCCAACTCCCCGAACCGCACACCGACTTCATCTTCGCCATCACCGGGGAGGAACTGGGACTGGCGGGGACGCTGTCGGTGCTCGCCCTCTTCGCGGCTCTAGGCTATGCGGGTATCCGCGTGGCCGGACGCACGGAGGACCCCTTCGTGAGGTACGCCGCGGGAGGAGTGACCACGTGGATCACGGCCCAGGCCGTGGTCAACATCGGTGCGGTGCTCGGGCTGCTGCCCATCGCCGGCGTCCCCCTCCCGCTGTTCTCCTACGGGGGCTCCGCCCTGCTGCCGACCATGTTCGCCGTCGGACTGCTGATCGCCTTCGCGCGAGACGAGCCCGCGGCGAGAGCGGCCCTCGCCCTGCGCCGGCCCAAGCAGGGCGGCCGGGCCGGGGTGAGTTGGAAGTCGATGCGACGGCGCGCCCAGAGGCGTCCGTCCGGAGAGCGGTGAATTTCGGTGCATGTCGTACTCGCCGGTGGGGGGACCGCCGGCCACATCGAGCCGGCGCTGGCCCTCGCGGACGCCCTGCGCAGGCAGGACCCGACCGTGGGGATCACGGCCCTGGGGACCGAGCGCGGCCTGGAGACCCGGCTCGTGCCCGAGCGGGGCTACGAGCTGGCGCTCATCCCGGCCGTGCCGCTGCCCCGCAAGCCCACCCCGGAACTGATCACCGTCCCCGGCCGGCTGCGCGGCACCATCAAGGCCGCCGAGCAGATCCTGGAGCGCACCAAGGCCGACTGCGTGGTCGGCTTCGGCGGGTACGTCGCGCTGCCCGGCTACCTCGCCGCCAAGCGGCTCGGCGTGCCGATCGTGGTGCACGAGGCCAACGCCCGCCCCGGACTCGCCAACAAGATCGGCTCGCGGTACGCGGCCGGGGTCGCCGTCGCCACGCCGGACAGCAAGCTGCGCAACTCCCGCTACATCGGCATCCCGCTGCGCTACTCCATCGCCACCCTGGACCGGGCCCGGGTGCGCCCCGAGGCGCGGGCCGCCTTCGGGCTCGACCCCAACCTGCCCACCCTGCTGGTCTCCGGCGGCTCCCAGGGCGCGCGCCGGCTCAACGAGGTGGTCCAGCAGGCCGCCCCCGTGCTCCAGCGCTCCGGCATTCAGATCCTGCACGCCGTCGGCCCCAAGAACGAAGTGCCGCACGTCGAGAACATGCCCGGCATGCCCCCGTACGTCCCGGTACCGTATGTGGACCGGATGGACCTCGCGTACGCCGCGGCCGACATGATGCTCTGCCGCGCCGGCGCGATGACCGTCGCCGAACTCTCCGCCGTCGGACTGCCTGCCGCCTACGTCCCGCTGCCCATCGGCAACGGCGAGCAGCGGCTCAACGCCCAGCCGGTGGTCAAGGCCGGCGGCGGACTGCTGGTCGACGACGCCGAACTGACGCCCCAGTGGGTCCAGGGCAACGTGCTGCCGGTGCTCGCCGACCCGCACAAGCTGTACGAGATGTCCCGCTCGGCCGCCGAGTTCGGCCGCCGGGACGCCGACGAACTGCTCGTCGGCATGGTCCGCGAGGCGATCGCCGGCCGCGGCTAGTCCCGCTTCCGGGCGGCGCTACGAGGAGAGGGCAGGGAGCATGGCCGGACCGACCACCGCCGAACGCGGCGCCCGCAGGCCG
>NZ_PVLV01000377.1 GCF_002982015.1 Streptomyces solincola
CGGCCGAGGGGGCGGCGGTGGCGAGCAGCGAAGCGGCCGCCACCAGGGCGGCCGCGCGGGCGAGGGGGCGGCGTCTGCCGCGGGTGGGGGGTCCGGGCCGTGTGCGCATCCGAGGGGTGCCTCCTGCCGGGCGCGTTGGACAACGTTGTCAGCGAGCGGGCGCGGACACCAGTAGGGGGTCAAGTGCCAGGCGGTGTCAAGGGTGTTGGCGGGGCGTACGGACGTGGTCCGGCCGATTTCCGCAGCTCGGACGCCAGATGGCCGCCCGGTGGTTCCGCCAGGTCTCAACTCGGGAAAGACTGGAGGCCGAAGCCGCTCTCGATCTTGCTCCGCCTGCGAAGAGTGGACTATACCTGTGCGCGTCCGGGGAGATGGGGGCCGACGCACAGGCTTCCCACCGCCGTCGCCGGCGCGCGCACCACCCAGCACCTGCACGACCCAGCAAACGACCGCGGTGGCGGGGCCCTTCGCCCTCAGGGCGAACGAGACGGGTGACCGGTCCACCGCCTTCAGTCCCTGGAGAAGGCGAGGACTTGAGCATGGGAACCACCTCCGCACAGCCCACCCCCGGAGCCTCCGGAAACGGTCTCGGCCGGCGCGACCTGATCAAGCGGTCCGCGGCGATCGGCCTGGTCACCGTCCCCGGCGTCGGCTTCCTCTCCTCCTGTGCCAGCGGCACCGGCGGCGACACCGACAAGGTCGACAAGGGCAAGGTCACCAAGGACAACCCGCTCGGCGTCAACGAGTCGGCCGCGCTCGAAGTCGTCATCTTCGACGGCGGCTTCGGCCAGCAGTACGCCGTCGACGCCGAGAAGAAGTACAACGAGAAGTATCCCAAGGCCCCCAAGGTCAAGCACTCGGCCACCCAGAAGATCCAGACCACGCTCCAGCCGAAGTTCAACGGCGGCACCCCGCCGGACCTCATCGACAACTCCGGCGCCGAGCAGATGGACATGGGCGTCCTGGTCGGCAAGAAGCAGCTCGCCGACCTCACCCCGCTGATGGACGCCCCCTCGCTGGACGACCCGGCCAAGAAGGTCCGCGACACCCTGCGCCCGGGCGTGCTGGAGATGGGCCAGTTCGACGGCGACCCGGTGTGGATCATGTACTACGCGTACACGGTCTACGGCGTCTGGTACTCCAAGACCGCCCTGGAGAAGCTCGACTCGGCGTACCCGGAGACCTGGGACGACATGCTCGCGCTGTGCGCCAAGGCCAAGAAGCAGGGCATCGCCGGCTGGACGTACCCGGGCAAGTACCCGTACTACCTGCCGTTCTCGCTCTACCCGTTCATCGGCAAGATCGGCGGCCGCGAGGTCCTGGACGCCATCGACAACCTGGAGCCCAACGCCTGGAAGCACCCGGCCGTCAAGGCCGCCTTCGAGGCGTACTACGAGCTGTTCCGCAAGGGCTACGTGCTCAAGGGCACCCCGGGCATGACCCACATCCAGGCGCAGACCGCCTGGACCAAGGGCAAGGCGCTGTTCATCCCCAACGGCTCCTGGGTGGAGAACGAGGCCGCGCCCACCACGCCGAAGGACTTCGAGATGGCGGTGGCGGCGCCCTCGTCGCTGGACTCCTCGGACAAGCTGCCGTTCGGCACCATCTGGGCCTCCGGCGGCGAGCCGTTCATCGTCCCGGCCAAGGCGAAGAACCCCGAGGGCGGCATGGAGCAGCTCCGGATCATGCTCAGCGAGGCGTCCTCGCGGAACTTCACCGAGCAGGTCAAGTCGCTCACCGCGTTCAACGGCGGCACCGACGGGCTGACCCTCTCCTCCGCGCTCCAGGCCGGCGTGGACGCGCTGGACAAGGCCGGTGAGAACGTGGTCAACCCGCGGTTGCAGGACTGGTACGTCAAGCTCCAGAAGGAGCAGATCGGCGTGGCGGGCCTCGGCGAGATGATGGCCGGCCGGGCCACCCCGGCGGAGACCATCGCCAAGATCCAGGGCTACGCGGACGCCGCCGCCAAGGACCCCAACATCAAGCACTACAAGCACCAGTGATCCGTCGTCACCAGCGGCTTCCCCCAGGGGGCCGGCGCAGTTCGCTGACAGAACGGGGTCGGTAGACCATGCAGCACGGCAAGTACCGGTTCATCACGGGCTTCCTGGCACTCCCGCTCGGGCTGTACCTCCTCTTCGTCGTCTGGCCGTTCGTCCAGTCGATCTACTACTCGTTCACCGACTGGACCGGGCTCAGTCCCGAGTTCGGGATGATCGGGGCGGGCAACTACACCCGGATGCTGGACGACCCGGTCTTCTGGAAGTCGCTCCAGCACAGCCTGGTGCTGGTCCTGGTGCTGCCGCTGGTGACGCTCGGCCTCGCGCTCTTCTTCGCCTTCATGATCAACGTGGGCGGGCGGCGGCGGAACGCCGTCGTCGCCGGAGTGCGGGGCTCCGCCTTCTACAAGATCGCCTACTTCTTCCCGCAGGTGCTCTCCATCGCGATCGTCGCCCTGCTCTTCCAGTTCGCCTTCAACCCGGACGACGGGATGATCAACGCGACGCTGGAGGCGGTCGGCCTGGGATCGATCCAGCCGGACTGGCTGGGCGACCCGGACCTGGCGCTGATCGTGGTGATGATGGTGCTGGTGTGGTCCACGGTCGGTTTCTTCGTGGTCCTCTTCTCGGCCGGCATGGCCTCCATCCCCCGGGAGATCTACGAGGCCGCGCTGCTGGACGGCGCGACCCGCTTCACCACCTTCTTCCGGGTCACCCTGCCGCTGTTGTGGGACACCGTGCAGTCCGGCTGGGTGTACATGGGCATCCTGGCGCTGGGCGCGGAGTCCTTCGCCGTCGTGCAGATCATGACCGTGGGGCCCGGCGGGCCCGACTACTCGACCACCGTCCTCCCGCTGTACGTCTACCAGGCGGCGTTCCGGGACGGGCAGGCGGCGTACGCGACGACCATCGGCGTCGCCCTCCTCGTGGTCACCCTGGCGTTCGCCGCCATCGTGATGCGGCTGGGCCGGCGCGAGCGGCTGGAGTTCTGATGAAGACCACCGAGACCCCGCCTCCCGCCGTCCGGCAGGGCGGCGACCGCGGCCCTGACCAGGCCGCGCACGCCGGCGCGGGCCGCTCCGGCCGGCAGCCCGGCGGAGAGGGCGCCGCCCTCAACGTCTTCTCGCACGGCGTGCTGGTCATCTGGGCGATCATGGTCGTGCTGCCGCTGCTGTGGGCGGTGATGACCTCGTTCAAGACCGACGACGCCATCCTCTCCTCGCCCTGGTCGCTGCCCGACGGGCTGCACCTGGAGAACTGGGGCCGGGCCTGGAACCAGGCCCATATGAGCGACTACTTCCTGAACACGATCATCGTGGTGGGCGGCTCGCTCGTCGGCACCCTGGTGCTCGGCTCGATGGCGGCGTACGTCCTGGCCCGCTTCGAGTTCCCGGGCAACCGGTTCGTCTACTACCTGTTCCTCGGCGGCAACAGCTTCCCGATCATGCTGGCGCTGGTCCCGCTGTTCTACGTGATGAGCAACCTGTCCCTGCTCAACACCCTGCACGGGCTGATCCTGGTCTACATCGCCTACTCGCTGCCCTTCACCGTCTTCTTCCTCACCGCCTTCTTCCGCACCCTGCCCAGCTCGGTGGCGGAGGCCGCGCTGATCGACGGGGCCTCGCACTCCCGCACGTTCTTCCAGGTCATGCTGCCGATGGCCCGGCCCGGACTGATCAGCGTCGGCATCTTCAACTTCCTGGGCCAGTGGAACCAGTACATGCTGCCCACCGTGCTCAACACCGAGCCGGAGACCAAGGTCCTCTCCCAGGGCCTGGTGGAGCTGGCCACCAGCCAGGGCTACAAGGGCGACTGGTCCGGCCTCTTCGCCGGCCTGGTGATGGCGATGCTGCCGGTCCTCGGGGCGTACATCGTCTTCCAGCGCCAGGTGGTCTCCGGGCTGACGGCGGGGGCGCTGAAGTAGCGACCGCGGCCCGGGGCGCCAAGGCCCCCGGCCGCCGCCGCCCCCCACGTATGGTCGACAAATGAAGAATGCGCGGTTTGCCGACTTGCTCCGCTCCCGGGGTCTCTTCGGCGCTTCGTGACCCTCAAGGGCTTGACGGGGGCCAACACGAAACGCTGAGCTTAGAGTTCACATGTTGGAGAGAACGGCAGGAGTGAGTGAGTCGATGGAGACTCCGGGGTCGCAGACGTCCCTGCATCGGGCCAACCTGGAGCGGGTGGTGCGCGCCGTGCGCATGGCCGGCTCCCTCACCCAGGCGGAGATCGCCCGGACCACCGGCCTGTCCGCGGCCACGGTATCCAACATCGTCCGGGAGCTGAAGGACGGCGGGACGGTCGAGGTCACGCCCACCTCGGCGGGCGGCCGCCGGGCCCGCAGCGTCTCCCTCAGCGGCGACGCCGGCGTGGTCATCGGCGTCGACTTCGGCCACACCCACCTGCGGGTCGCGGTGGGCAACCTCGCCCACCAAGTGCTGGCCGAGGAGGCCGAGCCGCTGGACGTGGACGCCTCCTCCGCCGAGGGCTTCGACCGGGCCGAGATGCTGGTCAAGCGGCTGATCGAGACCACCGGGATCAGCCCGGGGAAGGTCGTCGGCGTCGGCCTGGGCGTGCCCGGGCCCATCGACGTCTCCTCCGGCACGCTCGGCTCCACCTCCATCCTGCCGGGCTGGAGCGGCATCAACCCCAGCCGCGAGCTGCACCGCCGGCTCGGCGTGCCGGTGTACGTCGACAACGACGCCAACCTCGGCGCGCTCGGCGAGCTGGTCTGGGGCGGCGGCCGGGGCGTGCGCGACCTCGCGTACATCAAGGTCGCCAGCGGGGTGGGGGCCGGGCTGGTCATCGACGGGCAGATCTACCGCGGCCCGGGCGGCACCGCCGGGGAGATCGGCCACATCACCCTGGACGAGTCGGGACCGGTCTGCCGCTGCGGCAACCGCGGCTGCCTGGAGACGTTCACCGCCGCCCGGTACGTGCTGCCGCTGCTCCAGTCCAGCCACGGCACCGAGCTGACCATGGAGCGCGTGGTGCAACTGGCCCGCGAGGGCGACCCCGGCTGCCGGCGGGTCATCGGGGACGTCGGCCGGCACATCGGCTCCGGCGTCGCCAACCTCTGCAACCTGCTCAACCCCAGCCGGGTGGTGCTCGGCGGCGACCTCGCGGAGGCCGGCGAGCTGGTCCTGGGCCCGATCCGGGAGTCCGTCTCGCGGTACGCCATCCCCAGCGCCGCCCGGCAGCTCTCGGTGGCCCCCGGAGCCCTCGGCGGCCGCGCCGAGGTGCTGGGCGCGCTGGCTCTCGTACTGAGCGAGATGGGCGATTCGACCCTTCTGGGCACCACCCCGCCCGCCAAGACGCCCGCGTTCACTTAGATAACGGATGGCACCGTTGTCATCTCGTTGTCAATTTACTCCTTGACGTCGTGCTGACGGCCGAGTTGACTTCCAGCCACCTCGGCCGCAACGTCGCGGCCTCGTCAGGGAGGCAACCCCAATGAACGCAATGACGCGACGCGTCGTCATAGGCACGGCCGCCGTCTCCATGGCCGTGTCCCTGGCCGCCTGCGGCAAGGCCGGCGACGGCGACAGCGCCGGCGGTGACGGCGGCGGCGACGGCAAGACCATCGGTCTGCTGCTGCCCGAGAACAAGACCACCCGCTACGAGACCTTCGACCGCCCGATCATCGAGGGCAAGATCAAGGCGCTGTGCGGGGACTGCGAGGTCAAGTACAACAACGCCGCGCAGGACACCGAGACCCAGAAGAAGCAGTTCGACTCCCTGGTCACCCAGGGCGTCAAGGTGATCATCCTGGACTCGGTGGACTACAAGGCCACCAAGTCCTGGGTGCAGCAGGCCGAGAAGCAGGGCGTGAAGGTCGTCGCCTACGACCGCCTGGCCGAGGGCCCGATCTCCGCCTACGTCTCCTACGACAACGAGAAGATCGGCCGCCTCCAGGGCGAGGCCCTGGTCACCGCGCTCGGCGCGAAGGCCAAGGACGCCAACGTCGTCATGATCAACGGTTCGCCGACCGACCCGAACGCCCCGCTGTTCAAGGCCGGCGCGCACAGCGTCCTGGACAAGCAGGTCAAGAAGGTCGTCTACGAGCAGGACATCCCGGACTGGTCCCCGGACGAGGCCAACAAGAAGATGGGCGCCGCGCTGGACTCGCTCGGCAAGAGCGGCTTCCAGGGCGTCTACTCCGCCAACGACGGCATGGCCGGCGGCATCATCACCGCCCTGAAGAAGCAGGGCGTCAAGGTCCCGGTCGGCGGCCAGGACGCCGAGCTGGCGGGCCTTCAGCGCATCCTGGCCGGCGAGCAGTCCTTCACCATCTACAAGCAGATCAAGCCGGAGGCCGAGACCACCGCCGAGATCGCGGTGAAGCTCCTCAAGGGCGAGAAGATCGACGACCTGGTCCCGACCAAGGTCACCAGCCTGACCGGAGAGTTCAAGGACATCCCGGCCAAGCTGTACGACGCGCAGATCGTGACCAAGGACAACATCGCCTCCACGATCATCGCCGACGAGGTCTACAAGGCGGCCGACATCTGCACCGCCGAGTACAAGGCGGCCTGCGACGCCGCCGGCATCAAGTAGCACCGCCGGCCCGACCCGCACCGCCCTCCCGTACCGGTCCGGCGCCCGCCCCTCACACGCCCCGCAGCGCGGGCGGGCGCCGGACTCACGACAGCAGACCCGCGGGGAGCCCGCGGGACGGCGCCCCGGGCCGGCCCACCGCGACCGGCAGGACCCGCCCCGGGCCGGAAGCCCCCCCCCCCACCGCCGCCCGCCCCCCGCCAG
>NZ_PVLV01000378.1 GCF_002982015.1 Streptomyces solincola
CGCACCCCCCGCCCGCACGCCGACGCTCCCGCACCCGGCCCGGCCGCCCGGGCGAAGGACTTGGCCACCTGGTCGAGGACCAGGAGCGGTACGCGGTCGGGGGCGGCTTCCGGGCCGGGTGCGGGAGCGTCGGCGTGCGGGCGGGGGGTGCGGCTCGCGGACGTCATCGGACCGCCTCCGGAGCCTGGTCGCGGCCCTCGGCCGGCGCCGTCCGGCCGCCCGGACCGGGTAGTCCCCCGGCAGGGCCCAGCACGTGGTCGGCGGAACCGGTGGCGGTGACGAGGCCTGCGGACAGGACCGCGACCCGGCCGCCGACCCGGCGGGCCACGTCCAGATCATGGGTGACCAGCAGCAGCGCGGTGCCCTGCTCGGCGCGGAGCCGGGCGAACAGCTCCAGCACCCGGGCCCGCAGCAGCACGTCCAGCGCGGTGGTCGGCTCGTCGGCGACCAGCAGGGCCGGCCGGCAGGCCACCGCGACGGCGATGCCGGCGCGCTGGCGCTGGCCGCCGGAGAGCTGGTGCGGCCGGCTCGCCGCCACTCGCTCCGGGTCGGCGATCCCGGCCGCCTCCAGCAGCGCCCGCGCCGCCGCCAGGGCCGCCCGCCGGCCCCGCGCCTCGCCGTGCCGCCGCAGCACCTGGGCGATCTGACGGCCCACCGGACGCAGCGGATCGAGCGCGCCGGTGGGATCCTGCGCCACATAGCCGATGCGGCGGCCCCGGACCCGGCCCCAGGCCCGCTCGCCGGCCCCCAGCAGCTCGGCGCCCTCGAAGACCAGCGAGCCGCCGGTGCGGGTGCCCGGCCGTGCCAGGCCCAGCACCGCGCGGGCCACCGTGCTCTTGCCGCTGCCGGACTCCCCGACGAGCACCAGCGTCCCGGCCGCCTCCAGGGTGAAGGAGACCCCGTCCACCGCCCGTACCGGGCCCCCGGGACCGTCGTGGTCCACCGTCAGCCCCGCCACCCGCAGCAGGCTCATCGCACGTCCTCCCGTACCCCGACGCGGCGCCGCAGCGCCTCGCCGAGCGCGTTGAACACCACCGAGACGCCGAGGATCACCAGCGCCGGCAGCACCGCCAGCTCCGGGCGGGTCAGCAGGGCGGGCCGCAGCTCGTCGAGCATCGCGCCCCACTCGGCGGCGGGCGGGGCGACGCCCAGACCCAGGAACGACAGCCCCGCCGCGTACACCACGGCGAGACCGACGAGCGAGGAGGCGTAGGCGAGGACGACCGGGGCCACCACCGGCAGCACCTGCCGGAGCGCGATCGCGCCCCGCCCCGCGCCGCTGACCTCGGCCGCCGCCAGGAAGTCCGCGCCCCGCACCCGGCGCACCTCGCTGTGCGCGACCCGGGCGACCGCCGGGGTGAGCACCACCGACAGCGACAGCACGGTGGCCGCCAGCCCCGGCTCCAGCACCGTCGCCACCGCGATGGCCAGCAGGATGCCGGGGAAGGCGTAGAGCACGTCCAGCGAGCGCAGCAGCGCCTGTTCGACGACCCGGCCGCCCAGTCCGGCGGCGATCCCCAGCGCGGTGCCGAGCGCGGTGGCCGCCAGCACCGGCAGCAGACCGCCGGCCAGCGAGGCGCGGGCGCCCAGCAGCAGCCGGCTGAGCAGGTCGCGGCCCTGCCCGTCGGTGCCCAGCGGATGTCCCGGCGAGCCGAACGGGAGCAGCCGGCCGGTCAGCGAGCCGTCGGCCGCCCCGTACGGCGCGAGCAGCGGCGCGGCGGCGGCCACCAGGAGCAGCAGTGCGGCCAGCGCGGCCGGCACGGCGAGACCGGCCGCCGGACGGCGGCGGCGCCGCCCGCCGAGGGCGGTCGCGGTGAGCGGCGGGTCGAGGACGGGAACGGCCATGTCAGCCCCGCACCCGGGGGTCGATCCAGGCGTGCGCGGTGTCCACCAGGATGTTGATCCCGACGAAGGCCACCGCCACCACCAGCACCCCGCCCTGGACCAGCGGCAGGTCCCGGGCGGCCAGCGCGTCGTACAGCAGCCGCCCCAGGCCGGGCCAGGCGAACAGGGTCTCCACGAACACGACTCCCTCGAGCAGATAGGCCAGTTGCAGCCCGGCGATGGTCAGCAGCGCGGGCGATGCGTTGTGCACGCAGGCCCGCCACACCGCGAACCGCCCCAGGCCCCGGGCCCGCAGCGCGTCCGCCAGCTCCCCGGCCAGCACCGACGCCAGCGCGGCCCGGAACACCCGGGCGGTCAGCCCCAGCGGCACCAGGGCCGCCGCCACCGCCGGCAGCACCAGGTGCAGCAGCAGGTCACCCGACCCGCCCCCACCGCCGAACGCGGAGTGCGTGCCTCCGGCCGGGAACCAGCGCAGCTGCACCGCGAACACCGCGATCAGCAGCAGCGCCACCGAGTACTGGGGGGCCGAGATCGACAGCGTGGACAGCGCCCCGCACAGCCGCCCCAGCGGGCCGGGCGGCCGGGCCGCGCCCGCCGCGCCCAGCACCACCCCGCCGACCAGCACCAGCGCGAACGCCGCCCCGGTCAGCAGCAGGGTCTGCCCCACCGCCGGCGCCAGCAGCTCGGTCACCGGCCGCTGACCGGCCACCGAGACGCCCAGGTCGCCGGTGGCCGCGTGCCCCAGCCAGGTCAGATAGCGCAGCGGCAACGGCTCG
>NZ_PVLV01000379.1 GCF_002982015.1 Streptomyces solincola
GCGTAGGTGGTGTCGCCGTCGTTGAGGACGAGGAGGGCGGGGCGGGGGCCGGGGATCGCGAGGGGCGCGGTCAGCGGCAGGTCGGTCTCGGTGCGTTCGCGCAGCACGAGGCGGTGGGGGTCGGCGAGGTCCTGGTCGTAGACGCCGAGGGCGAGGCGGTGCGGGCGGCTGCCGGCGTGGTCGACGGTGAGGGTGGCGTCGGCCGGGTGGTAGGCGGGCGTGAGGGTGTCCACGCCGGTGGTGCGCAGCCATGTCCGGGCCCAGGCGTGGACGTCGCGGTCGGTGGCGGTGGCGAGGTTGTCGAGGAAGTCGGCGAGGGTGGCGTTGCCGAAGCGGTGGCGGGCGAAGTGCGCGTTGATGCCGGCGATGAACTCCTTCTCCCCCATCCAGGTGACGAGCTGGCGCAGCGCGGAGGCGCCCTTGGCGTAGGAGATGCCGTCGAAGTTGAGCAGTGCGGAGGCGGTGTCGGGCACGGCGTCCGGGTCGGGGGCGACGGGGTGGGTGGAGGGGCGCTGGTCGGCGTCGTATCCCCAGGCCTTGCGGGCGACGCCGAACTCGGTCCACACGTCCGGGTAGCGGGTGGTGGCCTCGTTGAGGGTCTGGTAGCCCATGTACTCGGCGAAGGACTCGTTGAGCCAGATGTCGTCCCACCAGGCGAGGGTGACGAGGTCGCCGAACCACATGTGGGCCATCTCGTGGGCGATGACCATGGCGCGGGTGGCGCGCTCGGTGTCGGTGACGGCGGAGCGGTAGACGAACTCGTCGCGGAAGGTGACCAGGCCCGGGTTCTCCATGGCGCCGGCGTTGAACTCGGGGACGAACGCCTGGTCGTAGGAGTCGAAGGGGTAGGGCTCGTCGAACTTGCGGTGGTACTGGTCGTAGAGCCGCTTGGTGGTGTCGAGGATCTCGTCGGCGTCGGCGTCGAGGTGGGGGGCGAGGGAGCGGCGGCAGTGGATGCCGAAGGGCAGTCCGGCGTGCTCGGTGCGCACCGAGTGCCAGGGGCCGGCGGCGACGGCGAGCAGGTAGGTGGAGATCGGCGGGGTGGCGGCGGCCTGCCAGCGGCCGTCGGCGGTGCGGGTGGTGACGCCGTTGGCGAGGACGGTCCAGTGCTCGGGGGCGGTGACGGTGACCTCGAAGACGGCTTTGAGGTCGGGCTGGTCGAAGGCGGCGATGACGCGCTGCACGTCGTCGAGGAAGAGCTGGGTGTAGAGGTAGGTCTCGCCGTCGCTGGGGTCGGTGAAGCGGTGCATGCCCTCGCCGGTGCGGGAGTAGCGCATGGCGGCCTCGACGCGGAGGGTGTGCTCGCCCTCGGTGAGGGTGAGCGGGAAGCGGTCGCCGTCGAGGGCCGCCGGGTCCAGCGGCTCGCCGTCCAGGACGGCCGCGCGCAGGATGGCGGGCTTGAGCTCGACGAAGGTGGCGCCGGCGGCCCGGGACGTGAAGTGGATGGTGGTGGACGACTCGAAGGTGTCGTCTCCGCCTGTCACGTCGAGGTCGACGGTGTACCGGTGGACGTCCAGGAGCTGGGCACGGGTCTGCGCTTCGTCGCGCGTCAGTACGGGCATGGGGCCATGCTGCCCGATGGGGTGGGCGCCGGGCGATGGGGTTCGCCCGAGAACCGGGCGGGGGGCTTGCACCAGCTCGCGGGGCGCGCGAGGGGAGCGCTGGCAGGAGGCGCAGGCCCGGGCGCGGGAGCGGGCCGCGCGGGCAGGAGGCGCAGCCCCCGGGGGCGTAAGCGGGCGGCGTGGGCAGGAGGCGCAGCCCCCGGGAGCGGGAGCGGGCGGCGCGGGCGCAAGGCGCAGGCCCGGGGGGAACGGGCCGCGCGGGCAGGAGGCAACAGGCCCCCCCGGGGACGGGGCAGGCGGAAGGCGCGGGCCCGGGAGCCGGGGGCGGCGGGCACGGGCTAGTCGCCGGTGTCCTCCGGGTCCGGGGTGGTGGCGGCGATGGTCTCGTGGTGGCGGATGACCTCGGCGATGATGAAGTTGAGCAGCTTCTCGGCGAACGCGGGGTCGAGGTGGGCGCTCTCGGCCAACTGGCGGAGCCGGGCGATCTGCCGGGACTCCCGGTCGGGGTCGGCGGGCGGCAGGTGGTGCTCGGCCTTGAGATGGCCGACCTGCTGGGTGCACTTGAAGCGCTCGGCCAGCATGTGGACGACGGCGGCGTCGATGTTGTCGATGCTCTGGCGCAGCCGGTCCAGCTCCGCCTGCGCGTCCCGCACGTCCCCCGGGTCGCTCACGCCCCGCACATCGCCCATGTCACGTGCATCTCGCGCATCGCCCACGTCCCGTGCATCCCGCACATCGCTCGCGTCACCTGCGTCTCGCGCGTCCCGCGCGTCCCGCAGCTCGCTTGCGTCCCGCTCGGCGCGGGGGGTCCTCTGTCCGGCCCCCGCCGCCCGGCCCTCCCCGCCGTGTCCGTCGTGGCCGGTCCCGTCGGTCTTGCTGGTGCTCATGACCTGCGAGCTTAGACGTGACCGGTGATGACCGTCGCGGGGTGTTCGGCATCCGGGACCCGGTCGCTCCAGCCGCCGGGCACGGTGTGCCGCTGCTGCTCGCGGAAGCGGACCGGGGCGGTGCCGACGCGCCGGGTGAACAGCCGGGAGAAGTAGGCGGGATCGTCGTAGCCGACACGCCGGGCTACCGCGGCGACCGGCAGGTCGGTCCCGGCGAGCAGCTCCTTGGCCCGCCCGAGCCGGACGGACAGCAGGTAGTCCTTGGGGCTGCACCCGGCCGCCCGGCGCACGGCGGTGCGCAGCTCGGCGGTGGTCATGCCGTGCCGGGCGGCGTGCTCGGCGACGGTGAGCGGACGGCAGGCGTCGCGGGCCAGGGCCTCCAGGACCGGGTCGCCGTCGGCGGTGGCGCCGGCCCGGGCGCGGCGCAGGGTGACCAGGAGTTCGTGGACGGCGGCGGCGGTCTCCACCTCCAGCAGGGGGTTGCCGCGGCGGGCGGCCCGGGCGATGCGGGCGATGACGGCGCGGGCGGGGCCGGCGTCGGCGAGGGGGACGACGGGCCGGTCGGGCTCCAGGTAGCCCAGCTCGGCATAGGTGGCGGTGGCGGGCCCGGCGAAGTCGACGAAGCCCTCGTCCCAGCCGGTGGCCGGGTCGGGGCCGTAGTGGTGGGGGACGCCGGGGGTGAGCCACAGCAGCGCGGGCGCCGTGACGGTGGTGCGGCGCCCGTCGGGGGTGCGGTACCAGCCGCCGCCGGCGCTGACGACGACGGCGACGTGGTGGTCCAGGGTGCGCGGGCCGACGGTGGGCAGGGCGCCGTGCTGGAGACCGACGCCGAGGCAGACCAGGCCGAGGCGCTGGTGCAGCGGGCTGGGCGTGAAGAAGCGCATCCAGGTGTGGTACGTCACCGCGCCTCCCGACCTCGTACGCCGGCTCGTGCATCCGATCTCGTACGCCGGCTCGTGCATCCGACCGCGTGCGCCCCGCGTCCCGCGCGCCCCGCTGGCGCGCCGCGGACGTCACGCGTCCTGCTCGTGGGTCCAAACAGCGCCGATCTTTGTCCATGGACCGCCCGGCCGCCAGAGGGCGAGGGTTGATCACGCGAGACGCGTGCAGTGAGAGGTGGGAGGGAGAGGGGCGATCGTGGCGGAGTTCACGGTGGGTGAGCGGGACTTCCTGCTGGACGGGGAGCCGGTGCGGCTGCTGTCGGGGGCGCTGCACTACTTCCGGGTGCACGAGGAGCAGTGGGGGCACCGGCTGGCGATGCTCCGCGCGATGGGGCTGAACTGCGTGGAGACGTACGTGCCGTGGAACCTGCACGAGCCGGAGCCGGGCCGCCACCGGGACCTGGGCGCGGTGGGGCGGTTCCTGGACGCGGTGGCCGATGCGGGGCTGTGGGCGATCGTGCGGCCGGGCCCGTACATCTGCGCCGAGTGGGAGAACGGCGGGCTGCCGGCCTGGCTGACCGGGAGGCTGGGGCGGCGGGTGCGGACGGACGACGCCGCCTACCTGGGGCATGTGGAGCGCTGGTTCGGCGCGCTGATGCCGCAGGTGGCGGCCCGGCAGGTGGACCGGGGCGGCCCGGTGCTGATGGTGCAGGCGGAGAACGAGTACGGCAGTTTCGGCTCGGACCAGGGCTATCTGCGGCGGGTCGTGGAGCTGCTGGCGGCGTGCGGGGTGAGCGTGCCGCTGTTCACCTCGGACGGGCCGGAGGACCACATGCTGACCGGCGGTTCGGTGCCCGGGGTGCTGGCGACGGTCAACTTCGGGTCGGGGGCGCGGGCGGCGTTCGAGGTGCTGCGCCGCCACCAGCCCGCCGGGCCGCTGATGTGCATGGAGTTCTGGTGCGGCTGGTTCGGCCACTGGGGCGAGGAGCAGGTGGTGCGGCCGGCGGCGGACGCGGCGCGGGCGCTGGCGGAGATCCTGGAGCGCGGGGCGTCGGTGAACGTCTACATGGCGCACGGCGGGACGAACTTCGCCGGCTGGGCGGGGGCGAACCGGGCGGGACCGCTGCACGACGGGCCGTTGCAGCCGACGGTGACCTCCTACGACTACGACGCGCCGATCGACGAGGCGGGGCGGCCGACGGAGAAGTTCTGGGCGTTCCGCTCGGTGCTGGAGCGCTACCGGCCGCCCGGGGACGGGCCGCTGCCGGAGGTCCCGGCGCCGCCGGCGGAGCTGTCCGGGCCGGCGGAGGCGGTGGTACGCGAGTGGGCGCCGCTGCCGGACGTGCTGGAGTCGCTGGGCGACGCGGAGTGGGAGGGTCCTCTTCCGCCGACGTTCGAGGAGCTGGGGGTGGATCGCGGGCTGGTGCGCTACCGGCTGCGGCTGCCCGGGCCGCGTGTGCCGTATCCGCTGTCGGTGACCGGTTTGCGGGACCGGGCGCTGGTGTACGTGGACGGGGTGCGGGCCGGGATGCTGGTGGGCGCGGGTCCGCTGGGCGAGGCGGCGCTGCCGGAGCCGGTGGCGGGGCCGGCGGAGGTGGAGCTGTGGGTGGAGTCTCTGGGGCGGGTGAACTACGGGCCGAGGCTGGGCGAGCCCAAGGGGATCGCGGACGGGGTGCGCCACGAGCGGCAGTACGTGCACGGGGTGCGGGCCCGGGGGCTGCGGCTGGACGCGTTCACGGCGGACGCGGTGGCGAAGCTGCCCGGCCGGCCGCCGGATCCGGCGGCGGCGGAACGGGGCGCTCCGGGGCTGTACCGGGTGGCGCTGGAGGTCGGCGGCGCGCCCGGGGACGCCTGGCTGGAACTGCCGGGGTGGGTGCGCGGCTTCGTCTGGGTGAACGGTTTCTGCGTGGGCCGGTACTGGGCGGAGGGCCCGCAGAGCGCCCTCTTCGTGCCGGGCCCGGTGCTCGTGGCCGGCGGCAACGAGGTGTGGGTGCTGGAGCTGGAGGGCGCGGGCTCGGCGGTGGCGCTGGCCTGACCGACGCCGGCCGGACGGCGAAGAGGAGGGGCGGCGCCCGTCGGACGCCGCCCCTCCCCCGTACCACTGCCGGCTGCTGCCGCTAGAGGGTCGCGGCGGCGGACTTGATCGCGGAGGCGAAGGTGGACACCTCGGTGTAGACACCGGGGTAGTTCGGCCGGGCGCAACCCTGGCCCCAGCTCACGATGCCGACCTGGATCCAGGCGCCCGCGTTGTCCCGGCGGAACATCGGGCCGCCGGAGTCGCCCTGGCAGGTGTCGGTGCCGCCCTGGGCGTAGCCGGCGCAGATCTCCTCGGACGGGATCAGCTCGCCGCCGTAGGACTGCTGGCAGCTCGCGTCGGAGACGAACGGCACGTTCGCCTTGAGCAGGTAGCGCTGCTGGCTGCCGCCCTCGCGGTTGGCGCCCCAGCCGGCGACGGTGAAGGTGCCGGAGTTGAACGCCGTGGTCTCGGCGATCTTCAGGGTGGGCAGGTTGATCGGCTGGGCGAGCTTGATCAGCGCCCAGTCCTTGCCGCTGCCGTTGTAGCCGGGGGCGCGCAGGACCTTGGTGGAGCGGACCTTGATGGTGCTGGAGTTCTGTAGGTCGACGTGGCCGGCGGTGGCGGTGATGCTGGTGTTGTTGCCGGAGGCGCCGACGCAGTGGGCGGCGGTGAGCACGATCTGCTGGGTGAGCAGGGAGCCGCCGCAGCCCATGGAGAGGCGGACCATCCAGGGGAACTCACCCTGGGCGGCGCGCGTTCCACCGACGACGGGAGCGGGAGCGGCGGAGGCGTTGACCGGCTGGAGGCTGACGGCGGCGAGAGCGACGGCGCCGATGACGGCACATCTCTTGAACGCACGCAGAATCGACTTCACGGTACTGCCTTTCGTGGGGGGTTGATGCTCTGTCACGCGTCTCGGAGCCCCGGCCGCGGCAGTTCGGGATGGCATGGGCTCGTCAAGGCGTGCCCAGGATTATGGAGAGGGTGAGACGCGCGCCACAAGGCGGTGTTTTCAGCCATCCGCGCCGCGCCGCGGGCTCGTAGAGTGGACAGCCGGACCGCGGCGCACGGCATGGGAGCTGGACGTGGCGAACGGCAGGAGCGAGCACGGCGGCAGCGGAGCCACCGGTGGTGGTGGCGGCAGCGGGGCCGGTGGCGGAGCCGGCGAGGTCGTGCGCGGCTTCCCGCACCTGGACACCGTCCGCGCGGCGATCACCGCGCTCCACCGGCGGCTGACCCAGGAGGGCCTGTACGCGTACGCGAGCAGCGTCGCGCCGGCCGACGTGGCCTTCGCCGACGTTGACGACCTGCATCTGGGCGCCCAGCGGGTGGCGCACGCGCTGGTGCGGCAGTTGCGGCTGCCGGACGCGCGGGTGATCGTCGGCTTCCGGGAGATGCAGCACGCGGCGAGCGTGGAGCCGGCGGCCGGGCCGGAGTACTTCGTCGAGCTGAACGACCGGTTCCGCACCCATCGGCGGGACATCGGGGCCGCCCTGGCCCACGAGATCACCCATGTGCTGCTGCACCGGCTGGATCTGGCCTTCCCCGGCACCCGGGACAACGAGATCCTCACCGACACGGTGACCACCTACCTGGGCGCGGGCTGGCTGCTGCTGGACGCCTACCGCCAGGACGCGCTCTCCAGCCAGAAGCTGGGCTATCTGACGCCGGAGGAGTTCGGCTACGTCCTGGCCAAGCGGTCGCTGGCGTTCGACGAGGACCCCTCGCCGTGGTTCACCAGCCCGCAGGGGTACCGGGCGTACACCGAGGGGCGGGCCAGGGCGCTGCTGGACCGGCGGCAGCCGCCGCTGACCGCGGCGGGCTGGGCGGGCCGGCACCGGTACGCGAAGGACCGCCGGCACGCCCGCGAGCACCCGGGCACGCCGGTCGCGCCGTACGCGTTCGAGCCGGGGGACGGCCCGGCGCCGGTGCGGGTGGTGTTCCCCTGCCCGACCTGCTGCCAGCGCATCCGGGTCCCGGTGCGGGGCCGGATGCGCGTCCGCTGCGGGCTGTGCCGCACGGTGCTGGAGTGCGACACCTGAGCGGACGCCGGGCGCCGGGCGGACGCAGCTCCGCCCGGCGCTCTCGGCCGTGACGCGGGCTCAGCAGCCGTGGTCCACCCGGTCGAAGGAGGCGTAGTGGTCGGCGGTGTAGTAGTCCTCCGCCGAGCTGCCGGTGACGATGCGCCGGGCGCCCCGGTTGTCCGCGCCCGGGGTGACGACCGTGTACTCGTGGTAGTAGCCGGTGGACTGGCTCGGCAGGATGCCCTCGCGGTTCTGGAAGACGGTGCCGTCCTGCTCGTACGGGTAGGGGCCGCCGGCCTCGATCAGGTCGAGGGTGTCGTGCGCCTGGGCGGGCAGCGCGGAGGAGCAGATCTCGCCGACCGCCGCCGCGCGGACGGCGGTGGCCGAGACGGCGGCGCCGGGGGCGGCGGGGGCG
>NZ_PVLV01000037.1 GCF_002982015.1 Streptomyces solincola
CCCCGCACGCCCGCCCCCGGCCAGACGGTGACCGCCCGCCAGCGCGCCCTGCTGGCCCGAGCCGACGGCCGGCGCACCCCCGCGCAGCTCGCCCGCGATCTGGGCCGGCCCGCCTTCCACACCCTGCTCGACATCCGGCGGCTGGCCGCCGCCGGACTCGTCGCCACGCCCCGTGAACCGGCGCCGACCGCACCCCCGACCGTCCCCGGGTGGGTCGCCGACATCGCAGCCGACCCGGACATCGCACTGCTCCGCCGGCTCCGTGACGCACTGGAGGCACACCTGTGACCACCCGTCCGCGCCCTACGCGCTCATGAGGCGCGCCCTGCGACAGCGCGCCGAGAGGAGACAACTCATGACGGCCGAAGCCGAGGTGCTCGGCGAACTGAGAAGGCTGCGGGCCCGAGTCCCGCAGCTCACCGGGGCCCTCGCGGCCAGCGCCGACGGGCTGGTCCTGGCCCGGGACGCGGCCGACGCCGACGGCGCCGAGCACGTGGCCGCGCTCACCGCGACGGCACTCGGCGTCGCCCAGCGGCTGACCGACGCCACCGGACAGGGCGGCTTCCGCGAGCTGCTGGTGCAGGGCGAGCACGGCTACGTAGCCACCTACGCGGCGGGCGGCTCGGCCGTCCTCACGCTGCTCGCCGAGCCCCGGATCAACGTGGGCCGGCTCCACCTGGAGGCCCGGCGCTCCAGCGCCCGGATCGGCGCCCTGGTCGACGAGGCCCTGGAACGCCGGCCCGAGCCGAAACCGCAGCGCCGCACCGAACCCCGCGCCGCCGCGCAGACTCCCGTGACCGCGCCCGCGCCCGCCGCCCGGGCCGTGTCCGTCGGCCCCGTCCGGTCGGTGCCCCTGCCCGTACGACCGGCGGCGGCGCCCGCCGTACCGCCCGTTCCGACCCATCACCCGAAGGAAGCGTGAGCCCCATGGCCAACACCGAGACCGCCCTCAAGGAAGCCACCACCATCATCGACGGCGCCATCGGCGCGGCCCTCGTCGACTACACCAGCGGCATGGCCCTGGGCACCGTCGGCGGCGGCAAGGAGCTGGACCTGAACGTCGCCGCGGCCGGCAACACCGACGTGGTCCGCGCAAAGGTGCGCACCATGGAGATGCTCGGCCTGAACGAGGAGATCGAGGACATCCTGATCACGCTGGGCAGCCAGTACCACCTGATCCGGCTGATGAGGGGCCGCGGCTCCAACGGCCTGTTCCTCTATCTGGCGCTCGACAAGGAACGGGCCAACCTGGCGATGGCCCGCCACCAGCTCCGCAAGATCGAGAACGAGCTGGAGGTCTGAGCGGACGCTCCCACCGCCCGAGTGGCTGCCGGGCGGCCCTGCGGCTCCCGCTGCTCCCGCTGCTCCCGCTGCTCCCGCGGCCTACTCGGCGAACCGGCCGCGGGCCGCGGGCCGCTCCGTGGGGCCGGTGCCGCTCCCGGACGGTCGGTGCCGCTCTGGGGGAGGGTGCGGCGCTCGGGGGGCTCGGTGCCGCTCCGGGCAGCCGGGGCCGCTCCCGGGCAGCCGGGGCCGCTGGTACCACTCTGGGGGGATGCTGCTCCGAAGGGGGCGATGCCGGTCCGGGAGGGGGTGCCGCACTTAGGCAGCCGGGGCCGCTCCCGCGGGGCCGGTGCGGCGCCTGCGGCCTACTCGGCGAACAGGCTGCGGGCCGCGGCGGCCGCGTCGAAATCCTCCAGCCGGGCCTGCGCGTCCGGCAGGGCGTCGCACATCGCCTCCAGCAGCACCCGCCCCAGCAGCATCGGCGCGCACGCCGTGTCGAAGGCGAGCCCGGTGCCGACGGCCGCCGGAATCAGCAGATCGCTGTGGCGGGCGACCGGGGCGAACGCCGAGTCGGCCACCGTCACCACGGTCAGCCCGGCCTCCCGCGCGTATGCCAGCGCGTCGACCACCTCGCGCGGGTGGCGGGGCAGCGCGAAGCAGATCAGCGCGCCCGCACCGGCCCGCACCGCCGCGTCGATCCGGTCGGTGAGCATGGTGCCGCCCTCGTCGAGCAGCCGGACGTCGGGGTGCACCTTGGCCGCGAAGTACGCGAAGCCGCGGGCCTGCGAGGAGGCGGCGCGCAGACCCAGCACCGGCAGCGGTCGGGAGGCGGCCAGCAGCCGCCCGGCCCGCTCGACCGGGGCGGGGTCGGCCAGCAGCCCGCTGAGGTGGTGCAGGTTCTCGATCTCGGCCTGCACGGCCTGCTGGTACTCGTTGAGCCCGGTCTCCGCCTCCCCCGCGACCGGCTCCCCGGGCGCCACCTCGCGCAGGTGGCGGCGGAGCGCCGGGTAGCCGTCGAAGCCCAGTGCGACCGCGAAGCGGGTCACCGAGGGCTGGCTGACCCCGGCCAGCTCGGCCATCTCCACGCTGGAGAGGTAGGGCACCTCGGCGGCCCGCCGCACCATCCAGTGCGCGATGCGCCGCTGGGTGGGCGTCAGCCGGTGCCCCTCGAAGAGCGCCTGCAGCCGCGCGGCCGGGCTGTCGCTCATGACCGTCCCCCTCGTCCGTCCGTCCATCCTCGTCTATTCATGCACCGAAGACTCTGCATGACCGTATGCAGAGCGGCAACCGTCCGGGGGTGGGCGGGAGGCCGAAGAGGGGGGTTAGCCCCACTGACGCGGGTGGCCGCGCTGCGTACCGTCATGGGTATGGAAGCCCGTGATCCCGAGCTCGCCAAGGAGCTCGACGCCGCCCTGAGCGCCCGCCGCGACCTGGGCCAGGAGTACGAGTCGGCGCTGGTCGAGTCGTTCCTGGAGAAGCTCGACCGGCGGATGGAGGCCACCGTGGACCGCCGGGTCCGCCGGGAGGTCGCCGAGCTGCGGATAGGCGCCGCCCGCGGCGGCCGGTCCGACGGCTCCTCGCTGACCGGCTTCGGGGAGCGCTTCGGCTTCGCCGTGGTCTCCCTGGTGCTGGCCGTCCCGCTCTCCGGCATCGGCGCCGGCACGGCCGGGCTGGGCGGCCTGATGACCGTCTGGGCCGGGATAGTCGGCATCAACGTCGCCCACTCCCTGCGCGGGATACCGACCCGCCGCGCCCGCCGCGAGACGGCCGAGCCCCTGGAGCGCTGAGCGGCGGCGGAAGGGGGCCGGCCGGCCGCGCGGAAGGCAGGGGGTACGCAGAAGGGCCGCCCGCGCGGTGGCGGGCGACCCTCCACGGCCGATGCCTCGGCACGTATGGCGGGGACCGCCGCACCCCCGTCACCGGGGGGCGGGACGACGGCGGTCCCCGCGAGGGACACGGGCCCGGGTCAGGGCCGGTCTCCGCGTCCGCGACACGGCAGGGGGTCCGGGAGCCGCTCCGGAGGCCCTGCGCGCCGACATCCCCAACGATGGCGGCCGCGTGTTAAGCCGGTGCTGCCGCCACATGACGGGTGCGTACCGTTTGGACGACGCCTCCTGGGCGCCCCGCCAGGAGCCGTACGACGGGAGGATCGGCCGGCCGTGGGCGGGGCGCCCTGCGACGGGAGGAGGGGCCGGACGCCCGGCCCGGTCAGACCGGCGCCCCGCCGGGCCTCGTCAGACCGGCCGCCCCGCCCGGCCCCGTCAGACCGGCCGCCCCGCCCGGCCCGGTCGGTTACTTCGCCGTGCGGGCCAGGAAGGCGAGGAGGTCCTGGCGGCTGACGACACCGGTGGGCTTGCCCTCGACCAGGACGATCGCGGCGTCCGCGGTGCCGAGCACGGCCATCAGGTCGCTGACCGGCTCACCGGAGCCGACCTGCGGCAGCGGCTTGCTCATGTGCTGGTCCAGCGGGTCGTCGAGGGAGGCGCGCTGGGTGAAGAGGGCGTCCAGCAGTTCGCGCTCGACGACCGAGCCGACGACCTCGGCGGCCATCACGTCCGGGTGGCCGGCGCCCGGCTTGACGATCGGCATCTGGGAGACGCCGTACTCGCGCAGCACCTCGATGGCCTGCCCGACGGTCTCCTCGGGGTGCATGTGCACCAGGGTGGGGATGGCCCCCTCCTTGTCGCGCAGCACGTCACCGACGCTGGCGGAGTGGCCGGCGTCCTCCAGGAAGCCGTAGTCGGCCATCCACTCGTCGTTGAAGATCTTGGAGAGGTAGCCGCGGCCGCTGTCCGGGAGGAGCACCACGACCACGTCGTCCGGGCCGAGGCCCTCGGCGACCTTCAGGGCGCCGACGACGGCCATGCCGCAGGAGCCGCCGACCAGCAGGCCCTCCTCCTTGGCCAGGCGGCGGGTCATCTGGAAGGAGTCCTTGTCGGAGACGGCGACGATCTCGTCCGTCACCTTCGGGTCGTAGGCGGTGGGCCAGAAGTCCTCGCCGACGCCCTCGACCAGGTAGGGGCGGCCGGAGCCGCCGGAGTAGACCGAGCCCTCCGGGTCGGCGCCGACGACGCGCACCTTCCCGCCGCTGACCTCCTTCAGATACCGGCCGGTGCCGCTGATGGTGCCGCCGGTGCCGACGCCCGCCACGAAGTGGGTGATCCTGCCCTCGGTCTGCTCCCACAGCTCGGGGCCGGTGGTCTCGTAGTGCGAACGGGGGTTGTTCGGGTTGGAGTACTGGTCCGGCTTCCACGCCCCGGGGATCTCCCGGACCAGCCTGTCGGAGACGTTGTAGTAGGAGTCCGGGTGCTCCGGGTCGACGGCGGTGGGGCAGACCACGACCTCGGCGCCGTACGCCCGCAGCACGTTGATCTTGTCGGTGGACACCTTGTCCGGGCAGACGAAGACGCACTTGTAGCCCTTCTGCTGGGCCACGATCGCCAGGCCGACCCCGGTGTTGCCGGAGGTGGGCTCGACGATGGTGCCGCCGGGCTGGAGCGCGCCGCTCTCCTCGGCCGCCTCGATCATCCGCAGGGCGATGCGGTCCTTCACCGAGCCGCCCGGGTTGAAGTACTCCACCTTGGCCAGGACGGTGGCCCGCAGGCCCTTGGTGACGCTGTTGAGCCTCAGCAGCGGGGTGTTGCCGACGAGGCTGATCATCGAATCGTGGTATCGCACCGTGGTCTCCGGGGTCTCCGTAATGGTCAGCCCAGCGTATGCGTAGTAGGACACGGTTACGGGGCAGTTACCTGGTGTACGGACACGAGGAGGTGGCTGCGCCTATGTCGAGGGCGAGGGTGGCACGACGGATCGCGGCGGGCGCGGCGTACGGGGGCGGCGGCATCGGGCTGCTGGGCGTCGCCGCGGTCGGTGTCCTGCTGGCCGAGATGCAGCTCGCGAAGCGCACGGTGGGCGGCGGTGTCGCGCCGGTGCCGCCGAGCGCGGACGGGCTGTACGGGTCGGGGTACGGCTCTCCGGCCTTCCCGGTGGAGCCGGTGCGGCTCGCCCTGCTGGGTGATTCCACGGCGGCCGGCCAGGGCGTGCGGCGGGTGGGCCAGACACCCGGCTCGCTGCTGGCGTCAGGTCTCGCGGCGGTCGGCGAGCGGCCGGTGGAGCTGCGCAACGTGGCGTTGCCGGGGGCGCGCTCGGACGACCTGGACCGCCAGGTCACGCTGGCGCTGGCCCGGCCGGAGCGCCTCCCGGACGTGTGCGTGATCATGGTCGGGGCGAACGACGTGACGCACCGGATGCCGGCCACCGAGTCGGTGCGGCATCTGGCGGCGGCGGTGCGCCGCCTGCGTACCGCCGGCGCGGAGGTGGTGGTGGGCACCTGCCCGGATCTGGGCACCATCGAGCCGGTCTACCAGCCGCTGCGCTGGCTGGCCCGGCGGGTGTCCCGGCAGTTGGCGGCGGCGCAGACCATCGTGGTGGTGGAGCAGGGCGGCCGGACGGTGTCGCTGGGCGACCTGCTGGGCCCGGAGTTCGCGGCGAACCCGCGGGAGATGTTCGGCGCGGACAACTACCACCCGTCCGCGGAGGGGTATGCGACGGCCGCGATGGCGGTGCTGCCGACGGTGTGCGCCGCGCTGGGCGTGTGGCCGGAGCCGGAGCGCCCGGAGCCGGACCGGCGCGAGGGCATGCTGCCGGTGGCGCAGGCCGCGGCCGAGGCGGCCGACGAGGCGGGCACCGAGGTCACCGGGGCGCGGGCGCCCTGGGCGCTGCTCAAGCACCGCCGCCGGCGGCGGCTCGCCCCCGCCGCGGACCCGGCCCGTGAGGCGCTGCACGACGACGCCCGGCCGTGACCGGGTGGACCCTGCCGTCCCGCACGGGCGGGGCGGCGGGGTTCCGGGGGCCGTCGGCCGGGTACGGGAGGGTGAGCCGCGGGCCGACTGAGCAAGCGCTTGGAAATGCGGCCCGCATCACACGCCCGTCCGGATGACCCGGACGATACGTGCGGGTAACTTCCCTCTCAGTCCTGCCCTCCTCGCCCTCATGGAGCCGTGATGCCCGAAGCCGTGATCGTCTCAGCCGCCCGCTCGCCGATCGGCCGGGCCTTCAAGGGCTCCCTGAAGGACGTGCGCCCGGACGACCTGGCCGCCACGATCATCCAGGCCGCGCTCGCCAAGGTGCCCGAGCTCGACCCGCGCGAGATCGACGACCTGATGCTCGGCTGCGGCCTGCCCGGCGGCGAGCAGGGCAACAACCTGGGCCGGATCATCGCCGTGCAGATGGGCATGGACCACCTGCCGGGCTGCACGGTCACCCGCTACTGCTCCTCCTCGCTCCAGACCTCCCGGATGGCGCTGCACGCCATCAAGGCGGGCGAGGGCGACGTCTTCGTCTCGGCCGGCGTGGAGACGGTGTCGCGGTTCGCCAAGGGCAACTCCGACAGCCTCCCCGACACCCACAACCCGGTCTTCGGCGAGGCCGAGGCCCGCACCGCGGCCCGCGCCGAGCAGGAGGGCGCGGACTGGCACGACCCCCGCGAGGACGGCCTGCTCCCCGACGCGTACATCGCGATGGGCCAGACCGCGGAGAACCTGGCCCGGCTCAAGGGCGTCACCCGCGAGGACATGGACGAGTTCGGCGTACGGTCGCAGAACCTCGCCGAGGAGGCCATCAAGAACGGCTTCTGGGAGCGGGAGATCACGCCGGTCACCACCCCGGACGGCACCGTCGTCGCCAAGGACGACGGCCCGCGCGCCGGCGTCACGCTGGAGGGCGTCCAGGGCCTGAAGCCCGTCTTCCGCCCCGACGGCCTGGTCACCGCGGCCAACTGCTGCCCGCTCAACGACGGCGCCGCCGCGCTGGTCATCATGTCCGACACCAAGGCGCGCGAGCTGGGCCTGACCCCGCTGGCCCGGATCGTCTCCACCGGCGTCTCCGGCCTCTCCCCCGAGATCATGGGCTACGGCCCGGTCGAGGCCAGCAAGCAGGCGCTGCGCCGGGCCGGGCTGACCATCGGCGACATCGACCTGGTCGAGATCAACGAGGCGTTCGCCGCACAGGTCATCCCGTCCTACCGGGACCTGGACATCCCGCTGGACAAGCTGAACGTCAACGGCGGCGCGATCGCCGTCGGCCACCCCTTCGGCATGACCGGCGCCCGGATCACCACCACCCTGATCAACAGCCTCCAGTTCCACGACAAGCAGTTCGGGCTGGAGACCATGTGCGTCGGCGGCGGCCAGGGCATGGCCATGGTCATCGAGCGGCTGAGCTGACACCGACTCCCTGGTGAGGCCCTGGCGAGGGGCCCGGCTTCGGCCGGGCCCCTCGCGTCTGCCCGGCGACGGCTCCCCGCGGCGGCGTCTCCCCAATTGCCCGGTTTCGGGAAAGCACCGTCCCGCTCGGTGTGCGGCGGATACCGTTGCGTCACGGCGTAAACCCCCGCGTCTGAGCCGTGACCGAATCTCCCCCAGGATGTGACCTACCTCCCCCAACTACTCGTCTCCGCAGGTCATCGTCTCGATCGCGGCTCGACACCAGGCAAAAGACCTGTCCGATTCGTGACGTAATGCACTGACAGGGGGCGCGGGCGCACGAGAAGCTGATGTAGGAAGTGCGGGGGATCGATTGAAGTCGGGAGTAAGTCAGTGAGCGCCATGTCTCTCGCCCTGCTGCTGACCGCGGCCGCCGCCACGGCCGTGGGCGTCGCCGCCCTGCACGCCGTCCACGGGCTGCGCCGCCAGGTGGCGGCGCTGCGCACGGAGCTCGTCGCCGCCCGGAACACCACCGGCCCGGTCCCGACGGTGCCGCACGCGCGTGCCGCCGAGGACATACGGGCCGCGGTCGCCGAGGCCCTGGCCGAGGAGCGCGAGCGCGAGCTGGCCGAGGCGCGGGCCTTCTGGGCCGCGCAGGAGGCCCGGGACGCGGCGGACTCGCTGGGTTCGCTCGGCGGCGGTTCGCTGGGCCTGCCCGAGGACGGCGCGCCGTTCTTCGTGCCGCGGCAGGCGGACTTCGCCGGCCTGGACGGCATCGGCCTGGAGCTGGGCGCCGAGTACGGCGAGTACGCCCGGTACGCCGACGGTCTGGAGGACGCGGCCCTGGAGGACGTGGACGCCTTCGCCGCCGAGCTGCCGGACCTGCCGGGCGCCGCCGACCACGCGGAGGACTCCCCCGAGCTGGCCGCCGCCCGCCGCCGCCACCCCTCGCACCCGGACTTCCACCCGGCCCGCACCCCCGTGGTCACCGACCACGAGCGGACCGTGGCCCGCCTGGAGGAGCTGGCCGAGACCGGCACGGCGCTCACCGACGTACGCCCGGGGCCGCTCGGCACGCTGGACGTGTACGTCTTCGCGGACGGCACCACGCTCTGCATGACCCCCGGCCACCGGGAGACCGCCGAGCGCCTCGCCGACGCGCTGCGGGACGGCCGGGAGCCGGTGCTGCTCGGCGGCTCCGGGGTCTCCGGGGCGTACGCCCTGACGTTCTCCTGCGGCTCCGGCGCGGACAACGTCTACATCCTGGCCGACCGGGTCATCGCCTCGCTCTGAGGGCTTGCGAAGCCCCCCAGCCGCCGGGTGCCGCCTCAGAGCCCCGCTTCCGCCGCCGTACGCCGCACCGCCGCCAGCGCCTCGTCGCGCACCCGGTCCGGCGAGGCCGCGGCCGGGGCCGTTCGCAGAACCTCCGCGAGATCGTTGCAGGCGACCACGAGCTGGTCGGCGACGGCGAACACCCCGGCATCCGGCATGACCGCCGGCTGCGCGCCGGGCGCCTCGATCCGCTGGGCCCGCGCCGACAAGTCCCTGGCCAGGGCCAGTGCGCCGGCCGCCGCACCGCGCTGGAGCCGACTCTGCGGGGCCGCCCGCAGGCGGTCGGCGAACCGCTCCACGGCGGCGGTCAGTTCACTCACATCAAGCACTCCGCGACCCTACGCGCCCCCACGGGACTGTTGCCAACGGGCGAACGCTCAGGCACGGTGACCTGAACGAGCACACGCTGGACGCGTCCGGAGGCGCCGATGTCGCACGTCTTCTCCGAAGAGACCCACCGAAACCTGCTCTCCCGCATCCCCGACTGCACCGGCCGACCGGTGTCCGACTGGCTTCGCGCCGTGGAGGAAGGCCCCTCTCTCGTCCGCTTCGAGGAGAAGGTGAGCTGGCTCCGCGGCGAGCACGACCTCTCCTACGGGCACGCCAAGGCGATCATCCACGAGTACGACCTGCGGCGCGCCGCACGGAAGCTGCTCTAGAACCACCGTCCACCACCGCGAGTCACCCGTGACACGGCGAGGGGCCCGCCCGGCAGATGCCGGACGGGCCCCTCGCTCCGTGAGGGAGCCGACGTCAGTCGTCGCCCTGGAGGATCGAGATCAGCCGCAGGAACTCCAGGTAGATCCAGACCAGGGTCATGGTCAGGCCGAAGGCGGCCAGCCATGCCTCCTGGCGCGGAGCGCCGTAGGTGACGCCGTCCTCGACCTGCTTGAAGTCCAGGGCGAGGAAGCAGGCGCCGAGCACGATGCCGATGACGCCGAACAGGATGCCCAGGCCGCCGCTGCGGAAGCCGAGGCCGTCGCCGCCGCCGATCAGGGCGAACAGCAGGTTGACCACCATCAGGAGCATGAAGCCCATGGCGGCGGCCATGACGAAGCCGACGAAGCGGCGGTTCACGCGGATCCAGCGCCGCTTGTAGGCGATCAGCACGCCGGCGAAGACCGCCATGGTGCCGAGGACCGCCTGCGGCACGGCGCCGGCCGTGACGTACGTCGAGACGGCGCTGGAGATGACGCCCAGGAAGACGCCCTCGAACGCCGCGTACAGCAGGATCAGCGCGGGCGAGGCCTTGCTCTTGAAGGCCTGGATCATCGCGAAGACGAAGGCCACCAGGGCGGCGCCGATACCGATGCCGTACGACGTGTTGATGTTGGCCGGGTCGACCGGCAGCAGGAACCAGGAGAGCGCGGCGGTGAGGAAGACCGTGCCGAGCGTGATGGCCGTGCGGCTCACCACGTCGTCGATGGTCATCGCACCGGAGCGCTGCGGGGCCTGGGCCGGCGCGCCGAGCTCGGCGCCCTGCGCGGCGTAGGGGTTGGCCGCGTACGGGTTGGTCGCGTACGGGTTGGCTCCAGCGGCGGGGCCCCCGGCCTGCGTCTGCTGCGCGTGCGCGTCGAAGCCCGCGTAGCCGTTGTCGCGGCTGAACCCCCGTCGCGAGAAGACCGGGTTGCTGCTCCTCATCTCACTCCTCCATGGCCGCCGTGCGCGGCCTTGGGACAAGAGTAATGGGCAAGCAAAAGAAACACCCTAGTGCCCGGGGAGGATCTTTCCCGGTGATCGGCCCCGGTCGCCGGTGCCGCGGCGGTCCGCGCCCCCGCCGCACGGGGCCCGACAGGAACAGGCGTTCGAGTCGAAGTGCCCGGAGCCGGACTCGAACCGGCACGGCCCGACGAGGGGCCAGCGAGGTTTAAGCTCGCCGTGTCTGCGTTCCACCATCCGGGCTGCGCGCGGTGCACGCCGGCTCATGAGCCTATCCGGGCGCCTTCCCCGATCAGCGGAACGGTGGCCCGATATTGTCTTATTCTATTGGCGTCTGAGGGTGCGTCAGTCCAGGTGGGGGCCGGGTGCCCGCCGCTTTCGGCGCTCGCGCCCGCAAAGGGCCGCGCAAAGGATTGACGGAAAGTCGTCGCCCGGTGTGACCCCTCCATGACAACGCGCGGCCGCCGTCCCGGGACGCCCGGCGGCCGGCCCGCTCCGGGTCCTCCCCGCCTCGGGGTCGGCGTCATACCTCAGGAGGACGGGCCGCCCGCGCGGTCCGACTGAAGGCTCCCCCGGAACGGGCACCCGGAGGGACGTGCCGGGGCCCGGTCGGGGCCGAGGATGGAAGGGTCCTCGACCAGCACCGCGGGCAGCAGCACCGCGAACCCGACGGGAGCCCCCCTCGTGACCACCACCTCCACCGCCTACCGCGCCACCGCGGTGGCCGCCCGCGCCACGGATCTGTCCAAGGTCTACGGACAGGGCGAGACCCAGGTGGTCGCGCTGGACCGGGTCACGGTCGACTTCCGGCAGGGCGAGTTCACCGCGATCATGGGCCCCTCCGGCTCCGGCAAGTCCACCCTGATGCACTGCGTGGCCGGCCTGGACACCTTCTCCGGCGGCTCGGTGCGCATCGGCGAGACCGAGCTGGGCTCCCTGAAGGACAAGCAGCTCACCCAGTTGCGCCGGGACAAGATCGGCTTCATCTTCCAGGCGTTCAACCTGCTGCCGACGCTGACCGCGATGGAGAACATCACCCTCCCGATGGACATCGCGGGCCGCAAGCCGGACCAGGAGTGGGTGCGCAAGGTCATCGACATGGTCGGCCTGTCCGGGCGGCTCGGCCACCGGCCCGCGCAGCTCTCCGGCGGCCAGCAGCAGCGCGTCGCGGTCGCCCGCGCCCTCGCCTCCCAGCCCGAGATCATCTTCGGCGACGAGCCGACCGGAAACCTCGACTCCCGCTCCGGCGCGGAGGTGCTGGGCTTCCTGCGCAACTCGGTGCGCGAGCTGGGCCAGACCGTCGTGATGGTCACCCACGACCCGGCGGCCGCCTCCTACGCGGACCGCGTGGTCTTCCTCGCCGACGGCCGGATCGTCGACGAGATGCTGCGGCCGACCGCGGACGGCGTGCTGGACCGCATGAAGGAGTTCGACGCCAAGGGCCGCACGAGCTGAGCCCCGGCCTCCCGGCCGCCCCCGGCCGCACGGCCGCACGGCCCCCGGCGGCGCCGCCGCCTAAGGCGCGAGGCCCCCGGCGGCGCCGCCGCCGGCGCGGGCCCCGTCCTCTCCTGATCTCACCCCTGAACCCACCAGGACCCCACCTCATGCTCCGTACCGCCCTGCGCAACGTGCTCGCGCACAAGGCCAGGCTGCTGATGACCGTGCTCGCCGTGATGCTCGGCGTCGCCTTCGTCTCCGGCACCCTCGTCTTCACCGACACGCTCTCCGCGGCCTTCCGCAACCAGTCCGCCAAGAGCTACGACGGCGTCGCCGTCGCCGTCTCCTCCTACGCCGACCCCTCCGACGCCAAGGGCGACCCGGGCGTCTCCCAGCAGACCGTCGACAAGATCGCCGCCCTCGACGGGGTGGAGTCGGTCACCGCCCGGGTGAACGGCTTCGCCGGCGTCGCCGACCCCGACGGCAAGCTGATCGGCGTCGGCTGGTCCAACAAGGGCGCCAACTTCGCGCCCGGGAAGGACGGCGAGGACCCGGCGTACGCCTTCGCCCAGGGCGCCGGACCGACCGCCGCCGGCCAGGTCGCCCTGGACCGCGACACCGCGGCCAAGGGGAAGTACCAGGTCGGCGACCCGGTCCGGGTGGCCACCAACGGGCCGGTGAAGGAGTACACCCTCAGCGGGATCTTCACCACCGACGACGGCGGGGTCAGCGCCGGCGGCAGCCTGGTGCTCTTCGACACCCCGGTCGCCCAGAAGCTCTACGCCGCCCCCGGCCACTACCAGGACGTCAACGTCACCGCCGCGCCCGGCGCCGACGCCGACAAGCTGCTCGACCGGGTGCTGCCGCTGCTCCCCGACAACGCGGTGGCCCGCACCGGCGCCGCCCTCGCCGACGAGCAGGCCAAGGACATCGAGGAGGGGATGAACGGCCTGAACCAGGTGCTGCTGGCCTTCGCCGGGATCGCGCTGTTCGTCGGCGTCTTCCTGATCGCCAACACCTTCACCATGCTGGTCGCCCAGCGCACCAAGGAGATCGCCCTGATGCGCGCGGTCGGCGCCTCGCGCCGGCAGGTCACCCGCTCGGTGCTGGCCGAGGCCGGCCTGGTCGGCCTGGTCGCCGCCGCGGTCGGGCTCGGGCTCGGCGTGCTGCTGGCGGTCGGACTGCGCTCCGGGATGTCGGCGTTCGGCATGAAGGTGCCCGGCGGGCCGCTGGTGGTCACCGCGACCCCGGTGCTCTCCGCGCTCGGCGTCGGCGTGCTGATCACCATGCTGGCCGCCTGGCTGCCCGGCCGCCGGGCCGCGAAGATCCCGCCGGTGGCGGCGATGAACAGCGTCCACGCGGCGCCCACCGCCAAGTCCCTGGTGGTCCGCAACATCATCGGCAGCCTGTTCACCGCGGCCGGCGCGGCCGCCGTCCTGGGCGGCGCGGCCATGGCGAACGAGGCCGGCCGCTACCTGATCGCGCTGGGCGCCTTCGTCGCCCTGATCGGCGTCATCATCCTCATCCCGCAGCTCTCCCGCCCGGTCGTGGCGCTGGCCCGGCCGCTGCTGGTGTCGGTGTTCGGGGTGGCCGGCAAGCTGGCCGGCCAGAACGCGGTCCGCAACCCGCGCCGCACCGGCGCCACCGCCTCCGCACTGGCCATCGGGCTGACCCTGGTCACCGGCCTGTCGGTGATCGGCGTGACCGTGGGGCAGTCGGTGGACAAGATGACCACCGACAACATCAAGGCCGACTACATGGTCTCCATGGCCAGCGGCGGCCCGCTGGACGCCTCCGCGCTCGCCGCGCTGGAGAAGGCCCCCGGCGTCGGCGCGGTCTCCCCGCAGCAGAGCGCCTACCTCCAGCTCGACGGCGACTTCGCCTCCGCCTCCGCGGTCACCCCCGGCGACGTGGAGAAGGTGCTCACCGTCAAGACGGTCACCGGTGACGCGGGCTCGCTCGCCGACGGGCGGATCGCCATCGCCGAGAGCTCCGCGAAGAAGCACGGCTGGAAGGTCGGCGACACCCTGCCGGCCGTCTTCGACGACGAGAAGAAGGGCGAGCTGGAGGTCGGCGCGGTCTTCCAGGACAGCGAGTTCCTCTCCCCGGTGGTGATGAGCACGGAGGTCGCCGCGGCGCACGAGAAGAAGCCGGACATCCGGCAGATCTTCGTCGCCATGGACGGCGGCCAGACCGCGGCCAACGAGAAGGCGCTGGTCAGCGCCCTGGGCGAGAACCCGGCGATCAGCGTGATGGACCGCCAGGACATCCGCGACCAGTTCGGCGGCATGATCAACATGATCCTGAACATCGTCTACGCGCTGCTGGCGATGGCCCTGCTGATCGCCGTCCTCGGGGTGGTCAACACCCTGGCGATGTCGGTGTTCGAGCGGCAGCAGGAGATCGGCATGCTGCGGGCGATCGGCCTGGACCGCCGCCGGGTGAAGCGGATGGTGCGGCTGGAAGCCGTGGTGATCTCGCTGTTCGGCGCGCTCGTCGGCATCGTGCTGGGCGTCTTCCTCGGCTGGGCGATCGGCGAGAGCCTGAAGAACGGCCTGCCGGGCTACGCGCTGGTGCTGCCCTGGGGCCGGATCGGGATCTTCCTGCTGCTGGCCGGCCTGGTGGGCGTGCTGGCCGCCCTGTGGCCCGCGCGCAGCGCCGCGCGGCTGAACATGCTCAACGCCATCAAGACCGAGTAGCCGGACGGCAGGACACGAGCGGCAGGGCCGGGCCCCCGGAGACGGGCGTCCGGCCCTGCGGCGTCTCAGCCGCTCCAGCTCCTGGTGCGCAGCGGCAGCCCCGACCGGCCCCCGGCGTCCGGGCGCACGGCGAGGATCTGGTTGACGCCGATGCCGCCGCGTTCGAAGGAGAGCGCGGAGGCGGCCATGTAGAGCCGCCAGACGCGGGCGCGGCCCGGGGAGGTCAGCCGGACCGCCTCGGCCCAGTTCGCCTCCAGCGCGGCCACCCAGTGGCGCAGCGTCAGGGCGTAGTGCTCGCGCAGCGCCTGGACGTCGCGGACCTCCAGGCCGGCCCGCTCCAGGGCGGCGGTGGTGCGGCCGAGCGGGGCCAGTTCGCCGTCGGGGAAGACGTAGGCGTCGATGAACGGGTCGATGCGGTACGCCGATTCGTCCCGTTCGGGGCGGCGGGCGATCTGGTGGTTGAGCAGCCGCCCGCCGGGCCGCAGCAGGGCGTACAGGTCGTCGGCGTACTCCTGGTAACGGTCCGCGCCGACGTGTTCGGCCATGCCGATGGACGAGATCGCGTCGTACGGGCCGTCGCGGACGTCCCGGTAGTCCTGGACGCGGATCTCGATCCGGTCGGCCAGGCCCTCCTCGGCGACCCGCTTGCGGGCGTAGGCGGCCTGTTCGGCGGAGAGGGTGACGCCGACGACGACGGCGCCGTGGGCGCGGGCGGCGTGCAGGGCCATCGAGCCCCAGCCGCAGCCGACGTCCAGCAGCCTGTCGCCCTCCTTCAGGGCCAGCTTGCGGGCGACCAGGTCCAGCTTGTCGGTCTGCGCCCGCTCCAGGGTGGCGCCCTCGGTGAAGTAGGCGCAGGAGTAGACCATGGACGGGCCGAGGACCAGCTCGTAGAAGTCGTTGCCCACGTCGTAGTGGTGGCTGACGGCCTGCCGGTCGCGGCGTCTGGAGTGGCTGGCCCCGGTGCGGCGGCGCATCTCCTCGGCCGGCGGCGGGGGCGGCGGCAGCGCCCCGCCGAGGCGGAGCAGTTCCCGGGCGGCGGCCCGCAGCCCGGGGTCGCGCAGCGGGCGCCCCCGCCGGCCGTCGCCGGCCTCGCGCTCCCACAGCAGCCCGGCGATCCGCTCCAGCAGCCCGTACAGGTCGCCGTCGGCGTCCAGTTCGCCGGCCACCCAGGCGCGGGCCAGGCCGATCTCGCCGGGCTTCCACAGCAGCCGGCGCAGCGCCCTGCGGTGGCGCACGACCAGCACCGGCGCGCCGGGCGGTCCCGCCTCGCTGCCGTCCCAGGCCCGGATCCGGACCGGCAGCGGTACGCCCAGCAGGTCTTCGGCGAGAGCGGTCAGCCGGGGCGCGGCGTCGGCCATGGTGCACACCTCCGTGATGACGATGCGGTGGAGCGTTTGCGACGTGCTCGACACCACGAGAACACCACGGGCGCGTCCGCGCAGTCCCGGAACGGGCCATGCGGCGGCAAAAACCCGCCGGAGTACGGCGGATGGGCCCGGACACGCCGAAGGGGCCGCCCGCACCACGGATGGCGGGCGGCCCCTTCGAGGGGTTCAGCGGGTCAGGAGGCCTTGGCCTTCTGCGGCGCGGGCACCGTGGACGGCGCGGCGGCCGGGGCGGGCTTGGCGGCCTCGTAGAACTCCTCGCGCGGCGTCTCGATGGCGCCGAGCGAGACGACCTCGCGCTTGAGGAACATGCCCAGCGTCCAGTCGGCGAAGACCCGGATCTTGCGGTTCCAGGTCGGCATGGCCATGCCGTGGTAGCCGCGGTGCATGTACCAGGCGAGCCGGCCCTTGAGCTTGATCTTCACCTTGCCCATGACGATCATGGCGACGCCCTTGTGGACGCCCAGACCGGCGACCGCGCCCTTGTTGGCGTGGCTGTACTCGCTCTGCGGGAAGCCCCGCATGCCGGAGATGACGTTGTCGCCGAGGACCCGGGCCTGGCGCAGCGCGTGCTGGGCGTTGGGCGGGCACCAGGCGTTGGGGTTGCCGGCCTTGCGGCCGACCAGGTCCGGGACCTGCGCGTTGTCGCCGGCGGCCCAGATGTAGTCGGTGCCCTGCACCTGGAGGGTGGGGGCGCAGTCCACGTGGCCGCGCGGGCCGAGCGGCAGGCCGTAGCGGGCCAGCGCCGGGTTGGGCTTGACGCCGGCGGTCCACACGATGGTGTTGGAGTCGACCTCCAGGCCGTTCTTCAGCACCACGTGGCCGTCGACGCAGGAGTCCATGGAGGTGTTGAGGTAGACCTCGACGCCTCGGCCCTCCAGGTGCTCCTTGCCGTACTGGCCGAGCTTGGGGCCGACCTCGGGGAGGATCTTGTCGGCGGCGTCGACGAGGACGAACCGCATGTCCTCGCGCTTGACGTTCTTGTAGTACTTGGCCGCGTCGCGGGCCAGGTCCTCGACCTCACCGATGGTCTCCGCGCCGGCGAAGCCGCCGCCGACGAAGACGAAGGTCAGCGCCCGGCGGCGGACCTCCTCGTCGGTGGTGGAGTCGGCCTTGTCGAGCTGCTCGAGGACGTGGTTGCGCAGGCCGATGGCCTCCTCGATGCCCTTCATGCCGATGCCCTGCTCGGCGAGGCCGGGGATCGGGAAGGTGCGGGAGACCGCGCCGAGCGCGATCACCAGGTAGTCGAAGGGCAGCTCGTACGCCTCGCCGACCAGCGGGGAGACGGTGGCGACCTTGCGGTCCTGGTCGATGGTGGTGACGCGGCCGGTGAGGACCTCGGCCTTGGGCAGCACGCGTCGCAGCGGGACGACGACGTGCCGGGGCGAGATGCTGCCGGCGGCGGCTTCGGGGAGGAAGGGCTGGTACGTCATGTACGAGCGGGGGTCGACGACCGTGACGGTCGCCTCGCCGTAGCGCATCTTCTTCAGAATGCGGCGAGCTGCGTACAGGCCTACGTACCCTCCGCCTACTACGAGGATCCTGGGACGCTCCGTGGTGCTCATGCCATCGAGTATCCACCCGCCCCACACCCCCTGCTCGTGCGCCCCTTCACAAGCTTCTCGGGTACCTCTGCTACACTGCGCGGCTCGCGTGACCCAGGTCATGGTCCCGGGAGGGAACCGCGATCCCGATCGGGACGTTGCTCACCCCTCGTGAACTGCGGAAGCGAGCGCCCCGTAACGCTGAACCACCACCCCCGTTCACGCCTGCGAAACACAGCCGGACCGGGGTCGCGTGCCTGCGAAAGGGCCCCGACGGAAGGCCCGAAGGGCCCGGACGGCCCCTCGGACCCCCATCGGGGCCCAAATCCTTGTGAAGAACTTCACGAACTTTCCGGCCGGGCTGCCAGCGAGTGGGCGATCCCATCCAGGATGTCGTGCTCGGAGACCACCACCTCGGCCGCTCCGACCCGCTCCATGACGGCCTGGAGGACCAGCGCGCCGGCGGTGATGACGTCCACCCGGCCCGGGTGCATCACCGGGATCGCGGCCCGCTCGTCGTGCGTGGCGGCCAGCAGCCGGGCGGTGACCGCGTCCACCTGCGCGCGGCTGATCCGCGAGCGGTGGATGGCCGCCGAGTCGTAGGCGGGCAGCTCCAGCGCGATGCCGGCGACCGTGGTCACCGACCCGGCCAGCCCGACCAGCACGTCCGCCTCCCGCAGCGGCACCGTCCGCTCCGCCAGATCCAGTGCGGCGGCGACGTCGGCGCGGATCGCGGCCACCTCCGCCTCGGTGGGCGTCTGGCCGCTGACGTGCCGCTCGGTCAGCCGTACGCAGCCGACGTCCACCGAGCGGGCGGCGCGCACCCGCTCCCGGCCGACGACGAACTCCGTCGAGCCGCCGCCGATGTCCACCACCAGGTACTCGTCGGAGCCGGGCAGCTCCCGGGTGGCCCCGGCGAAGGAGAACTCCGCCTCCTGGTCGCCGCTGATCACCTCGGGCTCCACGCCCAGGATCTCCCGCACCCCGGCGGTGAACTCGTCGCGGTTCTCGGCGTCCCGGGAGGCGGAGGTGGCGGCGAAGCGCACCTGGTCCACGCCGTGCTCCGCTATGACCGCCGCGTACTGGCGGCAGGCCGCGAAGGTGCGCTCCAGCGCCTCGGGAGCGAGCCGGCCGGTGCGGTCCACGCCCTGGCCGAGCCGGACGATGGTCATCCGCCGGTCCAGGTCGACCGCCTCGCCGGTGGCCGGGTCGATGTCGGCGACCAGCAGCCGGATGGAGTTGGTGCCGCAGTCCACGGCGGCGACCCGGGTCACGCGGCACCGCCCTGGCAGCCCTCGCCCGGCGCGACGCACGGGCCCTTGGCCCACCACTCGGGCAGCATCGCGATGGCCTCGTCGCCCAGCGGGTTCACCCCGGGGCCGGCCGCCAGCGAGTGCCCCACCAGCACGTGCAGGCACTTGACCCGGTCCGGCATCCCACCGGCGCTGGGGAAGCCCTGGAGCACCTCGATGGCGTCGCGGCGGGCGATGTAGTCCTCGTGCGCGGCCCGGTAGGCGGCGGCCAGCTCCGGGTCGCCCGCCAGCCGCTCGGTCATCTCCTTCATCACCCCGTTGGCCTCCAGGGTGCCGATGGCGGAGGCGGCGCGCGGGCAGGTCAGGTAGTACGTCGTCGGGAACGGCGTGCCGTCGGGCAGCCGGGGCGCGGTCTCCACCACGTCCGGGTTGCCGCAGGGGCAGCGGTGCGCGATGGCCCGCAGGCCGCGCGGGGGGCGTCCGAGCTGCGCCTCGAAGGCGGCGATGTCCGCCTCGGTGGGCTCGGTGCGTTCGGTGGGCGGAGGGGGCGTTTCCATGCCTGCCTTGACTCTCTGTGTACTTCGGGGTGTGGCGGTGCTGCGGGTGCTGCTACCGCTCCGGCGAGCGGTCGGCGGTGTCGACGCCGTCGAAGAGGTTGGAGTACCAGGGGAGGTCGGCCGCGCCCCGGTCGCCCTGGCGCTCGGCGACCGCGTCGGGGTCGATCACCGTGTAGCCGGTCTCCCCGGGCAGCACGTAGTGCAGGTGCTCGCGGGCCAGCCTGCGCACATATGCGTCGTCCTGGAGCCGGGCCTTGTCGTCCCGGAGCTTCTCCACCCGGTCGGCCGCCTCGGCGGCGAGCCGCTGCTGCTCGGCGATCTCGCCGCGCTGGGAGACGTACTGCCGCATCGGGTAGGCGAGCGCCACCACCAGCGAGCAGACCACCAGCGCCAGGAAGGCGGCCCGGCCGGTCAGCCGGGAGCGGCGGTCCTGGCGGCGGGTCTGCGAGCGGTAGACGCGGGCGGCGGTCTGCTCACCGAGCAGCCGCAGCCTGGTCGCGGTCGAGAACCGGTCCCGGGCCATCCCTCGCGCCTCCCCTCGCCCCGCCGGGCGGCGTCCGCCCGGCACGTCACGCAACGTACGCAGTCCCCGGACACGGTACGGGACCGGGGCCGGGGACGTGCGGAAGGAGGCGGCGTGCGCCGCCCTGAGCGGGCGTCAGCCGGACCGCCCGCTCAGGGCGTCAGCCCTCGTGGCGACCGTGCGTGCTGGTCCGCGAGGCGACGGTGCTCGTCACTGCTGCGCGAAGCGACGGTGCTCGTCACTACTCCGCGAAGCGGAAGCGCGGGAACGCCGAGCGGCCGGCGTAGACCGCGGCGTCGTCGAGGATCTCCTCGATGCGCAGGAGCTGGTTGTACTTGGCGACGCGCTCGGAGCGGGCCGGGGCGCCGGTCTTGATCTGGCCGCAGTTGGTGGCGACGGCCAGGTCGGCGATGGTGACGTCCTCGGTCTCGCCGGAGCGGTGGGACATCATGCACTTGAAGCCGTTGCGCTGGGCCATCTCGACGGCGTCCAGGGTCTCGGTCAGCGAGCCGATCTGGTTGACCTTGACCAGCAGGGCGTTGGCGATGCCCTCCTCGATGCCGCGGCCCAGGCGCTCGGGGTTGGTGACGAACAGGTCGTCGCCGACGAGCTGCACCTTGGCGCCGAGCTTCTCGGTGATGGTCTTCCAGCCGGCCCAGTCGTCCTCGAACAGCGGGTCCTCGATGGAGACCAGCGGGTAGGCCTCGACCAGCTCGGCGTAGTACTCGGTCATCTCGGCGGCCGAGCGGGACTTGCCCTCGAACTCGTAGGAGCCGTCCTGGTAGAACTCCGAGGCGGCGACGTCCAGGGCGAGCGCGATGTCCTTGCCGGGCTCGTAGCCGGCCTTCTTGACGGCCTCCAGGATGAGGTCCAGGGCCTCCCGGTTGGAGCCGAGGTCCGGCGCGAAGCCGCCCTCGTCGCCCAGGCCGGTGGCCAGGCCCTTCTCCTTCAGCACCTTCTTCAGGGTGTGGTAGACCTCGGCGCCCCAGCGCAGGGCCTCGGAGAAGGACTCCGCGCCGATGGGCGCGATCATGAACTCCTGGATGTCCACGTTGGAGTCCGCGTGCGAGCCGCCGTTGAGGATGTTCATCATCGGCACCGGCAGCAGGTGCGCGTTGGGGCCGCCCAGGTAGCGGAACAGCGGCAGGTCGGACGCCTCGGAGGCGGCGTGCGCGACGGCGAGGGAGACGCCGAGGATGGCGTTGGCGCCGAGCGAGGACTTGTCCGGGGTGGCGTCCAGGTCGAACATCGCCTGGTCGATCAGGCGCTGCTCGGTGGCGTCGTAGCCGACGAGCTCCGGGCCGATCTGCTCGATGACGGCGAGCACGGCCTTCTCGACGCCCTTGCCGAGGTAGCGGCCGGTGTCACCGTCGCGCAGCTCCAGGGCCTCGAACGCGCCGGTGGACGCACCGGAGGGGACGGCGGCACGGCCGGTGCTGCCGTTGTCGAGGCCGACCTCGACCTCGACCGTGGGGTTGCCTCGGGAGTCCAGGATTTCCCGGGCTACGACGACGTCGATGGACGGCACGAGCATCTCCTTCTGGGATGTGACGCGAGGTGTGACGCGGTGTGCGGGGCCGGTGGGGCCCTGCGGCAAGAGCCTAACCGCCCGGGGGTCCGCCGCCCGCCGACGCCCCGGGCATGACGGACCCCGGCCCGGAGCAAGCCGGACCGGGGTCGCTACGCCGCCGGTGTCCGCGAAAAGCACCGGAGGCGCGTCGGTGGGCGGCCCCGAGCGGGGCCGCGGCCCCTGCGGCGGGGCCTCGCTGGCTCAGCTCAGGTGGAGCTGCTGGCCCGGGTAGATCAGGTCGGCGTCGGCGACGATGTCGTCGTTGAGGTCGAACAGCTTCTTCCAGCCGCCCTCGACCTTCTGGTCGCCGGCGATGGTGGAGAGCGTGTCGCCCGTCTTCACCTTGTACTCGCCGTCACCCTTCTCGACCTTCTTGCCGGTCGGGGTGGTGACCTTGCCGGAGGACTGCGAGCCGGACGGGGACTCCTGCTGCGGGGCGGCCTGCGGCGCGGTGCGCTGCTGGCTGCGGGTGGTCGGCTGCTCGGCCTTGCGCTCCTGCTGCTGCGGCTGGGCCTGCTGCTGGGGCCGGCTCTGCTCCTGCTGCTGCGGGGCGGACTCCTCGCCGCCGCCGCTCTGCTGGGAGGCGCCGGACAGGTTCACGCCGCAGCTCGGCCAGGCGCCCTTGCCCTGGCTGGCGAGCACCTTCTCGGCGACCTGGATCTGCTGCGACTTGGACGCCTGGTCGGCGCTGGAGGCGTAGCTGGTGCCGCCGTACGCCGCCCAGGTGGACGACGAGAACTGCAGACCGCCGTAGTAGCCGTTGCCGGTGTTGATGGACCAGTTGCCGCCGGACTCGCACTGGGCGACCTGGTCCCACTCCGAGGTGGTGGCGGCGGAGGCGCCGGTCGCGCCCATCAGCGGGGCGGCGACGGCGGCGCCGGTGATGCCGGCGAACGCGGCGAAACGGACGGCCTTGGACGGGCGACGGTGCTTGGCCTTGCCGGAAAACAGCATGGGTCATCTCCTCACCGACGCCTGCGAGGTGAGCTGTCGGGTTCGGGCGAGTGAGCTGCCCGGCCGCGCTGTCACGCGGCTTCACCCCAAGCCGGTCCGGTGGTCGTACGCGTGGTGTCGCCACTCGTACGGCGTCCGGGGCCGGCACTTACCTTGGGTCCCCCGCTCCTGCCTTCGGCGCTTGACGCGACGACTGTGCCCGACGGCCGGCGGCAGGATTCGGCGTTCCGGTCGGCGGGGCCCGCGGTGAGCAGGCGGTGACGACCGTAGACACAGACCCGGCCCGAGATCAAAAACGGACATCGAGGTCAATGCGCCCTTAACGGCCCGCTCGCTACGGGCATTCACGCTGGTAGCGGGCGCAATGGGCGTACCGGACGCCCGTTGTGCGCCAGTTGGGGCAAAGAGACTCATGTCTCACTCGCGCCCCACCGGCGCAGAACCGGACAAACGACTGCTTACTTCTCGGCCGGAGCCTCCGCCGGAACCTCTGCGTCCGGCCCCTGCGCCGCCTGCTGACCGTCCGTCAGCGCGAGGCTCTGTCCGGGCAGGATCAGGTCGGGGTCGGCGCCCACGGTGTCCTTGTTGGCCTCGTACAGGGCGCTCCAGCCCCCGTCCAGCGCGCGCTCCCGGGCGATGGCGGTGAGGTTGTCGCCGGGCTGCACGGTGTACGCGCCGGGGTCGGCGCTCGCCAGGCCGCGCTCGGTGCTCTCGCCGCGCGAGGGGTGCGCCGCGTCGGCGTCGCCCCGTCCGGCGGGGCCGTCCGCCGCGTCCTGGCCGCCCTCCGCCGCGTCGGATGCGGCCGGCGTGCGGCCGGCCGGCGGCGCCGGGTCGGCGGCCGGCTCCTGCTCCTCGCGGCCGGCCGGGGCGGCCGGGTCGGCGGAGGCGTCCGCGGCCGGCTTCTCCTCGGGCGCGGGCCGGCCCCGGTGCCGGCCGGTGCCGGCGGCGGACTCGGACTCCCGCGGGGCGGGGTCGGCGGACGCGGACGCGCCCTGGCCGTCCCGGCCGAAGGTGGGGGCGGAGTCGGCGGCGGCGGCCTCCTCCTCCGGGGCGGGCGCCGGGGAGGCCACGGCGTCCCGCTCGCCCTGCCGGGTCTCGGCGGACGGCGCGGACTCCGGCTCCGGGGCGGCCTCGGCGGACGGGGCGCCGGCTCCGGGCTGCTCCTGCCCGAGCCCGGCGATGGGGGCGCAGGTCTGCCAGGCGGCGGCGCCCCGGGCCGCGTACGCCCGCTCGGCGACCGCGATCTGCTGGGCGCGGCTGGCCAGGTCGGGCCGGGCCGCGTAGGACAGGCCGCCGTTGGACTCCCAGGTCTCCTGGGTCATCTGAAGTCCGCCGTAGAAGCCGTTGCCGAGGTCGGCGCTCCACATGCCGCCGGACTCGCACTCGGCGACCCGGTCCCAGGTGGCGGCGTCGGCGGCCGAGGCGGAGCCCGCGCCGAGCAGCGGGATGGCGATGGCGGATCCGGTCACCCCTGCCGCGACGACGATGGCGGGGGCTTGACGGGGTCGTCGGTGCCGACCGTTCCCGGAGCGCATGCGGTGCTGCCTTTCGCGTGACTGCTGAGGTGTCCGTGAAAGTAGCGGCATTCGAACGTCAGTCACAAGTCGATGCAGCGGAGATCACGCCAAGATCACAATGTTGACACGGCGTCAGCTCGCGGCATCTCCGACAAGTCGGTCGGCAGCGGTGAATTCGACCGGCAGGGTGCGCAGTCCGCGCATGATGAGGCCGCCACGCCAGCGCAGTTCGGCCGGATCGGCCGCGAGCCGGAGGTCGGGGAGCCGGGTGAGCAGGGTCGCCAGCGCGGTCTGGCCCTCCAACCGGGCCAGCGGCGCGCCCAGGCAGTAGTGGATGCCGTGTCCGTAGCCCAGGTGCTGGTTGTCCCGGCGGGCCAGGTCCAGGGTGTCCGGCCCGTCGAACCGCTCCGGGTCGCGGTCGGCGGCGGCCAGCACCACCAGGACCGGCTCCCCGGCGGCGATCCGCTGCCCGCCCAGGGTGAGCGGCTCGGTGGCGTACCGCCAGGTCGCCAGCTCCACCGGCCCGTCGTAGCGCAGCAGTTCCTCCACCCCGGTCTCCAGCAGGCCCCGCTCCCCGGCGGCCAGCGACTCCTGGAGCCGGGCCCGTTGAACGGGATGGCGCAGCAGTGCGTACATCCCGTTGCCGATGAGGTTCACGGTGGTCTCGAAACCCGCGAAGAGGAGGATGAACGCCATCGCCGCGGCCTCGTTCTCGGTGAGGTGCTCACCGTGGTCGGAGGCCCGGATCAGCCCGGAGATCAGGTCGGCCGGTTCCTGACCCGGTTCGGCGCGCTTGCGGCGGATCAGCTCGGCGAGATAGCCGCGCATCTTCTTCACCGACCGCGCCACCCCGCCGCGCGGGCCTCCCCCGTGGCGGATCATCATCCCGGCCCAGTCGCGGAAGTCGTCCTGGTCCTCGCGCGGGACGCCGAGCAGGTCGCAGATGGCGTAGATGGGCAGCGGGAAGGCGAACTCGTGGATCAGGTCGGCGCTGCCGCGCGCCGCGAAGCCGTCGATGAGGCGGTCGGTCAGCTCCTGCACCCGCGGCGCGAACTCCGCCACCCGGCGCGGGGTGAACGCCTTGGACACCAGCCGCCGCAGCCGGGTGTGGTCGGGCGGGTCGATGTTGAGCAGATGGGTCATCAGCTCGGCCTTGCGCTCCCCCGGGATGCCGGTGCGGCCCCGGGCGTGCGCCGGCTCGTCGTGGTGCGCCGGGTCCTTGCTCAGCCGCTGGTCCGCCAGCGCCTGCCGGGCGTCTCCGTAGCGGGTCACCAGCCACGCCTCCACCCCGCTGGGCAGCTTCGTGCGGTGCACCGGCGCGTGCTCCCGCAGCCAGGCGTACGCCGGGTAGGGGTCGGTGGCGAACTCCCAGGTGAACAGCTCAGGCGGGGCGGGGGTGCTCATCGGGCGCCGTCCCCGTCCTGGTCGTGCTCCTCGGCGTCCGCGCCGCCCCGTCCCGGCTCCCGGGCCGGGGGCAGGCCCTCGGCGGCGCGGATGGCGTCGCGGTAGGCACGGCCGGCGGCGCGCAGGGCCGCCTCGGGGTCCACGCCCTCGGCGTCGGCGCGCACGGCGAGGGCGAGCAGCTCGTAGCCGAGGCCCGCGCCGGCGGGCGGCGGGGCGTCGAGTCCGGCGGTACGGACCCGGCTCGCGAGCTTGGCGGCGAGCGCGAGGCCGGGCTGGCCGACGGGCACGCCGTCGGTGACCGAGGTGCGCTGCTTCTCCGCCGCCTTGGTGCGCAGCCAGTGCTCCTTGACCTGCTCCGGGGTCTCGGCGTGCGCGTCGCCGAAGACGTGCGGGTGGCGGTGGACGAGCTTGTCCACGATGGTCCCGGCCACGTCGTCCACCGAGAACGGCTCCTCGGCGTGCTCCTCGGCGATCCGGGCGTGGAAGACGACCTGGAGCAGCACGTCCCCCAGCTCCTCGCGCAGCTCTCCGCGGTCGCCGTCCTCGATGGCCTCGACCAGCTCGTACGCCTCCTCGACGGCGTACCTGGCCAGACCGGTGTGGGTCTGGCGGGAGGACCAGGGGCACGCGCGGCGGATGCGGTCCATCACCTCGACCAGGTCGAGGAGGCGCGCGCCCGGCAGGTCGTAGGAGCCGGGCAGCAGCTCCAGCTCGGGCATCGCCACCCGGCCGGAGCCGGCCAGCCGGGCCAGGCCGTCGGTCAGCGCCCGGTCGCCCTCGCCGGACGCCAGCACCACGACCACCGCGCCGCCCGCGCACGCCGCCACCACCTCCTCGGCGGACGGCGCACCGCCCTCCACGGCCACCCCCGCCTCGGCCAGGTACGGGAGCTGGGGGTGCTCGGGGGCGGCGCACAGCACCCGGTCGGCGCCGCGCAGCGTCTCCCAGGCGGGCCAGGACAGCAGTCCCGGCGCGACCCGGTGGCTCGCGGTGAGCAGCACGATGCGGCCGGGGGCGGACGGGGCGGGGGTGTCGGCGTTCACCCCTGAAACCTACAAGGGCGCGCGGGCGGGCTACATCTGCTCGGGCTGGGCGGGCTGCTGGGTGGTGACCTGGCGCAGCCAGGGCGCGCGGTAGTCGCCGAGCTGGATCTTCTGGTCGTCCCAGGCCCCGTAGCGCGGGTTGACGTCGATCCTCATCGCCTTGGACGCCTCGCCGAAGACCTGGGCGAGGCGCTGCTGGCCGGCCGGGTCGTTGCCGGCGCCGGTCTTCTCGGCGATCTTGCCCATGAGGACGTTGCGCCGGACCACGGCGTCGATCTCCCCGGGGGCCACGCCCTGCTGCTGGAGCAGCATGGCGGCGAGCTGCTTCTCGCCGCCGCTCTGCGCGGCGGCCGCCCGGCGGGTCTGCTGGATCTCCTTGCGGCTGGCGGTGACGCCCTGCTCGGCGGCGACCCGGTCCACCACCCGGTCGAAGATCATCCCGTTGAGCTTCTCGCGGTTCAGGTCGCCGGTGGCGCGGATCAGCTCCGCCGACTCGGGCGACGCCTGCTGCGCGTCGCGCACGTCGCGCACCTGGGCCTGGAGCGCGGAGACCTCGATGCGGTCGCCCCCGACGACGGCCGCGGCGCCCGGGTGGGCCTCGCCGCCGCAGGCGGCCAGCAGCGGGGCCGCGGCCAGGGCCGCGGCGGTGACGGAGAGGGCGGTGCGACGGCGGCGGTGCAAAGGAGCCTCCCGGCGTGGGTCGTGCGGCGGTGGAACGACCTTGCGGTGATCGATGGTATGCAGCGGACGGGGCGCGGGCCACCGTTTCGACACCACCGGTCCCGGGGGCCCCAGGCGTACCGCCGCGCCCGGTCCAACGAGCGAGGGGGCGCCGAGGGTGCTGCCCGGCAGCGGCCTCAGAAGCCGCGCATCTGCCGCTGCCGGTCCAGGCCGCGGCGCAGCTCGGCGGCCAGCGGGTGGTAGGGGCCGTAGGCGCGCTCGGTGTCGTAGAGGAGGTTCTGCAACTGCTGGTGCGCGGCGGTGTGGTCGCCCATGGCGAGCAGCAGGTGCCCGATGCGGTGGCGGATGTCGAAGGCGCGGGAGAGGTCCGCGCCGGGCGCCAGGGTGGTGGACTCGTGGTACGGCAGCAGGGCCCGGTACTCGGTGAGCGCGGCGGCGGTCTCGCCGAGCTGCTCCAGGCAGAGCGCGGCGTCGTAGCGGAACTGCAACGTCTGCGGGTCGCCGGGGCCGGCCTCGGCGGCCCGGTCGTCGGCGAGCCGGCGCAGCTCGGGCAGGGCGCGGCGGTACTGGCCGTCGTCCATCAGCGTCGTCGCGTACTGCTTGCGCAGGATGCGCACCACCGGGGAGCGCTCGCCGTGCTCGGCGGCGGCGGCCGGGAGGATGGAGCCGAGCAGGTCCACGGCCCGGGCGATGCTGCCCTCGCCGAGCAGCCGCTTGACCTCCTCCACCGCGGCGGCCACGTCGAGCCGGGCGGTGGGCGGCGCGGTCGGCGGGGCGATCGGCGGGGGCG
>NZ_PVLV01000380.1 GCF_002982015.1 Streptomyces solincola
GGGCGACGGGGAGAGGCGGCGGCGGGCAGCGGGCCGGGCGACGGGGAGAGGCGGCGGCGGGCAGCGGGCCGGGCGGCGGAGGGGGCCCGCCCCCCGTGGACCGGCCCCCTCGCCTACCGGACCCCCGTGCGAGCCGGGTCCGGTGCCCTGCGCCCCTGAAGCTCACCGCGGGCTCACCGCGTGGTCACTCGGTGGCGATGGCGTTGAGGACGTTCATCCGGCCGGCGCGGAAGGCGGGGACCAGGGCGGCTATCAGGCCGACGAACGCCGAGCCGACGAAGACCGCGCCGATCGTCGGCCAGGGGATCTCCAGGACCTTCAGGCCCTCCAGGGCCAGCAGCTTCTGCGCGGCGGCGCCCCAGCCCAAGCCGAGCCCCAGGCCGAGCAGTGCGCCGAACAGGGCGATGACCACCGACTCCAGGCGGATCATGCGGCGCAGTTGGCGGCGGGAGAGGCCGATGGCCCGCATCAGCCCGATCTCCCGGGTGCGCTCCACCACGGACAGGGCCAGGGTGTTCACCACGCCGAGTACGGCGACGATGATGGCCAGCGCGAGGAGCCCGTAGACGATGTTGAGGAGCTGGCCTACCTGGTCCTCCAGGTTCTTCTTGTAGTCGGTCTGGTCGCGCACGTCGTACTGCGGGTAGGTCGCGAACGCCTTCTTCAGGGCGGAGTAGGCGGCCGCCTCCTGGCCGTCGGTCGCCTTGCCGAACAGGATGACGTTCTTCGGCATCTTCTCGGCGGGCAGGTGCTTCGCCGCGGTGGCGATGCTGGTGTAGGCGGCGCCCTTGTCCACGGCGGCGTCGTCCGAGGTGATCGCGGCGACCTTCAGCCGGGTGGTCTCGCCGCCCTGGAAGGCCACCGTCAACGAGTCCCCGACCTTGATCCCGTGCTCGTCGGCGTAGAGGCTGCCGACCGACATGGCCCCCTCGCCGTAGGCGTCCGCCAGCGTGCCGGAGACGGTCTCGCGCCGCAGGTCGCCGGCGTACGTCGGGTCGGCGGCGACCAGGCCCTCCTTGGTCCGGCTGCCGTCGGGCGCGGTGAGGACGGTGTCCACGATCCGGTACTCGGTGACGTGGTCCAGACCGGCGGTCTCCTTCATGGCGCGCTCGGCCTGCGGCACGATCGGCTGGCCGGTGGGGCTCATCACGATGAAGTCCGCGCCCACCGTGCGGTCCAGCTCGTCGGTGGCCGAGGCCACCATCGAGGAGCCGACCACCGCGAGGCCGGCGACCAGGGCCAGGCCGATCATGAGGGCCGCGCCGGTCGCACCGGTGCGGCGCGGGTTGCGCAGCGCGTTGCGCTCGGCGAGGCGGCCGACGGGGCCGAAGACCCGCAGCACGACGGCGCCCAGCACCCGCACCACGCCACCGGCGAGCAGCGGGCCGACCACCACGAAGCCGACCAGGGTGAGCACCACTCCCAGGCCCAGGAACAGCGAGCCGCCGGCCGCGTCGGTGGAGCGCGCGGCGGCCAGCAGGGCGGCCGCGCCGCCCGCGGTGAGCAGCAGCCCCAGAGCGCCGCGGACCCGGCCGGCCCGGCGGTCGGCGGGGGTGCCGGCGTCCCGCAGCGCGGCCATCGGGGAGATCCGGCCGGCCCGGCGGGCCGGGACGTAGGCGGCGACCACGGTGACGACGACGCCGAGGACCAGTCCGACCACCGGGGTCGTCCAGCGCACCGTCAGGTCGCCGGTGGACAGCTCCATGCCGACGGCCGACATCAGTTCCATCAGACCCACGGCCAGCCCCACTCCGGCGGCGACGCCGAGGACCGAGCCGAAGGCGCCGAGGAGCACGGCCTCAAGGAGCACCGAGCGGTTGACCTGGGAGCGGCCGGCGCCGATGGCCCGCATCAGCCCGATCTCCCGGGTGCGCTGGGCGACCAGCATGGAGAAGGTGTTGACGATGAGGAACACGCCGACCAGCAGGGCGATCCCGGCGAAGCCGAGCATCGCGTACTTCATCACGTCGAGGAACCCGGCGACGTCCTGCCGCCCGGCGTCCGCGACCTCCTCCTCCGTCTGGACCTGGTACTTGCCGCCGAGCTCGGCGGTCAGCTCCCTCTTCAGCTCGCGCTGGCCGGTCCCGTCCTCGGCGTCGACCGTCACCTTGGTGAACAGCCCCTCTGCGCCGAGCAGTTGCTTCTGGGCGGTGGCGGTGTCGAACCAGACGACGGCCGCGCCCGGGTTGGTCACCTTGAAGGCCGCGATGCCGGAGATCCGGGCGGTGAAGTCCCCGGTGACGGCGATGGTGCGCAGCTCGTCGCCGATCGCCAGGCCGTGCTTCTCCGCGGTGTCGGCGTCCACCAGCACGTCGGTGGGGCCGCGCGGCGCGTGGCCGGAGGCGATCTCGAACGAGCGCAGCTCGTTGTCTGACCAGTTGCCGGCGATCGTGGGGGCGCCGGTGGTGGAGCCCATGTTCTTGTTCCGGGAGTCGACCACGGTGACGCTCATCGACTCGACCACGCCCTGCGCCGAGCGCACCCCCGGCGCCGCCGCGACCTGCTCGACGAGGGAGGCGGGCAGCGCCTCGGGGCGGCCGGTCGCCGGCCCGGAGTCGTCGTCCTCGGTCGCCGCGCCCTCGGGGCTGACCGTGACGTCGGAGGCGCCCATCGCGAACAGCTTGTCGAAGGTGGTGTTCATGGTGTCGGTGAACACCAGCGTGCCGCTGACGAACGCCACCGACAGCAGCACCGCCACCGCCGACAGGGCCATCCGGCCCTTGTGGGCCAGGACGTTGCGCAGTGAGGTTCTCAGTACGCTCACGACGTCCGCCCCCGCGCGTCGAAGTCCTTCATCCGGTCCAGCACGGCCTCGGCGGTGGGTCGGGTCATCTCGTCCACGATCCGGCCGTCCGCCAGGTACAGCACGCGGTCCGCGTAGCTCGCGGCCACCGGGTCGTGGGTGACCATCACGATCGTCTGGCCCAGCTCGTCCACCGAGCGGCGCAGGAAGCCGAGCACCTCGGCCCCGGCCCGGGAGTCGAGGTTTCCGGTGGGCTCGTCGCCGAAGATGATGTCGGGGCGGGCGGCCAGTGCCCGCGCCACCGCGACCCGCTGCTGCTGCCCGCCGGAGAGCTGGGTGGGCCGGTGCCGCAGCCGGTCGGCCAGCCCCACCGTCTCCACCACCTGCTGCAACCAGCCCGCGTCGGGCTTGCGGCCGGCTATGTCCATCGGCAGCGTGATGTTCTCCAGCGCGTTGAGCGTCGGCAGCAGGTTGAACGCCTGGAAGATGAAGCCGATCCGGTCCCGGCGCAACTGCGTCAGCTTCTTGTCCTTGAGCCCGGTGATCTCCGTGTCGTGCAGGAAGATCTGCCCGCCGGTGACGGTGTCGAGGCCGGCCAGGCAGTGCATCAGCGTCGACTTGCCGGAGCCCGAGGGGCCCATGATGGCGGTGAACTCGCCACGGGCGATGTCCACGTCGACGTGGTCCAGCGCCACGACCCGGGTCTCCCCCGCGCCGTACGCCTTGACGACCTGGCGCGCCCGCGCCGCAACAGCCGTCCGCCCTCCCGTACCCCCGTGCTTGGGGGTCGTCACAGCCGTTGTCACGGTATGTCTCCTTCAGTGGGTCAGTGTGGGTCGTCGGTCGGTCAGGTCTGTCGACACGGGCCTGTCGACACGGGCTTGTCGACAGGGGTCTGTCGACAGGGGCCTGTCGACACGGGTCTGTCGGTGACAGCCGCCGGAGACAGCCCGTCGGAGACGGTCTGCGATGACGGCCTGTCGATGACGGCCTGTCGGCCCTTTCCTGCCGGTGCTTCGAGTCTGCCGGGCTGCACCGCCCCGGCGCCCTGGTGCCTGGCGGTGTCTTCTTCCGGGGGTTAACCCCCCGGTCCCATCTCTCCGTGCGGGGACCGGCCCCGCCCTCGGCGCCATTCCCCGCGTCTCCCCCGGCGCCTAAGGACAACCTAAAGACGCCACCGTGCCGCCGCCCTCCTCCCGCGGGACGAACGGACCCCGGTGCGCTCCGGGTGCCCGCCCCTAGGGGATCGGGCGGCTCTTCTCCCCCGGGAGAGGGAGTGAGAGGGTGAACCGGCAACTAGCTGCATAGGGAAAGGACTCGGGGTGTCCGACACAGGGGAACGGGCCGCCGGAGCGGCCGGCGGCCGGCGCGGGCCGGTGGTCGCCGCGCTCATGCTCGGCATGGCCCTCGCCGCCCTGGACGGCACCGTCGTCTCCACCGCGGTCCCGCAGATCGTCGGCGACCTCGGCGGACTGTCCGTCTTCTCCTGGCTGTTCGCCGGCTACCTGCTCGCGGTGACCGTCACCCTCCCCGTCTACGGCCGGCTGTCGGACACCTACGGCCGCAAGCCCGTCCTCGTCGCCGGCATCATCCTCTTCCTCGCCGGCTCGCTGCTGTGCGCCGCCGCATGGGACATGCCCTCGCTCATCGCGTTCCGCATCGTCCAGGGGCTCGGCGGCGGCGCGCTGCAAGGCACCGTCCAGACCATCGCCGCCGACCTCTACCCGCTCAAGGAGCGCCCGAAGATCCAGGCCCGGCTCTCCACCGTCTGGGCCACCTCGGCCGTCGCCGGCCCCGCGCTCGGCGGTCTGCTCGCCGGGTACGCGCACTGGCGGTGGATCTTCCTGATCAACCTGCCGCTCGGGCTGCTCGCCCTCTGGCTGGTCGCCCGCCACCTCGTCGAACCGTCCCGCCCTGGCGGACGCGGCACCACGACCGCCGGCGCCCCGCCCCGTACCGCCGCGGCCGCCCGGATCGACTGGCCCGGCGCGCTGGCCATCTTCGCCACCGGCACCCTGCTGCTGACCGCGCTCGTCCAGGGCGGCACCGCCTGGCCCTGGCTCTCCGTGCCCTCGCTCACCCTGCTCGGCGGCGCCGCGGTGCTCACCGCCGTCACCGTCGCCGTCGAGCGCCGGGCCGCCGCCCCGATCATCCCCGGCTGGGTGTGGCGGCGGCGCACCATCGCCGCCGTCAACCTCGCCCTCGGCGCCCTCGGGCTGCTGATGGTGGCCCCGACCGTCTTCCTCCCGACGTACGCCCAGTCCGTGCTCGGCCTCGGCCCCATCGCGGCCTGCTTCGTGCTCTCCTCGATGACGCTGTCCTGGCCGCTCACCGCCGCCTTCTCCAGCCGCCTGTACACCCGGATCGGCTTCCGGCGCACCGCCGTCATCGGCATGTCCGGCGCCGTGCTGGTCCTGCTCGCCTTCCCGCTGCTGCCCTACCCGGGCGAGCCGTGGCAGCCGGCCCTGATCATGCTGCTGCTCGGCGGCTGCCTGGGCCTGTTCCAACTGCCGCTGATCGTGGGCGTGCAGTCCACCGTCGGCTGGGCCGAACGCGGCACCACCACCGCCTCGGTGCTCTTCTGCCGCCAGGTCGGCCAGAGCGTGGGCGCAGCCCTCTTCGGGGCCGTCGCCAACGCCGTCCTCGGCGCGCACCTCACCGAAGGCGGGCCCGCGGGCGGCAGCCTGGACGATCCGGCGGCGGCGCTCACCCCGCGCGCCGTGGACGCCGCCGTGGAGTACGTCTTCCTCGGCGCCGCCGCGGCCGGCGCCCTCGCCGTCCTCGTCCTGCTCACCCTGGCGCCCCGCCGCTTCCCGGTCCTCGAAGAGCCAGCCCAGACAGACGAGACAGACAAGGCAGGCGAGGCAGACGAGGCAGGCCAGGCAGACGAGGCCGGAGAGCCGGGGAGCCCGCGGAGCCCGGAGAACACGTCGATCAAGTCGAGCAAGCGCTGAGGCATTGCGGCACAGCGGCACTGCCGGCACAGCGGCACTGCGGCACTCATGCGCTGACGCGCCTACCCACTGCGGCGCTGAAGGCGGCCCGCGACCCGCGGGGGCTACTCCTCCGCGCCGCGCCCCGTCAGCGCCGCGAGGCTGCTGCGGACATGGGCCATGTGGGCCCGCATCTCCTCCGCGGCCGACTCGTGCTCGCGCAGCAGCCGCTCCGTCTCCCGCTCGGTGCGCTGGGCCTCGCGCCGGGCCTGGCCCAGCAGATCGTCCGCCCGGGCGGACGCCTCCTCGTCGGTGCGCCGCGCCTGCTCGGCCGCCTCCGCGCGGACCCGCTCGGCCGCCGCCAGCCTCTCCCCCGCCGCCGCCAGCAGCCGGTCGTGCTCCCCGGTCAGCGCCGCCTCCCGGCCGGCCGCCTCCCGCTCCGCCGCCTCGCCGATCTCCCCGTGCTTGCGGCGCTGCTCGGCGAACAGCCGCTCGCCGCGCTCGCGCACCGCCCGCAGCACCGCCGCACCCTCGTCCCGGACCCGGCCCGCCTCCTCCCGGGCCGCCGCGCGCTCGGCCTCCGCCGACTCCCGGGCCGCGCCCAGGGTCTTCTCGGCCCACGCGTCCGCGTCCGCCCGTACCGCGTCGCCCGCCGCCTGCGCCGCGTCCCGCAGACCGGCCGCCTCCTGCCGGGCCTCCTCGGCGAGCTTCCCGGCGTCCGCGACCGCCTGCGCCCGCAGCGCCTCGGCCTCCTCCTCGGCGAGCGCCAGAATCCGCTGCGCCCGGGCGCCCAGCTCCTCGTACCGCTGCGGCGGCAACCCGGCCGCGTGCTCCCGCAGCCGCTCCGCCTCCGCCGCCGTCTCGGCCACGACCGCGTCCAGCTCACCGGCGCGCCGCCGGGCCTCCCGCAGCTCGGCGTCCAGCTCGGCGACCGCGCCGTCCACCTGCGCCGGCCGGTACCCGCGGCCCCACACCAGATCGAACGCGGACGTACCGCCTATACCACTCATGTCCGACGCGCTCCCTTCCCCCGTCCAGCATGCCCCACCCGCACGGTACGGAGCAGGGCACCCGACCCGATCCGGCCGGACACCCCACCCCGTGACCGATTCCCGCTAGCGGCGGCCTACAGCAGCCCGTCCCACATCTGCTCCAGCAGCACCGACCACCAGCTCTCCGGCGACGCCAGCGCCGCCGGGTCCAGCATCGCCAACTGCGCCTGGAAATCGACCGTCCAGCGCCCCGCCTGCTCCGGCGTCAGCCCGAACCGCAGCCGCCACATGCGCCCCAGCAGCGCCATGCAGCGCACGAACTCCGGCAGCCCCGAGTTCACGAACTGCGGGGCATGCGCCCGCCCGTCCGCACCCGCCTCCACCGGCACCGCCACGATGTGCGCCGTGCCGTACTGCACGCAGATCGCCCGGCCGAAGTCCGAACCGACCACCAGATACGACCCGGCGTCCGCCGCCGGACGCACCTGCCGCTGCGCCGCCAGCTCCGCCAGCGTCGGCACCACCGGATGCGCCGGCTGCGCCCAGAAGAACGGTCCGAAGTCCGCCGGCAGCCCCGCCCACACCAGCGTCCGCGCCACCAGCTCCGGCACGCCCTGGCGGGACACCTGCCGCTGGTCGAACCGGCAGATCCCCGGCCCGAACGCCCCGGCCAGCTCCTGCGCCACCGCCTCCGGCGGCACCGGCGGAACCGGCTGCACCTGCGGCAGCGGCGCCCGCACCGGCGCCGGACGCACCGGCCCGTCCGCCACCTGGTGCAGCTCGCCGTGGTGCGCGATCAACTGGCCCATGCCCTGCTGCCGGGACGCGTGATCACGCCCGTACGGGGCGATCGACGTGATCCGCGCCTGCGGCCACGTCTCCCGGATCATCCGCGCGCAGTACCCGCCTGGCAGCTCGCACGAGCCCAGCTCGGTGTGCAGCTCCAGCACCGCCTGCGGCGGCACGTTCATCGCCCGCAGCTCGTGCAGGATCTGCCACTCCGGATGCGGCATCCCCGGCGCCGAACGCCGGATCAACTGCGCCTCCGACCCGTCGTGCGCCCGGTAGCGCAGCACGGCCTGGTAGCCGGGCCCCACCGTCGGCACCCCGGCCGACGGCTGCGGATAGCCGTACGCCGGCGGCACACCCCCGGGCCCGGGACCGGCCTGCGGCGGCGGTACGGCCCCGGGCCCCGGACCGGCCTGCGGCGGCGGTACGGGGCCGGGCACGCCGTTCGGCGGCGGTACGGGGCCGGGGGCCGGGGGCACACCCGGCCCACCGGGACCGCCGAGCGTCCCCGGGCCCGGCTGGGACAGCATCGTCTGCGCGTAGTGCACGTCGTTGCCCTGCGGCGGCGTCGCCCCGGGCGGACCCGGCGGAGGCGGCGGCGTCGCCCCGGGCGGCGGAGGCACAGCGCCCGGCGCGCCGGGACCCGGCTGGGCCAGCATCGTCTGCGCGTAGTGGACGTCACCGCC
>NZ_PVLV01000381.1 GCF_002982015.1 Streptomyces solincola
CGACCAGCACCACCCCGTGCACACCCCCCCCCGCCGGGCCGCACACCGACACCGCCCCGGGCCGGTACGACACCGCCCCGGGCCTGTACCACAGCGCCCCGCGCCCGTACGACGCCGTCCCGGCCGCCGGCGACGGGGACGTCGCCGCCCCGCAGACCCCCGGGCAGCCGTTCCTCGCCGGACTGCCCCGCCGGGTCCGCCAGGCCAGCCTCGCGCCCCAGCTGCGCAGGCCGCAGACCGGCGGCGACCGACCGGCGGCGCAGGACCGGCCTGCCGCGGCGGCGGACGACTTCGACCGCGACGCCGAGGAGGTCCGCAGCCGGATGGCCGCCATGCAGCGCGGCTGGCAGCGCGGCCGCCGGCAGTCCGCCCCCGAGCCGGCCGCCGCGGACCGGGCGCCCGCCACCGGCGCCGACGAGCCCGCAGCAGGAACCACCGCACCAGGAACCACACCGGAGGGGAACGGTCGATGACCGCACCGAACGCCGCAGCAGGGAACCCAGCCGGCTCCACCGGGGAGCTGAACTGGCTCCTCGACGAGCTGGTCGACCGGGTCGCCTCCATCCGCAAGGCCCTGGTGCTCTCCAGCGACGGCCTGGCGACGGGGACCTCCAAGGACCTCTCCCGCGAGGACGGCGAGCACATGGCGGCCGTGGCCTCCGGCTTCCACAGCCTGGCCAAGGGCGTGGGCCGGCACTTCGACGCCGGCCGGGTCCGCCAGACCGTGGTCGAGCTGGAGGAGGCGTTCCTCTTCGTCACCGCCGCCGGCGACGGAAGCTGCCTCGCCGTGCTCGCGGACGCCGACTCGGACGTCGGCCAGGTCGCGTACGAGATGACGCTCATGGTCAAGCGGGTCGGCGCCCACCTGGCGACCGCCCCGCGGACCGGTCTGCACACCGGAGGGTGAGTGGAGATGTCATGAGTGACGCAAGCGGGGCGGACCCCCGCGACGCCACCCCGGCCCCCGGCCGGCACCAGCGGAATCCCGCCGGCGGCCCCGACGGGCCGGGCGGTCCGTGGACCGCGCCCGCGGCCGGTGAGCCGTGGACCGCGGACACCGTCCGCGACGGCCCGGCCGACCCGTCGTGGCCCGCCGACCGCCCCTGGACGGACGGCGCGCCGGGCGGCGGCCCGGGCGCCGCCTGGACCGCCCCGACGGCCCGCACCGGCGTCCCCTGGTCCGGCGGCGGCGCACCCGCGGGCCCGCCCGGCGGCGCCCCGCACGCGGCCCCGCCGTACCCGGACGCGTCCGCGGACGCCCCCGGCGACCGCCGGCCGCCCGGCGCCTCGCACTGGTTCGACGCCGACGCCGGACCCGTGGTCCGCCCCTACGCGATGACCCGCGGCCGCACCAGCACCGCCACCCGCCACAAGCTCGACCTCATCGCACTGGTCGTCCCGGAAGCCGCCGCCGACGACCCGGGCCGCGACCAGACCCTGTCACCGGAGCACGTGGAGATCGTCGAGCGCTGCGTCGAACTGCCGCAGTCCATCGCCGAACTCGCCGCCTGCCTCGACCTGCCCGTCGGCGTGGTACGGGTCCTCGTCGGCGATCTCGTCGACGACGAGCTCGTCCACGTCACCCGTCCCGTCCCGCCGGCCGAACTGCCGGACGTGAGCATTCTGCGTGAGGTGATCAATGGCCTTCGGGCGCTCTAGGCCGGCCCCGGCCGGCCCCAGGCGGCCGCCGGTGGAACCGGTGACGCTCAAGATCCTCGTCGCCGGCGGGTTCGGCGTCGGCAAGACCACCCTGGTCGGCGCCGTCAGCGAGATACGTCCGCTGCGCACCGAGGAGACCCTCAGCGAGGCGGGCCGCCCGGTGGACGACGTGAGCGGCGTGGAGTCCAAGACGACCACCACCGTCGCCATGGACTTCGGCCGGATCACCCTCCGCGAGGACCTGGTCCTCTACCTGTTCGGCACCCCGGGCCAGGACCGCTTCTGGTTCCTCTGGGACGAGCTCGCCCAGGGCGCGCTCGGCGCGGTGGTGCTCGCGGACACCCGCCGCCTGGAGGACTGCTTCGCCGCCATCGACTACTTCGAACGCCGCGCCATCCCGTTCGCGGTGGCCGTCAACTGCTTCGAGGGCGCCGCGCGCTACCCCGACGGCACCGTCCGGTCCGCGCTCGACCTGGACCCCGACGTCCCGCTGATGCTGTGCGACGCCCGCAGCCGCGACTCGGTCAAGGAGGTGCTGGCGAGCGTCGTCGAGCACGCCCTCGCCCTGGTCGCCCCGCGCCCCGACGCGCTCCCCGCCCCGGCGGCCACCTGACCGACACCCGCCACGCCGCCGCCGCGGGCTCGCGCCCTCCGGGGGGGGCTGACGATCAGGAACAACCAGGTGGGGCCGCCGCCGTCGAAGCCGATCGTCTCGAACGCCGGGGCGGCCCCGTCGCCCACCCGGCTCCCCGCCACCGCACCCCGCGCGCCGACCGGACTCATCGCCCCCGCGTCAGCCGTGTTCCGCCAGCCACTTGGCCGCCGTCTCGGCCAGCTCCGCGTCCCGCCCGGCCAGCATCATCCGGATCATCCGCGCGTCCCCGCGCAGCGACCAGGCCGGGTGCCCGAAGGTGGCCGGGTTGTTGCCCTCGATCAGGAAGTGCGCCGGCCACGCCGTCCCGTACCCGATGAGCGGCAGCGCCGCCAGATACCGCGGGCGGCCCCGCGCCAGCCCGTACGCGCTGACCGCCAGCCCCGTCAGCGTCCCCGTCAGATGCACCCACCGCGTCGCCGCCCTGGAGTGCATCGCCACGTAGTACGGCCAGAACTCCTCGTACGAGGCGAACGACCGCCGCTCCTGCTGCTGTCCCTCCATGCGGGTGACGGTAACCCCTCAACGCCGCCGCAGGGAGCCGCCCGACACCGGGAAGTCGAAGAACGTGCCGGGATTCGGCTCGGCCGCGTAGGTGAAGTGCCACCACTCCTGCGGCAGGTTGACGAACCCGGCCGCCTCCATCGCGGCCACCAGCTTCCGCCGGTTCTCCCGCTGCCCCGGACCGACCCGCGGATCCGCCGTCCGCGCCAGCGGATCGAAGCAGTCGAACCCGGTGCCCATGTCCACCGAGTCGTCCGGCGACCGCTCCGACCGCGGCGCGAAACACGGCGCCCCAGGCCGCGCGGACCGAGCCCGGCCCGCCCCGGCGGGCAGCTCCACCAGGCTCACGTCCACCGTCGACCCCCGGCTGTGCCCGGACCGCTCGGCGATCCACCCCTCCGCGAACAACCGGGACTTCGCCACCCGCGGATAGAACTCGCCCTTCGTCCGCTGGTCCAGCGGATCCCCCGCCCACCGTACAAAGTGGTCCACCGCCCGCTGCGGCCGGTAGCAGTCGTACACCTTCAACGAGAGCCCCGTCCGCAGCAGCCCGCGCTGCGCCCCGCGCAGCGCCCGAGCCGCGGCCCGCGTCAGCAGACAGACGGGCTCCGCGTACCCGTCCACCGGGACGCCCACGAAGGACCGCCCGGTGGCATAGCGGATGTCCTGCCGGATCGTCGGATCCACCGACGCCAGCGCGGCGAACCCCTCCGGCGCGCCCGGCCCCGC
>NZ_PVLV01000382.1 GCF_002982015.1 Streptomyces solincola
CCGCATCCGCCCCGCCCCGCCGCGGTCCCTGCCACCGCCGCGTCCGAAGGAGCATCACCATGCCCACCCGCAGCCCCCGTTCGGTCGTCACCTTCCCCATCGTCCTCCGGGAACTGACCGTGCTGCGCGCCGAGAACCTCACCCCCGGCATGCGGCGGATCACCCTCGGCGGAGAGCAGCTCCACGCCTTCCACCGCGACGGCTTCGACCTGCCGGGCCTGCGCACCGAAGGCTTCGACGACCATGTGAAGTTCTTCTTCGCCGACGAGGAAGGCCGCCTGGTGCTGCCCCGGCAGAACACCAGCAGCCTCGACTGGCCCGCCGACGGCCGCCCGGTCGCCAAGGACTACACCCCGGTCCGCTTCGACCCGGCCGCCGGCGAGATCGACTTCGACTTCGTACGCCACGACGGCGGCGTCGCGTCCGGCTGGGCCGAGCAGGCCGAGCCCGGCGAGAGCGCCTGGATCGCCGGCCCCAAGATGTCCCACAGCCACCCCGAGGGCGCCGACTGGATCCTGGTCGCCGGCGACGAGACCGCGCTGCCCGCCATCGCCCGCTGGCTGCACGAGATGCCCGAGGGCACCCGCGCCAAGGTGCTCATCGAGATCGGCGAGGACAGCCACCGCCAGGAGCTGCCCACCCGGGCCGACGCCGACATCACCTGGCTCTCCCGCGACGGCGCCCCGGCCGGCACCACCGACCTGCTGGAGCAGGCCGTGCGCGACCTGGAGTGGCTGCCCGGCACCGTCTACGCCTGGGTGGCCGGCGAGGCGGTCTCCCTCAAGGGCATCCGCCGCCACCTCGCCGCCGAACGCCAGGTGCCCCGCGACCACACCCACATCACCGGCTACTGGCGGCGCACCGCGCCCCCCGCCGCGACCGCCTCCGCCTCCGTCTCCGAGGCCACCGCGGCCGTCGCCGTGGAAGAGGAGGAGGACGACGACGCCCACGAGCGGCTGCACGCCCTCACCGACCTCGCCCCCGGCTACGCCATCCGCGCCGCCGTCACCATCGGCCTGTTCGAGCTGGTCGAGTCCGGCGCCCGCACGCTGGACGCCCTCGCCGAGGCCACCGAGACCGACCGCACCACCCTGGCCGCGCTCCTCACCTACCTGGTCTCCCTCGACGTGCTGGCCGGCGACGCCGCCGACGGCTACCGGCTCACCCCGATCAGCGAGGAGCTGGTCGAGGACGACCACTCCGCCGACGAGTACCACCTCGGGGGCGCCGAAGCCCACCTGGACGCCTCCCTCGCCGGCCTGCTGCCCACCCTGCGCACCGGCCGGGCCGGCTACCGCACCCTCGCCGGGCTGCCGCTCGCCACCGCCATCGAGCAGGACGAGCACCTGGCCGGCACCGCCCGCGCCGCCGTCGAGGAGGAGGCCCGCTGGATCGCCCCCGGCGTGGTCCGCGCCCACGACTGGGCGTCCGTCCCGGCGCTCACCGCCACCGGCCACGGCTCCGCCACCGTCGTCAACGCCCTGGTCAAGGCCCACCCGGAGCTGAAGGTGCGGATCACCGCCCTGCCCTCCGCGCTGCGCACCCTCCAGGACCAGGTCCTGGACACCGACGTCCTGCCGCGGGTGGAGCTCACCGCCCAGAGCGGCCCGGTGCCCGCCCGCCCGGACGCCGTCCTGCTGGTCTCCCGCCTGCTGGAGCAGCTCGCCGACGAGGACGCCGTGCAGGTCCTCGCCGAGGCCGGCGCGAACCTCCCGGACGGCGGCACCCTGCTGCTGGTCGAGCAGACCACGGCCGCCGACCCCGACGACGTCGACGCCGTGCTGCACCACCTGCGCCTCAAGTGCGCCTTCGGCTCCGGCGTCCGCGACGAGGCCCACCTCACCGCCCTCGCCGAGCGCGCCGGGCTCACCGTCCACGCCGTCACCGACATCGGCTGGGACCACCGCATGTGGCGGCTCACCCCCGCCTCCTGACCCGGCGCCATCCGCCGCCCGGGTGGTCCGCGCCACCCGGGCGGTACGCCGCCCCTCGCCGTGCTTCCTGCACGGTGAGGTCACCGCCGGCGGCGGACCCGCCCGGTCCGACTCAGTGGACGGCTTCCGGCAGCCGCTCCCCGTCTCCGCCCCCGGCGGTCCCGAACGCCCCGGAGACCACACCCACCAGCGTGGCCGCGACCTCCGCCATGGCCTCCCGGCCCCCGGCCAGATACCGCCGGGGGTCCACCACCTCCGGGTCGGCCGCCAGCTTCGCCCGCACCGCCCCGGTCAGCGCCGCGTTCAGCGCCGTACCGAAGTTGACCTTGGCGATCCCGTTGGCGACGGCCGCCGCCAGCTCGGCGTCCGGCACACCCGACGAACCGTGCAGCACCAGCGGCACCGGCACCTCGCCGTGCAGCCGGCGCAGCAGCCCGTGGTCCAGCCTGGCGGTGCGGGACGTCATGGCGTGGCTGCTGCCGATCGCCACCGCCAGCGCGTCCACCCCGGTCTCCGCGACGAACCGCGCGGCCTCGGCCGGATCCGTGCGCGCCCCCGGGTCGTGCGCGTCCAGCGGGCCCTGGCCGTCCTTGCCGCCCACCTCGCCCAGTTCGGCCTCCACCCAGATGCCCCGGGCGTGCGCCCAGGCCGCGGCGTCCCGGGTGACCGCGGTGTTCTCCGCGTACGGCAGGTGGGAGGCGTCCACCATCACGGAGCTGAACCCGCACTGCTCGGCGGTGCGCAGCAGCGCCCCGCTCTTGACGTGGTCCAGGTGCAGCGCCACGCCGACGCGCGCGCTCTCGGCGGCCGCGCGGGCGGCGGCGGCCAGCGGCGCGGCCCGGCCCTCGCGGAAGGCGACGGCGTTCTCGCTGATCTGCAAGATGACCGGCCGGCCCGCGCGCTCCGCCCCGCGCAGCACGGCTTCGACGTGTTCCAGGGTGATGACGTTGAGGGCAGCCACGGCGCCGCCCCGGCGGGCGGCGGCGGCGACGAGTTCGGCGGTGGTGGACAGCGGCATCTCGGGCTCTCCGCGGAGTGAGGGGGAGGGGCGGTGGCTCAGGCGCCGGCGAGGACGACGGAGCGGGTCAGGTTGCGCGGGGCGTCCGGGTCCAGGCCGCGCGCCTCGGCGAGCGCGGCGGCCAGCCGGTGCGCGCGCACCAGCTCGGCCAGCGGGTCGAGACCGCCCTCGATCCAGCGGGCCCCGGTGGCGCGCACCTGCTCGGCCAGCCCGTCGGGCGCCGGGCCCAGCGACCAGGTCACCGTGCTCGGCGCGGCGATGCTGATCGGGCCGTGCCGGTACTCCATGGCCGGGTACGCCTCGCTCCAGGCGAGGGCCGCCTCCCGCAGCTTGAGCGCCGCCTCCTGGGCGAGCCCGGTGGTCCATCCGGCGCCCAGGAAGGTGAACTGCCGCGCGTCCAGCAGTCCTTCGGGCAGCGGCTGCTCCAGCGCGGCCCGGCCGTCGGCCTCCACCCGCTCACCGTGCAGGCCGAGCCCGGCCCGCAGCAGGGTGAGCGCGGTGGTGGCGAACCGGGTCTGCACCACCGACCGCTCGTCGGCGAAGTCCAGCACGACCACCTCGTCCGCGGCCTCCATCACCGGGGTGTCCGGGTCGGCGGTGACGGCGGTGGTCCGCGTCGTGCCACCGAGTGCCCGCAGCAGGTCCAGCACCTCGGTGGTCGTGCCGGACCGGGTGAGCGCCAGCACCCGGTCGTACGCCCGGCGGGCCGGGAACTCCGAGGCGGCGAACGCGTCGGTCTCGCCCAGCCCGGCGTCCTCGCGCAGCCTGGCGTAGGACTGCGCCATGTACAGCGAGGTGCCGCAGCCGACGACCGCGATCCGCTCGCCGGGGACGGGCAGCCCCGCCGGTGCGCCGGCCGCGACCGCCGCGGCCCGGGCCCAGCACTCCGGCTGGCTGGCGATCTCTGCGACTACATGGGACACGGGCACTCCAGGCGGATCGTGGTCGAACAGTACCGACGACAAGTCATGAGCGAAGCTGCTTTCAATGTGCCACATCCACGCAGAAAACATCACCCTGCCCACCGCGGCGGCTCTGTCGGAGCCGTCGGCTCCGCGGCACCCGGCTCCGGCTCCCCGTCGTATCGTTTTCCCGCAGGTCCGGCGGGTACGGAGGGACGGTCATGAAGGCACACGAACGGTGGACGAGGCTGCTGGAGCTGCTCGGCGAGGAGGGCCACCTCTCCGTCAACGAGGCGGTCGAGCGGCTCGACGCCTCCGCCGCCACCGTCCGGCGGGACATGGACGAGCTGGCCCGGCAGCAACTGCTCACCCGCACCCGCGGCGGCGCGGTGGCCGCCACCGTCTCCTACGACCTGCCGCTGCGCTACAAGACGGCCCGCCGCGCCGACGAGAAGCAGCGCATCGCCCGCGCCGCCGCCGCGTTCATCCCGCCCGGCGCGATCGTCGGAGTCAACGGCGGCACCACCACCAGCGAGGTGGCCCGGGAGCTGGCCACCCGCGCCGACCCCGGCGGCACCGGGCAGGGCGAGGCGCTCACCCTCGTCACCAACGCCATCAACATCGCCAACGAGCTGGCTGTGCGCCCGCACATCAAGACCGTCCTCACCGGCGGAGTGGCCCGGCCCAGCTCCTACGAGCTGACCGGGCCGCTCGCCACCACCGTCCTGGAGCACCTGGCCCTGGACTACGCCGTCCTCGGCGTGAACGCGGTGCACCCGCACTTCGGGGCCGCCTGCCACGACGAGGGCGAGGCCAGCGTGAACCGGGCGATCGCCGACCGGGCCGCCGCCATCATCGTGGTCGCCGACGCCACCAAGCTGGGCCGCCGGGCCTTCGCCCAGGTCTGCCCGGTCGGGGCCATCACCCGCCTGGTCACCGACACCGAGGCGCCGGACGACGTGGTGGCCCAGTTCACCGCCCAGAACATCGAGGTCATCCGCGTCTGACCCGCTCCCCGCGCGCTCCTACGGGGCGATCGCCACGCCGAAGACGTGCATGCCCGCGTCGGCCGGCAGCACCACCGCCGCCACACGCCTGCCCGGGTCCAGCTCCACCGCGTGCGCGAACACCCGGTACGCCACGCCCGCGTCGCCGTACCCGTCGGGGCGGTTGCGGCCGTCGGTCGAGCCGACCAGCGTCGCCCCGTGCGCGGTGGCCTCCTGGAACGACCAGTTGGGGAAGCCGACGGCCCCACTGGTGCTCGACCCGTCGGCGTAGAGCACGGTGGCCGTCCCGGCGGCGTCGTAGCCGACGCCCGAGCCGAGGAACACCAGCCGCCCGCCCTGCCCCTCGACCTTGACCGCCTGTCCGCGCGCGATCGCGTTGTCCCGGCTGCCCGGTGCGACGTCCGGCCAGGTCAGCGCGGCGCCCAAGGCGTCGACCCGGGCGCCGGGCGACAGCCCCGCCGCCGCCAGCCTCTGCGCCGAGAAGCTGTTGCCCTCGCCGTCGAAGTCGCCCGGGGCAGTGTCGCTCTCGCTGGTCGCCCCCACGTTGTCGAAGGCGTCGGACAGCCGCTCCAGCACCGCCCCGGAGCGCTCCACCCGGGTCCCCGTGCCGGACCCCCGCCCGTCCCCGCCCTCGTAGGAGGCGGTGGCGGTGAAGGTCCGCAGGGTGAAGCCCGGCCGGCGCTCGGGCACCTGCACCCGGAACACCACGCTCGCCGCCGCGCCCGGCCGCACCGCGCCCTCGACCCGGGCCGCCGCCGGCTGCACGGCCCAGCCGGCCGGCCCCTTCAGACCCACGCTGAGCCGCCGCATCCGCTCCGGCCCGGCGTTGGCGACGGTGACCCTCACCTCCGAGATCGCCGGCCCGTCCAGGTCGACGGGGGAGACGGCCACCGCGGTGCGGTCGGCCGCGGCCCTCGGCGCCGCGACCGCCGCGGGTGCGGTCAGCGCGACCGCCGCCGCCACCGCCACCACGGCCCCGGCTCTTCGCAGCACAACCGAGAACACGCCCCTCTCTCACTCCTTGGTCTCTGGCAGGGGGGAACGCGGACCGGTGGCCTCAGACCGGCGGCATCTCCGTCATCCGGGAGTCCAGTCCGGGCCGCAGGTTCACCCAGGAGCCGCGGGTGAAGTCGGGGACGGCGACCGGCCGGCCGCCGCGCGCCAGCGACTGGACGCTCAGCGGCACCGGGGCGCACCAGGACGCCGAGTCGTAGACGTCGATGTCGGGCACCAGGCCGGCCCGCATGAGCTGCACGGTGCGCCATTGCAGCACGTAGTCCATCCCGCCGTGGCCGCCGCCCTCCGCCTCGTCGCCGATCTTCTTCCACAGCCAGTGGTCGAACTCCTTGCGGTACGGCGCGAAGTCCCGCCAGGAGTGGCCCGAGTGGTCCGGCTCGAAGTACACCCGCGCACCGGTGGCGGAGGTTCCCGCGTAGTCCTCGAAGATGCCCCGGCTGCCGGCCAGACTGTTGATCCGGCTGTACGGGCGGGGCGAGCTGACGTCGTGCTCGGCGCGGATGACCCGCCCGTTCGCCGTCTCGATCAGGCAGGTCACCAGGTCGCCGTTGACGTACTTCTCACGCCACGAGGGGTGCCCCCGGGGCACGAACCGCTCGCGGTAGTCGGCCAGCCCCTTCGGCGCGGTGGCGGTGGCGGACAGCGTCGTCATCCGGTCGCCGCGGTTGACGTCCATCGCCGCCGCGATCGGCGCCAGCCCGTGCATCGCGTAGAACGACGCGGTGCTGCGGGTGTGCCACAGCCTCCGCCAGGCGTCCGTGTAGTAGGTGTCCGAGAACAGCAGCTCCCGCAGGTCGTGCAGATAGCCGCCGTGCCCGTTGGTGACGTCACCGAACACCCCCTCGTGCGCCATCTTCAGCATGGCCAGCTCGTTGCGCCCGTACGAGCAGTTCTCCGCCAGCATCAGGTGCCGCCGGGTCCGCTCCGAGGTGTCGACCAGGTCCCACAGCTCGTCCAGGCCGGTGGCCACGGGCAGTTCGACGACGACGTGCTTGCCGGCCAGCAGCGCCGCCCGCCCCTGCTCGTAGTGGAACTCCCAGGGAGTGGCGATGTAGACCAGGTCGATGTCGTCCCGGCGCAGCATCGCCGCGTAGGAGTCCGCGGCGCCCCCGTACTCGGCCGGCCGCGGCCGGCCCGCCCCGACCAGGTCCTCCGCCACCCGCTTGGCCCGGTCCGCGCGGATGTCGCACACCGCGGTGACCCGGCACCCCGGCACGGCCGCCCATCCCGCGGACATCCCGCTGCCCCGGTTGCCCAGGCCGATCACCGCCACCCGCACCGTCCGGTGCACGGCGTACGGCACCCCGATCATCGTCTTCTGCCCGGGCCGACGCCGCGGCGCGGCCTGCTCGGCCGGCCCGGAACCCGGCGCGGCACTCGCCGGCGCCGCGCCGAGCGCTCCCATCCCGAGGGCGAGCGCCCCGGTGGCGACCGCACCTCCGAGGACCGAACGGCGCGGGACTTCGGGGACTTCACGTATCACGAGTCGCTCCAGACGTGGTGCGTACGGGATCGCCGGCGCGACGACTGTGGCGGAGGTGACAAGTTCGTGTCAATAGATGCTTCCAACGCGCCCGAAGCAATCAGAATCGCTCATCCGGATGGGTGCGCCGAACCCCGACCGCCCCCCGCGAACCGGGACCTCCGGCCCCGGGCGACGCGGCTTCCCGCCCCTCGCGGCACGCGGCCTTCCGTCGCCGGGGGACGCGGCTTCCCGCCACCGGGAGCGGTCGGCGAAGATGATCCCGTCCAGCAGCGCCGTACCGCCGTACCCGAGGCGAGCGAGGAGCGACCCGCACATGGCCACCTCCGGCACCGGATCCCGGCCGCCGACGATCGCCGACGTGGCCCGAGCCGCCTCGGTGTCGCGGACCACCGTCTCGCACGCCCTGAACGGCATCGGCAAGGTCGACCCGCGCACCCGCGAACGCATCAAGCAGGTCGCCGCCGAGCTCGGCTACCGGCCCAACCTGCGTGCCCAGCGGCTGCGCCGAGGCGAGGCCAAGGCCATCGCGCTCGCCTCCTCCATGCCCTTCGCGGTGGCCGGCGGGGCCTCCCGGCTGGGCTTCTACATGGAGGTCGCCGCCGCGGCCGCCGAGAGCGCGCTGCTGCACGGCTACGCCCTCGTCCTGGTGCCCCCGGTGCGCTCCGGCTCCGCGCTGTACTCGGTGGACATCGACGGCGCCATCGTCGTGGAGCCCGACCGGGACGACGCGGCCGTGGCGCAGCTCCGCGAGCGCGGCCTGCCCTATGTGGCGCTCGGCCGCCCCACCGCGGAGGGCGACGACTCCCCGTACGTCGACCTGCACGGCGGCCCGGTCGCCGACCTGCTCCTGGCCCATCTGCGCGAACAGGGCGCCCGGCGGCCCGCGTTGCTCGTCGGGGCCGGAGCGCGCCACTCCGCCGTCGATGCGCGCGCCGCCTACCTCCGGGCCGCCGCCGCGCACGGCTGGCCGCCGGTCGTCGCCACTGCGCCCGAGGAGGGCGGCGAGCAGGCCGGGTACGAGGCGTGCGCCGCGCTCCTCGCCGAGCACCCCGACACCGACGCGGTCTGCGCGCTGGTGGACGCCTTCGCCGTCGGGGCCGTGCGGGCCGTCCGCGACAGCGGCCGCCGCATCCCCGACGACGTCATGGTCGTCACCCGCTACGACGGGCTGCGCGCCCGCACCTGCGAACCGCCGCTCACCGCGGTCGACCTGCACCTGGACCAGGCCACCGCCGACGCCGTCGACCTGCTGCTCGCCCGACTGCGCGGCGAGACCGCCGCCACTCCGGCGGCGGCCACCGCGCCCGAGCCGCGGGTGGTGCCCCGGGCCTCCTCGCTGCGCCGCCCGCCGCCCCGGCCCTGAGCCGCGGCCCCGGCGGACACTCCCGCCCGGTGACCGGGGCCCCGTCTCCGGGCCCCTCCCGGTCTCCGGGCCCTCCCGGTTTCCGGGGCCCTCCCGGTCTCCGGATCCATCCGGGTTTCCGGGCCTCTCCCGGTCTTCGGGCCTCTCGCGGTCTCCGGGCCCCTCCCGGTCTCCGGGGCCGGGTTCACAGCCCCAGCATCAGCACCGTGCCCGAGACCAGCGCGAACACCAGCACGAACAGCCGCATCCGCCGGGCGTCCAGCCTCTGGTGCACCAGCCTGCTCAGCAGTGCCCCGGCCGCAAGCGGCGGCAGCAGCGCCGCCGCCCAACCCAGTTGGGCCACCTCGCCCCGGCCGGTGGCGAACAGCAGCGCCAGCGACGCCACCTCACCCGTGAGGAAGCACGCGGCGACCGTGGCCCGCAGCTCGGCCGGCGGCCGGTGCTGGTAGACCAGCGCCAGCGGCGGGCCGCCGACGCCCGTCGCCGTCTCCGTCAGCCCGGTGACCACCCCCGCGCCCAGGTACGCGCCGCGCCCGGGCCGGAACGCCGGCGCGGCCAGGCTCACCACGGCGGCCAGCACCGTCGCCGCCCCCACGAACAGACCGAGCCGCCGGTCGGGGATCACCCACAGCAGCATCAGCCCGCCCGGGGTGGCCGCCAGCCGGGCCGCCGTGATCCAGCCCGCGCCCCGCAGGTCGAGCGAGGCGCGCTCGCGCCACGCGACGTACAGATTCAGCGGGATCATCGACGCCAGCACGAACACCGGTACCAGCCCCGGGTCGAGCAGTCCGGCCACCGGCGCGACGATCAGGGCGAAGCCCAGCCCGCTCGCGCCCTGGACGAAGGCCGCGACGGCGACGGTGCAGGCCAGTACGGCGATGGTCTGCCCGGTCACGGCCGCACCGCCCAGGCGTCGGCCGACACCGGATGGGCGCGGACCACCGGGGCCCGCAGTCTCACCTCCCGGGCCAGCTCGGCCGCGCGGGCCACCAGCGCCGGACCGTCCCAGTCGACCGGCCAGCCCTGCCACAGCCGCAGCCTGCCGGCGGTGAACACCGCCCGGATCTGGTCGCGGTTGGCCCGGCGTACCAGCTCCCACGGCAGGTCCGCGGAGAGCGCCGTCTCCGGCGCGGTGGCGTCCACCAGCAGGAAGTCCGCGGCGGCGCCCTCGGCGATCCGCCCGGTGCGCGCGCCGAGACCGACCGCGTCCGCGCCGCCCCGGGAGCCGCGGTCCAGCCACGTCCAGCCGCCGCCGCACGAGGAGTCGCCGGTGGCCAGGCCGTACGCGATGCGCTGGGCGAACTCGGCGGCGTCGGCGAGCCGGAAGGCGTCGCCCCGGGTGCCGTCCGTGCCGAGCCCGAACCGCACGCCCCGCTCGGCCAGGGTGGTCGCGGGGGCGACGGCGTTGCCCTTCCAGGCACTGGCCACCGGGTTGTAGCTGACGGCCGCCCCGGTGGAGGCCAGCAGCCCGACCTCCCGGGGGGTGAGCAGGGTGGCGTGCGCGGCCAGCAACTGCGGCCCCAGCGCCCCCAGTCGGTGCAGGTACTCCAGCGGGCGCAGCCCGTGCCGGACCAGCGAGCGCTCCACGGCGGCGAGATGCTCGTTGACGTGCATCTGCACGATCGCCCCGGCCTCGGCGGCCATCCGCGCGGTACGGGTCAGCAGCCTGTCGGTCGCCGCCTCGGGGACGGACACGGCCAGGGACGGATGGACCAGCTCCTCGCCCGCGTACCGGGCCAGGTGCTTCTCCGCCTCGGCCAGCATCGCACCGGTGTCCCCGGTCCCGTCCCCGTCGTTGTCGTCGTTGCAGATCAGCCCGAGCACGCAGCGGATGCCCGCGTCCCGGGTGGCGGCCGCCACCAGCTCCACGTCGACCGGCGCCCGGGTGCCGGCCTCGGCCACGGTGGTGAAGCCGCCGCGCAGTGACTCCAGCGCCGCCAGCTTGGCCGCGACGTACACCGCCTCCTCGTCCAGCGCGCCTTCCAGCGGCACCCACACCCGGCGGAAGATCTCCGAGGGTTCACCGAAGGCGAGGGCCGCGCCGAAGCTCTGGGTCAGGTGGTGGTGGGCGTCGACGAAGCCGGGCAGCAGCAGGTGTCCGGGCAACCGCAGGGGCGTGAGGTGCGGGTGCTCCCGCTCCAGCTTCCCGGCCGGCCCGACCGCGCGGAAGACGCCGCCCGCGACGACCGCCGCGTGGCCCTCCCACGGCCCGTCGGGGGCCAGCACTGCGTCGGGGACCAGGAGCAGCGGGCCCGCATGGTCGCGCAGCCGGTCGGGTGTGAGGTCGCAGTCGCTCATCGTTCGCTTTCGGTACGGGTGGGGACGGGGACTTCGGCAGGTGTGCCGGCACGTGCGGGGGCGCCCCCGTCCGGCTCGGTCGCCCGGTCCGCCGCGTGCCCCGCCGGCCGCGCCGACCAGGGGAGCCGGACGTGGTGGAAGAGGACGTTCAGGACGGCGGCGGTGGCCGCGCCGACGGCGACCCCGCTCTCCAGCAGGATCCGAACGTTCGCGGGCAGCCCGCCGTACACGCCGGGGATCAGGATCGGCAGCAGGCCGAGCGCCAGCGCCACCGCGCAGATGAAGGTGTCGGTGTGGCGGTCGAGCCGGCCGGAGCGGCCGAGCATCTGGACGCCCAGCACGGTGATCACGGCGAACACCACCATCGCGGTGCCGCCCACGACCGCCGACGGGATGACGCTGATCGCCCGGGTGATCGGGGCGAGGAAGCCGATGACGATCAGCACCACCCCCGCGGCCGCGGTCACATAGCGGCTGCGGACGCCGGTGACCCGCACGATGCCGATGTTCTCGCCGCTGGTCACCATCAGCGGCAGCCCGAAGAAGCCGCCGAACAGCGAGGTGAAGGCGTCGCCGCGGATGGTCTTGGGTACGTCCCGCCGCTGGTCGATCTCCTTGCCCACGGCCTCCGCGTTGATCACCGTCTGGCCGGTGGCCTCCGCCATCGACGCCAGGCTGTACAGCATCAGGGGGAGCGCGGCGACCACGTTGAACTCCGGCGTGCCGAACGGCAGGGCCTGCGGGAGGTGGACCAGCCCGCCCTCCGCCGCCGACCCGAAGTCGACGCCGCCGAGCAGGAACGCGAGCACGGTGCCGGCGATCAGGCCCAGCATGACGGCCAGTTGCCGCAGCACCCCGGTGAACAGCCAGTAGAACGCCACGGTGAAGCCGATGGTCGCCAGTCCGAGCACCAGGTTGGCCGGGTCGGCGAACCCCGGCTGGCCGGGCCGGCCGGTGACGAGCACCGCTCCGACCTTCACCAGGTTCACCCCGACGATCACGATCATCGTCCCGATGACCAGGGCGGGGAAGAACCGCAGCAACCGGGAGAAGACCGGCAGCACCACGAAGGAGAACGCGGCGGTGATGACGACGGCCCCGCTCGCGGTCGGCAGCCCGTGCTGCTCGGCGATGGCCAGGAACAGGATGAGGGGCGCGCCTCCCGGCAGCATCACGAACGGCAGCTTCGGCCCGAACTTCCAGGGCCCCAGCGACTGGATCAGCGACCCGACGCCGGAGAGCACGAACGCGGCCGCGAGCAGGTCGACGGTCAGCCCGGGATCGAGTTTGAGCGTGGCGCTCATCAGGAAGATGGCCGAGATCGGCGTGGCGGCCATGACCAGGACGTGCTGGATGCCGAAGAGCACGATCCGGCCGACCGGCCGCGACTCGTCCACCGGGTGGGTGGCCGGCCGGTCCGGACCGACCTTCTCGGGCCTCCGGGACGGCTGTTCGACGGCTGGGTCGGGCGGGGTGGGGATGCGGGGTGCGGAGTGGGGACTGGGCACGTTCGAGCTCCGTTCGGCTCGCTCCGGTTTCGGCCGCGACCCGCCCGAGACGGGGGCGGAGTCAGCGGCCAAATCGATTTGGCCGCCAGTATGTGAGCGCTCCGGATACGCGTCAAGGGATCGGCCGGTACGCGAGACGGAGCCCCGCGCGAGCGGCGGGCCAGGCATCGTTGTCAGGGGCGGGCGCCGGCATCGACGCATGAGCGATGACACGGCATTCGCGTACACCCGCCCCGACGGTCCGGTGCGCCGCACCGGCGGCACACCTGCCGCACCCGACCCCGAGCGGTTCCTCGACGGCCCGGCCGCGGCGGAAAGCACGGAGAAGGCGCTTCCGGCGGCGGTGGCCGAGGAGTTCGGCATCCGGCTGCCCCGCCAGGCGCTCGACCGCGCTCGCGAGGGACCCTCGCCGGGTCCTCGCCGGTCCCTCGCCGGGTCCTCGCCGGTCCCTCGCCGGGTCCTCGCCGGTCCCTCGACGGTCCTCGCCGGGTCCTCGACGGGACTCTCGGCGGGGCCCTCGCCGGGGCGTTGTCAGTGCCGTCCTCTAGCTTCTTCCTGAAGGCGATCAACTCTTCGCGCGAAGGCGACCGGCTTTTCTCGAAGGCGATCAGCCCTGTGAAGGCGATCAGTCCTTTCTCGACGGCGACCAGCCCTTCTTGAGGACGGTCGGCTCTTCTTCCGAACGACCAGCACGGTGCGGGGAGGCACACATGGGGTGGGTGACCGCGGGCGACTACGAAGTCGCCCTCGACGAGGGCAGGGTCGTGTGCCGCAACGCGACCGGACGGCGGCTGAAGTCCGTCCCCGCCAAGATCGCCGACGATCCCGCGGTGGTCGGGCTGCGGCAGCTCGTCGAATGGCTGGAGCGGCACGACCGCCAGTGCCTCGACTCCGTGGAGCGGTGGATGGTGCGCTCGCTGCCGGTGCCCCTCGCCGTCGTCGAGCGGGTCTGGCCCGACCCGGCCTGGCAGACCGCCCTGCGCGACCTGGTCGTCTCCGGCGAGGACGGCGAGGTCGCCGGATTCCTCCGCGACGCCGAGCCCGGCCGCGGCATCGGCCTCGTCGACCTCGACGGCGACACCGTCCGCATCAGCCCCACCCGCGTCCGCATCCCCCACCCCGTCCTCCTCGAAGACCTGGAGGACCTGCGTGAGTTCGCCGTCGAACTGGGCGTCGAGCAGCGCGCCGGGCAGCTCTTCCGCGAGGTCTGGCACCGGCCGGCGGGCCTCGACCCGGACGCCGGGAGCGTCGACGACCACGCGGGCGGCGCCTTCAAGGAGCTGCGCTTCCTGCACGGCCGGACCACCCAGCTCGGTTACCGGGTGCGCGGCGGCCACGCCGTCTGCCCCGTCCTGGAGGACGGCCACCCCACCGAGGCCCGCGTGTGGATCGGCGACTACGACAGCTACGAGGAGACCGAGACCGGCCCGCTGACCTGGACCGACCGGTCCGGCCGCACGCTGAGGCTCGGTCAGGTCGGCCCCGTCGCCTGGTCGGAAGGCATGCGCATGGCGGCCGCGCTGTACGCCGGACGCGACATCGAGAACGAGGAGCGTGCCGCATGAGCACCCACGACCACGCCACCGAGACCGTGCTGCTGGAGTCCGGCGCCGTGCTGCCCCCGGCGGCCGGCGCGGGCCGGGACGACGCCGACACCCTCACCGCGCGCAGCTACACGCACGCGGCACTCGGCGACCGCCGCGTCGTCCGCCTCGTCCCCGGCACCCTCGGCGAGGCCGAGGACCTCGCCCTGGAGTTCCTCGGCCTGGCCCGCGAGCCGGAGACCCCCGAGGTCGGCCGGGTGCGCCGCGAGACGCTCGGCTTCCCCGCCTGGGCCCTGGTCAACGACCCGGCGAACGGGCGGCACGCCCTCGCCCTCGTCAAGGACGTCGAGCGGCTGGCCCGGCAGGCCAAGTCCCGTGCCGGCGCCGCCAAGGAGGGCTTCGAGGCCCTCGCCGACCGCCTGGGCCGCGCCGTCCCGCACTTCCTGCCCACCTTCTACGAGCAGGCCGCCCGTGTCTTCCTCCAGCACGGCAACACCACCTACGCGGCCGCCTTCTTCGGCAAGGCCCGCGAAGCGGAGCGGGTACACGGCCTGGCCGTGGACGAGGAGCGGCAGCGGGCGGTCTTCCTGGAGTTCGCCTTCGCCGGAGCGCTCACCGTGAAGGCGCTCAAGGAGCACGTCAGGGACCTCACCCGCCGGCTCGCACCGGCCGAGGCCTGGGCGCAGTACCGGCAGCTCGCCGTCGAGCGTTGCGCGGCCGGCATGACCCCGTACGCCTCGCTGCCGCAGGACGCCCGCGGCCTGATCAAGGCGGCCGGCCTGGACCGGGTCACCGAGGAATGCGCCCTGGTCGCCGACCTGATCGCCTCACCCGCCGTCGTCCGCGCCCCGCGCACCTTCTGGACCGCCTACCGCACCACCCTGGCCGTCCTCGCCCGCCGGCGCCCCGAGACCAGGGTCCGCCTGCTGGAGATCCTGCCCCGGGAGCTGGGCAGCGCCGTCGAGGACGACGAGTGGTGGCTGACCCTCCTCGCCGAAACCGGCGCCACCGCCCTCCTCACCGGCGAGGACGGCGCCCCGGCCGCCCTGCCCGGCGCGGACGCAGCCCCAGAGCGCGGCGCCGCCGTGGCCGCCTCCTCTGAGAATCCGTCAGCCGCCGTGGCCGCCTCCTCGGGGGACCCGTCAGCCATCGCGGCCGCCTCCTCGGGGGCCGGCGTGGTCACCGGTGGTGCGGCACCCGTCAGCGGCCTGGTCGACGCGGCCGAGTGGCTGGGCCGCTGGGCGGCCTACCGCAAGCACGGAGCCGTCGCCTCGCGCCGCTCGCCGGCCACCCTCGACCTGGTCGCCCGCATGGCGGACCGGCTGCGCGCCGACGGACGCCCCGTCGACCTCTTCACCGGCCGCTGGCGCAACGGCGCGGAACCGGACCTGCTGGACCTGTGCGTGGCCACCGGCATCCCGCTCGCCGCGCCGCCCGCCGACGCCCATCTGCCTCTCGACAACTGGCTCCAGGACACCGGGCCCGGCCGCCGCGACCTCACCGCCCTCGGCGCGGCCCCGCACCTGCGGGGCCTGCTCCACCGGGCCGTCGGCAGCATCGGCGAGAGCCGGCCCACGCCGCAGGTCCTCGACGGCCTCGCCGGCCACCCCGTGCTCCGCGGCATCCTGCACGACTGGCTGGACGACGCCGCCGACGCGCTCGCCGGCTCCGAGGGACTGCCGGGCGCGCGGGCCGCACTGACCCGGCTGCGTCCGTTCCGGGCCGTCGCAGAGCGGGTCAATTCCGAGGCCACCGCCCGCGTCGCCGCTCACCAGGCCGTGCCGCTGCTCGCCCGCACCCTGCGCGCCGGCATCCTCGACGAGCTGGGCTGGCCCGCCCTGGACGAGGCCTGGCAGCGGCTCGCCGAAGCGCCCGAGAAGCACCACGGCGACACTGTCCGCGTCGGCGAGGCGTGGCCCGCCCTGATCCTCAGCCGCGGGGGCCGGGCCGTCGTGGTCGGCCCCGACGCGGTCCTCCTGGAACACGACCTCCGCATCCCCGGCCCCCCGGACCGCTGGCGGCGCCCCTTCTTCCGCTACACCGACGGCGAACTGCTCGTCATCTGGTGGCACGACGACAAGCAGCTCGGCTACTGGTCGAACCGGCCCGGCGAGGTCTTCCGCGTCGACGGCGCGGGACAGGTGCCCCGCTGGTGGGATGACGGCGCCGGCGCCCCGTCGCTGCCGCTGCCCACCGGCGGCCGCGCCACCGGAGCCCGCGCCCTGCACGCCGGTGACACCGCGCTGCCGCCCAGCCGTCCCGTCCTCGGCGACGGCACCGGCTACTGGCGCGAGGGCCGGCAGTCGACCCGGACCGTCTGGCTGGAGTACGACCCGGCGACCGGCGCCCACGGCCGCGCCTCGCTCCCCGCCTTCCTACGCTCCGGCGTGCACGACGGCGCGCGACTCGTCCACGACGCCTGCGAGCTGCTGCCGCTCCAGCCCGGCCTGGAGGGCACCCCCTTCGGCACCGACGGCACGGTGCTGGGCCGCTGGGTCCGCACCGAGGGCGAGACGGACGGCGCCCGGACCACCACCACCGGCACCCCCGACGGCCGCACGGTCACCCTGGCCGCCGCCCCCGGCGGCGTCGCCGCCACCCCGCTCGGCGCGCTGGAGCTGCCCGGCGCCGCCCCGCTCGCCGCGCTCACCCGGCACGGCGTCACCCTCCTCGCCGCCGACGCCACCACCGCCACCGGCGAGCTGGGACACGTCAAGACCGGCCAGGGCGGCGGCGAGTTCGCCGCCGGCACCCGCTACGTACCGCCGGTGGCCTTCTGGCACGCGCTGCGGCCCCGCGACCGACGCGGCTCGGACGCCCTGCGCGCCCTCACCGACGCGCAGACGGCCGACCTGCTGCGTACCACCGCCCAAGCCCTCGCCCGGCACCGCGCCGAGACCGCCGCGCAGACCGCCGCCGTTCCGGCCGCCACCGCCGCCGTTCCGGCCAGCACCGGCCGCCGCGCCGCCACCGGTCCGGCCGCGCCCGGCGACCCCGCCGTCGCAGGTCCGACCGCCGACGAGGTCGCCCGGCTCGCCGTGTCCCGGGCGCTGCCCGCGCTCACCGACGTACGCCTGCTGACCGGCGTCGCCGCCATCGTCCGCGCGGCCGTCCGCCACGCCGAGGCCACCACCGCCTTCACCGCGCCGGACACCGGGCAGGGGCAGGCCGCTTCCGTGACCGAGATGTTCGCCGACCTCAGCCCGGAGCACGGCGACGACGACACCCTCGGCCGCGCCGTCGCCGGCCTCTCCGACGACCAGCGCCGCTGGTACGGGGGCGCGGCCCGGCACTGGACCGCGCTGCGGCAGATCCGCGCCGTCAACCACGTCCTGTCCGGCAGCCCCGCCGAGGGCAGGCCGCTGCCCGGCGCCGAACGCCTCAACGCCCTGACCGGCGACTGGACCGGCGAGGCCGCCACGGTCCCCGCCACGGGCGTCGACTGGCTGCCCCACCTGACGGCCCTGCGTCCGCTCGCCTACCGGGCCGCCTCGCCCGCTCTGCCCGAGAACCAGCGCCAGGCACTCCTCCAGTTGTTCGACGCCCTCGCCGCAGGCCCCCTCGCCGCGCCGACCGGCCGGCTCCGCGAGGTCGTGCTCGCCGAGAAGTACGAGCAGCAGCAGCGCGCGGGGCAGGTGCTGCGCCGGGCCGGCCGGACCGTCGTCATCCTCGGCCAGCGGGGCTACGACGACCGCCGGGAGCACGTCTTCTGGCTGGCGCTCGACCACGACCCGGCCGGCGCTTTCGGGGCCGTCGCCCACTTCACGCTCCGGGAGGAGACCGAGCGGCTCCCCGGTCTCTCCGCCGACGTGCTCGCCGCCGTCACCGGGCTGGTCCGCGCCAAGGGCGCCGCCCCCTGGCAGCCCGCGGCGGTCACCGCCCTCGCCGACGCCTGCGCCCCCGGCCTCGGCCCCGTGCAGGCCGCCCTCCTGACCGCCGCGCTGCCCCGGCAGCCGGACCCGGAGGCGCTGGCCGCGACCGGGCTCACGTCCCGCGGCCACGCGTCCGGCCGCGAGCTGCTGGCCACGCTCGACCAGGCCGACCAGCTCGCCCTGGTGGCCGCACTGCTCCCCGAGGACCCCGAGAAGCTGTGGACCTCGGGCCCCGACACGGCCGCGGCCGCCCGCCTCTGGGACCGGCGGCTCGGCTCCCGGGTCCGCGTCACCGAGGACGTCGCCGCCCACCTGACCGGCATCGCGGTCGGCACGGCCGAAGCGGTGCTCAACCCGGCGCACACCCCCTGGCTGAGCCGCACCACCGTCCAGCGGATCGGCCAGGACGGCGGACTCGTCCCCGACGATCCCGCCGCCGTGCCCGCCCCCGGCCATCTCGCCTCGGCCGTCCAGGCGTTGGCCGCCCTCGCCTACCACCTCCCGCACGGCCACCCGCTGCGCGCCGCGCTGCCCGCAGGACTCGCCGCCCTGCGCGACCGGATCGCCGACCCCGGGCTCCTGCTCGACCTGCACCTGTCGTGGACGGACAAGGGCGCCCCCGCGGCCCCCGAGATCCGCAAGGCCTACGGCCTGCCGCCCGCCACCGACCCCACCGGCGCCGGCAGCACCGGCGCCGGCGGCACCGGCACAGGCAGCCCCGGTGGCACCAGCACGGGCGGCACCGGTACGGCCGGGAGCGCCGCGCAGGCCCTCACCCCCGCCGGCGAGGCACTCGTCCTGCGCCCCTGGTACGGCGCGAACGAAGCCGTGCTGCTCCGCCCGGCCGCCCTCACCGGCCCCGACGACCCCGTCCTCGGGCTGCTCGAAGGGCTGACCGGCGCCCGTGCCGGCGGCGGGGTGCATGCCCTGCGGACCGTCCTCGGCGACGACCTGGCCCGCGCCGTCGCCGCCGGCGCCACCGGGGAGACCCGCCCCGGCCACGCCCAGGACCCCACCCGCAGCGTCCCCGGGCTGGTCGCCGAGGCCGCCGCCCGGCACGGTCTGAGCGAGGACGCCGCCGCCCTCTACCTCCAGATCCTCGCCCTCCCCGACCCCACCGACCGCAACTGCGTCCGCTGGAGCGAGTGGCGGCCCGCCCGCACC
>NZ_PVLV01000383.1 GCF_002982015.1 Streptomyces solincola
CCCCGCCCCCGCCACCCCGGCCCCCGCCCGGCCAGGACGGACCCCCCGCCCCCCCGCACGGCGGCGCCGCCGCGGCCAAGCACCACAGCCGGCCGCCGCTGCCCGGCCGGCCCTCAACCGGCGTGCCGCTGCCCGCCCCGGCCACCCCGGCCGCCGCCGCGGCCCCGCGCCGCGACACCGCGGCCGCCACCCGGCCCGCCCCCGCACCGGCCGGCCGCCGGCCCCCGGTCCGCCGCACCCTGCTGAGCGGCGCCCGGCGCAACCTGGCCGCGGTCGGCGCCGGGGCGCTGCTGGTGGCCGTCCTCGGCACCGTGGTGACCCTCGGGGCCGCCTCCGGCGACGGCAACGCCGAACCGGGCCGGGCCACCACCGAGCGCTCCGCCCCGGAGGACACCGGCACCACCGGCCCGGACTCCGAGCGGCCCGCCGACGACTCGACCCGCGACCCGGGCGGCGGGGCCCCCGCGCCCGCCACCGGCGGGACGTCCGCCGGCGGCTCCGGGGAGCCCGGCGCGACCGCCGGTCCCGGCCGGACCCGCCCGGAGACCGAGTCGGCCACCCCGTCCGACGACCCGAGCACCCCGGACGGCGACCCCGACCCGTCCAGCGGCACCCCGTCCACCCCGGGCACTCCCACCACCGGCGGCACCGATCCCACGGGCGGCACCGACCCGACCGGCGGCACCGACCCCACCGGGGGCACGGACCCCACGGGCGGCACGGACCCGACCGGCGGCACCGACCCCACGGGCGGCACGGACCCGACCGGCGGCACCGACCCGACCGGGGGCACGGACCCCACCGGGGGCACGGACCCCACCGGCGGCACCGACCCCGCCGGGGGCACCGACCCGACCGGCGGCACCGACCCCGCCGGGGGCACCGATCCCACGGGCGGCACCGGCGCCGCCGGCGGTGGCGGTGGCGGCGACACGGCGGGGGCCGAGGCGACGGAGTAGGCCGCACGGCCCGGCGTACGCCATCGTGAACGGCCGCGGCCCCGGGCCCCCTGCGAAGGAGGGTGCCCGGGGCCGCGGCCGTGTCAGGAGGCTCTAGAACAGCTTCAGCTTGTCGTCCTCGATGCCGCGCAGCGCGTCGTAGTCCAGCACCACGCAGCCGATGCCGCGGTCGGTCGCCAGCACCCGCGCCTGCGGCTTGATCTCCTGCGCGGCGAACACCCCCCGTACCGGGGACAGGTGCGGGTCGCGGTTGAGCAGCTCCAGGTAGCGGGTGAGCTGCTCCACGCCGTCGATCTCGCCGCGCCGCTTGATCTCCACCGCCACCGTCGCCCCGCCGCCGTCCCGGCAGAGGATGTCCACCGGTCCGATGGCGGTGGGGTATTCGCGGCGGATCAGCGTGTAGCCCTCGCCCAGGGTGTCGATCCGGCCCGCGAGCAGCTCCTGAAGATGCGCCTCCACGCCGTCCTTGACCAGCCCCGGGTCCACGCCCAGTTCGTGCGAGGAGTCATGGAGGATCTCCTCCATCGTGATGATCAGTTTCTCGCCCGCCTTGTTGACGACCGTCCACACGCTGCCGTCGCCCTCCTTGAGGGTGCACGGGGGCGACATCCAGTTGAGCGGCTTGTAGGCCCGGTCGTCGGCGTGGATCGACACGCTGCCGTCCGCCTTGACCAGGATCAGACGGGGGGCGGAGGGCAGATGGGCGGTGAGCCTGCCCGCGTAGTCCACGGAGCAGCGGGCGATGACGAGACGCATGGTCGGCAACGCTACTCGACACCCGCCGCCGTACGCGATTCCATCCCAAACTCCCCTCTCTTCGTGGCCGGTTGTGGCCCCGTTCGCCTGGTGCGGTCCGGACGGCGCGCTTACCGTGGAAGCAGGAGGTTGCCGCGCGTACACGCTCCGTGTAACGGCGGGTGCCTTCTTCCCTGCCCGTTCGACCCCGGTCCTAGGGGTCCGAGAGGAGTACCCATGTCGCTCGACGTCTCGCCGGCGCTGTTGGAACAGGCCGAGCGTGGCGAGGTCGACGAAGCCGCCTTCGTCGACTGCGTCCGGACCTCCCTGCCGTTCGCATGGGAGATGATCAGCAATCTGGTGGCCCAGCTCAAGGTGGACGGCGGCGCGTTCGCCGACAACCAGACGCCGCCGCCGGACGAGCAGGCGCGCGGCCAGCTTCTGCGCGCGCTGGCGAGTGACGCGATCCGCGGTGCGCTCCAGCGGCACTTCGGCGTGCGTCTGGCCTTCCAGAACTGCCACCGCGTCGCGGTGTTCCCGCTGGACTCGTCGGTCGACGAGAGGCTGGCCCGCTTCACGTCCGTGCGGGCCCAGCTCCTGAACCAGTCGCCGGAACTGCGCGACTGCTGACGTACGGTGCTGCCGCCTTCCGCGCCGCGGGAGGGCGCCGGGCGACCGGCGCCGTGGTCGGCGCCACGGGCGGGTACGGACGGAGGCCGGGGCGGTGCGGGCCCCGGCCTCCGTCACGCCAGCAGCGGCAGCACCTCCGCGCCCAGCCTGCGGATGTTCTCCTCGGTGGCGGCCACGTCGCCGGAGCCCTCGACCAGCAGCGCGAAGCGGGTGATGCCGGTGCGCTCGGCGGTGGCCGCCAGGCGGTCGGCCGCCAGCCTGGGCGTGCCCACCGGGTGCAGGGCGCACAGCAGCTCGGTGTACGCCACCGGGTCCCGCATCGCCCGCTGCCGCCCGTCGACCGTCACATGGGCGTCCAGGCCCTGCCTCAGCCACCCGGGCATCGACTTCACCAGGCTCTCCACCGCGTCCTCGGCGCGGTCGGCGAGCTGCGCCACCCCCGCCGAGACATGGCGGGCGGCCGTGCGCGCCACCTCGTCGGGGGAGCGGCCGGCGGCCAGCGCCTCCCGCCGCCACAGCGCCGTCATCGCGGCCTTGTCCTCGTCGCCGCAGTGCATGCCCAGCAGCATCGGGAGGTTGCGGGCGGCGGCCAGCCGCACCGACTGCGGCGAGGTGCACGCCACCACCGTCTCCGGGCCGCCCCCGCCGCCCTCCTCCGGCCCCGCCAGCAGCTCGTCGGGCCGGGGGACCACCGCGACCTCGCGGAAGCGGTACCGGGGCCCGTCCGCGGCCACCCGCGGCTCGCGCAGCCACCGCAGCAGCAGGTCCAGCGACTCCGGGAACCCCTCCTCGTACGCGCCGAGGCCGGCCCCGAACACCTCCAGGTCCACCCACGGCCCGCCGCGCCCCACGCCGAGCGAGAACCGCCCGCCGGAGGCGATGTGCAGCAGCGCGGCCTGCTCGGCCAGCGCCACCGGGTGCGCGGTGGGCAGCACGCTCACCGCCGTGCCCACCCGGATCCGGCGGGTGCGGCCCAGCAGCAGAGCGGCGAGCGTGATCGCCGACGGGCACACGCCGTACGGCACGAAGTGGTGCTCGGCCAGCCAGACCGCGTCCAGCCCGGCCTCCTCGGCCACCTCCGCGGACCGCACCGCCCGGTGCAGCGTCTCGCCCTGCCCCTGACCGGGAAACTGGGCCGCCAGTACGAAAGTTCCCACGCGCATCGCCAACTGCCTCCTTGACCGGCCGACGCGGCTCCCCGACAGGATCAACGCCTGACACGTGCCAAAGGCAACGGGCCGATGGCAACTTTCGTGCGATTAACCGGCAATCGGCGGCGCGGCCGACCGGCGTGGGCACCGGCCGCGCGAGCCCCCGCGCACTCCGGTCACCGGCCTGCCCGGGTGCCGTCGCCCCCGCCGGCCGCCCTTACGCTGGGGGGAGCCGGTCCGTACGCGCTGTGAGAGAGGTGCACCCGTGTCCCCGCGCCGCAGCCGCCCCCGAGGCGGCGCTCAGTCGAGGTCCGAGGCCGTCGAGCCGGGGGACCGTTACGGCGGGTTCCAGCGCAGCGAGTCCTGGCAGGGCGAGGACTGGTCGGTCCGCCATGTCGCCGGCGCGGCCGCGGGCGGCAAGCGCTACCGCTGCCCGGGCTGCGACCAGGAGATCCCCGGCGGCGTCCCGCATGTGGTGGCCTGGCCCGAGTACGGCGGCGTGGACGACCGCCGGCACTGGCACAAGGCCTGCTGGAACGCCAAGGACCGCCGCACCAGCCGGGTGCAGCGGTCCAGGAACGCCCCGCGGCACTGAGGCGCGCGGGCTTCGGTGGTCAGCCGACCACGCGGACCGGGGTGCCGGTGGCGGCGAACTCCCACAGCGCCTCGCCGTCGGCCGGCCGGGTGCGCACCGCGCCGCCGCGCCCCTCCGGCGAGGAGGTCGGCGCGGCCCCGTCCGCCGCGTGCGAGAACGCCACCCAGACGCCCTCGGTGTTGGCGAAGTAGACGACGTGCTCCACCGGCACCCCGTCGGAGCCGTTGCCCGCGGCGCGCCGGGTGGACACCTTGTGCTCGCCCTCGGCCGGGGCGACCCCGCCGGGCCACACCGCGAAGGTGCGCAGCGGCAGTTCGTTCTCGCCGACCAGCCAGACCCGCCGCTGGCCGAGGGAGTAGACCACCCGCCGCCCCTCGCCCGAGTCCTCCGGGACGGCGTTCTCCTGCTTCGGCGTCGGCCGGGGCGTGCCGGACTTGCCGTCGGCGGAGCCGGCGGAGGGGGAGGCCGACGGCCGGGCGGACGCCAGACCGCCCTCGGGGACCTTGCCGCGTGCCTGGACGGCGAGCACGGCCACCGCCACCAGGGCGGCCACCGTGAGGGCCGAGACCCAGGCCCAGGTGGGCGTCCGGCGGCGGGCATGCATCGGGGCGGTTCTCCTTGGCTCTTCAGCGAGGTCGGATCATCGTACTCGGGCCGAAAGGGCCCCTGGAACCGCCTCCGGAACCGCCTCCGGAGCGACCTTCGGAACCGCCTTCGCGGCCGCCTTCGGCCAGGGGCTCGGCAAGGCCGCCGTCAGACGTCCCGGCGGTCCAGCGCCAGGTAGGCACCGGCCAGGACGACGGCCGTCACCCCGGCGAGGACGGCCAGCGGTGTCCAGCCGTGTGGGCCGCCCTCGGCCAGCAGCCCGGAGTCGGCGTAGACGGCGACGAGCAGGCTGGGGATCGAGTACTGGAACAGGAACTCCCGCACCTCGTACATCGACTCGTAGCTCATGAACATCGCGGCCACCAGCGGCAGCAGGATGATGCCGACCATGACCGTGATCGCCCCGGCCGAGTGCCGCACCAGCGCCCCGACGCCCAGCGACAGCAGCCCGAGCAGCGCGACGAACAGGCCCGCGCCCACGGTGGCGCGCAGCCACTCCTCGCCGCTGGCCGGCGCCCCGCCGACGATGGCCGTCTGAAGGACGGCGACCAGCGCGGCGGTGGCCGTGGTGACGGTGAGGGCCAGCAGGAAGAACACCACCGCCTTGGCGGTCAGCACCCGGGCCCGGCTGGGGCACGCGGTGAGGGTGGTGCGGATCATCCCGGTGCCGTACTCCGAGGTGATGGTCAGCACGCCCAGCGTCACCACGCAGAGCGAACCGAGCAGCACGCCGGTGAAGCCGAGCACCAGCACCGGGTCGCCGCCCATGCCGTCCTCGGCGTCCACGGCGGCGACCACCATGGCGGAGAACAGGCCGACGCCGGTCATCAGCACGATCATCACGCCGAGCGTCCACAGCGTGGAGCGCACGGAACGGATCTTGGTCCACTCGGAGGCCAGCGCGTCCCCGAGGTTGGCCCGGCGCAGCGGGATGGGGGAGGTGTACTGCTGCTGCGGCGGCGGGTACGCGGCGCTCATCGGGGGTCCTCGTTCTTGCGGAAGTCTGCGGGGGCGGCGGCAGGCTGCGGCGGGGTCTGCGGCGCCGGCTGCACCTGCGGCGGCGGAGGGGCCTGCGGCAGCGGCGGCCCGGCGGCGGGGGCCTGCGCGGGCGTGCCCGGCGCCGGCGGCGCGGCGGCCGGGGGCCGGCCGGGCCCGTCGGCGTACGGGTTCTGTCCGGGCGGCGGCGGGGCGTACCAGCCCTGCTGGGGCACCTCCGGGATCACCGGCTGCTGCGGCGGCGGCAGGTGGCCGGGCGGCGGCTGCTGCATCAGCCCGGCCTTCTGGTCGTCGGTCGAGCGGTAGTCCACCGCGCCCTGGGTCAGGCGCATGTACGCCTCCTCCAGCGACGCCTGGTGCGGCGAGAGCTCCCACAGCCGCACGTCCGCGCCGTGGGCCAGGTCGCTGATCCGCGGCAGCGGCAGCCCGGTCACCCGCAGCGCGCCGTCCGGCTCGGACAGCACCTGGCCGCCCGCCTCGGCGAGCACCGACAGCAGCTTCTCGCGCTGCGCCGGCTCGGTCTCGGGGGTGCGCACCCGGGCGAAGTCGGCGGAGTTGGCCGAGATGAAGTCCTTGACGCTCATGTCGGCCATGAGCTGGCCCCGGCCGATGACGATCAGGTGCTCGGCGGTCAGCGCCATCTCGCTCATCAGGTGCGAGGAGACGAAGACCGTGCGGCCCTCGGCGGCCAGCGCCTTCATCAGGTTGCGGACCCAGAGGATGCCCTCCGGGTCGAGGCCGTTGACCGGCTCGTCGAACAGCAGCACCTGCGGGTCGCCGAGCAGCGCGGCCGCGATGCCCAGCCGCTGGCCCATGCCGAGCGAGAAGCCCTTGGAGCGCTTCTTGGCCACGCTTTGCAGACCGACGACGCCGAGCACCTCGTCGACCCGGCGGGCCGGGATGCCGGCCAGCTGGGCCAGCGACAGCAGGTGGCTGCGGGCGCTGCGGCCGCCGTGCACCGCCTTGGCGTCCAGCAGCGCGCCGACCTGCCGGGGGGCGTTGGGCAACTGCCGGTAGGGGTGGCCGCCGATGGTCACCTGCCCCGAGGTGGGCCGGTCCAGCCCCAGGATCATGCGCATGGTCGTGGACTTGCCGGAACCGTTCGGTCCCAGGAAGCCGGTCACCGTACCCGGCCTCACCTGGAAGGAAAGGTTGTACACGGCCGTCTTCGCGCCGTAGCGCTTGGTCAGGCCGACTGCCTCGATCATTCTCCAGCCCCATCGAACAGGTCGTCGGACGTCGGGCCCTGCGGCGCGATCACCCACGGCCCCCGTAAGAGGTAAGAGGGTATCCAGCCGTTGACGGTTCCGGCCAAGCGCGGACGGCGGAGGGCGGCGGCCGGCGGGGCCGCCGCCCTCCGCCCGTCGCGCGCTACCGGCTCACGCGTCCCGCTTGCGTACGACGAGATAGCCGCCGGCCAGGGCCAGCGCCACCCACAGCACCATGATGCCGAGCCCGGCCCACGGCCCGTAGGCGGCGGCGTCGCTGTTCATCGCGTTCGGCACGGTCTGAAGGATCCGGCTGCCGGCCTGGTCCGGGAAGTACTCGGCGACCTCCTTGGCCTTCGGCACCGCGGACAGGATCTGCGAGACCAGGAAGAAGAACGGCACCAGGATGCCCAGCGAGAGCACGGTGGAGCGCAGCATGGCGGCCACGCCCATCGAGAACAGCGCCATCAGCCCCATGTAGAGCCCGCCGCCGACCACCGCGCGCAGCACGTTCTCCTCGCCGATCGTGGTGGAGTGCTCGCCCAGCAGCGCCTGGCCCAGGAAGAAGGAGAGGAAGCTGGTGGCGAGGCCCACCACGAGGGCCAGCACCCCGGCGACGGCGATCTTGCTGAACAGGAAGGCGCCGCGCCGCGGGACGGCGGCCAGCGAGGTGCGGATCATGCCGGTGCTGTACTCGGTGCCCACCACCAGGACGCCGAAGACCACCATGGCGAGCTGCCCGAGGACCAGCCCGGAGAAGCTGACCAGCACCGGATCGAAGGTGAGCTGCTCCGGTTCGGGCAGCTCGGAGAAGGTGGCGTTGGTCAGCGCGCACAGGCCGGCGCTGATGCCGACGGTGACCAGCAGGGCGCTGGCCAGCGTCCAGACCGTGGAGGACACCGTACGGATCTTGGTCCACTCGGAGTGGAGGACCGCGGTTGCCGCTGCCATCGCTCAGCCCTCCTTCGACCAGCGCGGACCGGCGTCCGGACCGGGAACGGGTCCGGGGTCGGGGTCGGGGTCGGGTCCGGGGCCGGGGCCGGGACCGGTGTCCGGGCC
>NZ_PVLV01000384.1 GCF_002982015.1 Streptomyces solincola
CAGCAGGAGCGAGCGGCGGGGCGGGCCCGGGGGCGGGGTCGGGTGGCCGTATCCCTCGCGCCCGGGTCCGCCCGCGCGGTGGCGGCGGCGGATTCTCCGGAGCCGGGTCCGCCGCACGCCAGGTCGGATGGTGGAGGGCAGGAGGGCGGACGGGCGGGCGAGACGTCGGACCGGGCGGTGCTCTCTGTCGTCCTCCCCGGTCACAGCGGTCCTGCGCCGCGCACGCCGGTCGCCGCCCGGGCCGACGGGCCGGCCGGGCGCCAGGGCGACCCCTCGTGGAACGGGCCGACGGGGCGGCGTCCGGGGCCGTTCCCCGCCTCGTCCCGGCGTCCTCTTGCCCCGGCCGCTGCTCTCGTCCGTTTCGTGCCGGACGGGTGGGCTACTCGACCGCCATGGACTCAGACTCGGACCGCTTCTCCAGCAGCACCGCCCTTGGGACCGTCGGCGCGAGGGGGCCCGGAAGGGTGCTGACCGCCATGGACCGGTTGGAGCGGTGGAGCGCTCTGGACGGCGCTGTGGACGCCGTCCAGCGGGTGGTGCACGCCCTGCCCGCCGGTCAGGTCAGGGACGCGCTGCACGGCCGCTGGCTCGGCCATCCCGTCCACCCCCTGCTGGTGCAGGTGCCGATCGGTAGCTGGCTGTCCGCGGCGGTGCTGGACCTGCTGCCCGGCGACCGCCGTACGTCCGCCACGGCGCTGGTGGGCGTCGGGCTGGGCGCCGCGGCCCCGGCCGCTGTCGCGGGCTGGGTCGACTGGGCGGAGCTGCAACGGCAGCAGATGCGGGTCGGGCTGGTGCACGCGGCGGCCAACGCCGCGGGCGTCGCCCTGTACGCGGCGTCGTTCCTGGCCCGGGTCAGGGGCCGGACGGCGCTGGGCAAGGTGCTCGGCTTCGCCGGTCTGACGGTGGTCGGCGTCGGCGGCGCCGTCGGCGGCCACCTCGCCTACCGCCAGGCGTCAGGGGCCAACCACGCCGAGGCCGTGCCGCACCAGGTGCCCGACGGCTGGCAGGACGTCGCCGATCACGACTCCCTCCCGGTGGATCGACCGGTGCGACGGTACGTCGGCGATGTCCCGGTGGTGGCCGTCCGCGCGTCGGACGGCGCCGTGCACGTGCTGGCGGACGTCTGTAGCCATCTCGGCGGACCGCTGTCCGAGGGCACCGTGTCCGACGGCTGCGTCCAGTGCCCCTGGCACGGGAGCCGCTTCCGGCTGGACGACGGATGGAACGTGCGGGGGCCGGCCACCGCGCCGCAGCCCGCCTTCGACACCCGTACGGTCGACGGGAGGGTCCAGGCGCGCATCCGGCGGGAGGGCCCGGCCGTGCGCCGCAGGGCCTGAGCTTCGGTCTACGGCGACGGCGTGCGGGCGGCCGGCCGTCCGTCCGTCCGCGGCCCCGCCGTCCGATTCCGCATCGGATGGCGGGGCCGCGGGCGTTGGGGGGTGTCCCCTCCCGGGGTTCAGACCGCGGAGGGGAAGCGGTCCCAGACGCGGTGGCGGGCCAGCAGCGGGGTGAGCTCGGTCAGGACCGCCGTACCGCTGTCGGCGATGACCACGCCGGGGGCGGAGGCGGCGAGGCCGGCCGCCTCCAGGACCGTTTCGGCGCCCGCCCAGCCGCCGAGGGCCTTGGAGTGCCGGAATGCCTCGGAGACCAGCAGGAGCAGACGCGGGTCGAGCGCCGTGGCGGCCGGTCCGGGCTCGCCGGCCTTGGCGTCCCGGGCCCCGTAGGCGTCGCCGCCGGATGCGGGGACGCCGGCGAGGACGAGGGCGTCGAACTCGATCGAGCGGGCGGTGGCGAAGGTCCGCTGGACCGTGATGGCGTCACCGCCGGCGCCGAGCTTGCCGCCGGCGGGTGCGATGACCAGCGGGACCATTCCGGCGGCCAGGATCTCCTCGCGCAGCGCCCGTACGCCGTCGGCGTCGGCGGTGCCGTCGGCGACGATGCCGATGATCCGGCCGTCCGACGGCCACTCCTGGCCGACCTGGGACAAGGCGGGGCTCGGTCGCACGTCCGGCAGGGGCCCGGTGGCCTCGGGGGCGGGCAGGCCGAGGCCCTCGGCGACCTTGGCGCACAGCTCGGAGTCGATGTTCGCGAGCGCGCGCAGTTGGCGTTCCTTGACGGCCTGATCCCAGCATTTGCCGAGCTCGAAGGTGTACGCGGCGATGATGTGCTCGCGTTCCACCGGGGACATGCTCAGCCAGAACAGCCGCGGCTGGCTGAAGTGGTCGTCGTAGGAGGCCGGGGCCTCGCGGACCTTGCGCGCGGCCGGCAGCTCCACCGGCGCCTCGATGTAGGCGCCGGTGTCCGCCCCGGCGAAGAACGGGCAGCCGCCGTCCAGCGAGTTCGGCTTGTAGGGGGCGACACCGGCGTGCACGGCCTGCTGGTGGAAGCCGTCGCGCAGCATGTCGTTGACCGGCGCGTGCGGCCGGTTGATGGGGATCTGGTTGAAGTTGGGACCGGCCAGGCGGGTGATCTGGGTGTCCAGGTAGGAGAAGAGCCGGCCGGCCAGCAGCGGGTCGTCGGTGACGTCGATGCCGGGGACCAGGTGGCCGGTGTGGAAGGCGACCTGCTCGGTCTCGGCGAAGTAGTTGCCGACGTTGCGGTCCAGGGTGAGCAGCCCGATCGGTTGGACCGGGGCCAGCTCCTCGGGGACGATCTTGGTGGAGTCCAGCAGGTCGATGCCCTCGAAGGTCTGCTCGGGGGTGTCGGGGAAGACCTGGACGCCGAACTCCCACTGGGGGTGGGCGCCGGACTCGATGGCGTCGGCGAGGTCGCGGCGGTGGAAGTCGGGGTCCACGCCGCCGGCGATCTGGGCCTCCTCCCACACCAGGGAGTGCACCCCGAGCTTCGGCTTCCAGTGGAACTTCACCAGCGCGGTCGCGCCCTCGGCGTTCACCAGGCGGAAGGTGTGGACGCCGAAGCCCTCCATGGTGCGGTACGAGCGGGGGATGCCCCGGTCGGACATGTTCCACAGGGCGTGGTGCTGGGCCTCGGTGTGCAGTGAGACGAAGTCCCAGAAGGTGTCGTGGGCGCTCTGGGCCTGCGGGATCTCGCGATCGGGGTGCGGTTTGCCGGCGTGGATGACGTCGGGGAACTTGATGGCGTCCTGGATGAAGAAGACCGGGATGTTGTTGCCGACCAGGTCGAAGACGCCTTCCTCGGTGTAGAACTTCGTCGCGAACCCCCGGGTGTCCCGGACGGTGTCGGCGGAGCCGCGCGAGCCGAGCACCGTGGAGAAGCGGACGAAGACCGGCGTCTCGGTGCCCTTGCGCAGGAAGGCCGCGCGCGTGATGTTCTCAGCGGTCCCGTAGGCCCGGAACACCCCGTGGGCGCCGGCCCCGCGGGCGTGCACGACGCGCTCAGGGATGCGCTCGTGGTCGAAGTGCATGATCTTCTCGCGCAGGTGGTGGTCCTGAAGGAGGACCGGTCCGCGTGCGCCCGCCTTGAGCGAGTGGTCGGTGTCGGGCAGCCGGGTGCCCTGCGCGGTGGTCAGGTACGGGCCGCTCTGCGCGTTGCGGGCCGGTTCGGCCCCGGTCGGCTGACCGGTGGGGCTGACGGTCTCCGGGGTGCCCTGGTCGGGCTTGGGCGGGAGCGGGCCGCGCGGCTTCGTGGGTTCCTCCACGGCCGCCGGCTCGGGCGAGGGGGCGCCGGGGACTCCCTCGGGAGCACTGCCGACGCCGAGGGCGTCGGCGACCTTCTCCGCGGCTGCCTTGATCGGGTGGGACTGGGACATCGTGCCTCCAGGCAAGGGACAGGGGGGCTTCACAGCCATGGCCGCTGTGGTCGGCGCGCTAACGCGGATGTCGGGAGATACGCCCAATGCCGCACGGCGGCCGCCGCGTGGCGCCGGGCGCGACTCCCGGGCGTCCGCCGGCCGCGCGGGGCGAGCGGGGGGGCTGTCGGTGGGCAGGACGGCGCCGGGCGCGTTCCTCACCGGCGCGCCCGGCGTCTGCCCGGAGCCCGCGGCGGTCGCGGTCACGCCTCCGGCACCGGCTTCCTTCGGCCCGGTCCGCGGGTCGTGGGTCAGTCGGTGGAGAGGGCTTCCAGCAGCTGGCCGACCTGCGGGTGGTCGAGCGAGCGGGCCACGTCGGCCACTGCGCGCCGCCGGTCATGATCTCGCGTGCCGTGGTCATCGCCTTCCGCCCCTTCGTGTGGTCGTCGCCGGCCCCGCAGCCCCGCGCTGCTCGCAGCGGTGCGTCCTCGGACCGTTCGACGGATCGGAGTGCCCCTGCCGCGGGAAGCGAACCCGCCGCCGCCCCGGCCGTGCGGAGGTGTTCGCTGCCGTAGCCGCTGTCTTCGTTTCGCGGCTGGCCCCCCGGCTGTCCTTCGCGCCCCGGAGAGCGGCCGTGCGGTACGCGCCGGGGCGCGGGCTCTCCGTCGCTAGGCGGGCGGGGTCTCGCCGGATCCCGGTGCGAGGGGGCGGCCGCGCCAGTCGAGGCAGACGACCATGGCGTCGTCGGCGGCGTCGACGGGGCCGCGGTGCCCGGTGAGCTCGTGGAGCACCGCACGGGGGACGTGCGAGGCGGGGAGCAGGCGGGTGCTGGTGAGGGCGCGGGCGAGGGCGCGTTCGCTGTAGCGTTCGCCGGCCGGGGAGGCGACGTCGTAGACGCCGTCGCTGACGAAGACGAGGCGGTCTCCGGGCCGGGTGTGGTGCTGTTCGGCGGTGTAGTGGGTGTCTTCGAACATGCCCAGGGGGAGTTGCGCTTCGAGTTCGACGGGCTCGGCGCGGCCGTCGCGCAGGCGCCACATGCGCGGGGAGCCCGCGTCGACGATCTCGGTGGCGCCGGTGGCCAGGTCGAAGCGCAGCAGGAGCACGGACAGGTGCTGGGCGCCCTGGTGCTGGCCGTAGACGGCCTGGTCGGCGAGGTACGCCTGGTCGGTGAGGGAGAGCCCGGCACGGCGGGCGTTGCGCAGGGCGTTGATGGCGAGGTTGGTCAGCAGCGCTGCTTCGATTCCTTCGCCCATGCCGTTGGTGACGGTCAGGGTGAGGTCGTGGGCGGTGGTGGACCAGTCGAAGTTGTCACCGTAGATGGCGTAGGCCGGTTCGAGCTGGGCGCCGATGGTGTACTCGGGGCGGACGCAGGTGCGGCCGGGCAGGAGCTGCCACTGCATCTCGGCGGCGAGGGTGAGGCGATTGGCTCGTCGGGCCTGGAGGTAGAGGTCGGTGTCGCGTTCACCGACGGCGATCTCGTGTCCGAGGACCTGGGCGACGTCCAGCAGTTCCTGCTGGGCGGCTTCGTCGAGGTGTTCCGGGTCCAGGGTCACGGTGAGGATGCCGAGCCGGTCGCCTCGTACGCTGACCGGCAGGTGAACCACGGTGTGGGTTCCTTGCGTCTCAGTGCAGGGCTGCTGCCACGCGAACGCGTGACCGGGTCTGGTGCCGTGGACGGGGACGGGTCTCCTGGTGTAGGGGAGGGTGGTGACCGGTTGCAGTATGGTCAGCGCGTAGTCCGCCATCAGCAGTTCGACGTCCACCACCGAGTAGTGCGTGGCGAGCGCCTGGCGCAGTACCGGGAGGAAGTCGTGCGGGGCTGCGGTGCGCAGGGCTCGCTCGACCGCGGTGAATCTGGTCATGACGTGGTTACCGCCTGGTTTTCTCTGAAGAGGATGACACCAAGGAGAGCGTTCTCATGCCTCGGCGATCTGGAGGAGCGTCGCACGGCGACGGCACCGCGCGTGCCGCGTCCGCGGCACGCGATGTCGTCGAGTTGCTGGAGGTGCTGTGGTCCCAGGGCGCTGACACCGCGGTGACCGCTCCGCTCTCCCCGTCGCAGCTACGGGTGCTGTACGTCCTTGAGCGGGCGGAAGTGGTCAATCTGCGGACGCTCGCCGGAGAGCTCGGCTCCACCGCGCCGTCGGTCAGCCGGATGTGCGACCGGCTGCACGCGGTGGGGTACATCGAACGGGCTTACAACCCGGCGGACCGACGCGAGCTGGAGCTGCGGCTGTCCCGGCACGGTTCGACGTACCTGGCGAGAGTCCGGGCCCGCCGCGAGGAGGCCCTGGCTCGCGCGGTGAGCCGGATGAGCGTCCGGGACCAGGCCGCCCTGGCGCGCGGTCTGGAGGCGCTTCGGTCCGCGGCGCGCGAAACGCGCGACGGGGCCGGGCTGGGCTCGGCGGCGTCGGAGCCGGCCTGACCGCGCGGTGTGCTCGCGGCCACGGCGTCGCGGGCGCCGGCCCGCGCGGTGCGGCGGCGCCGGCGCGCAGCGGCGGGGCGTCCGCGTCCGCGGGGTGGCGGGCTGACGGGCGGTGGCCGGGTGGACGGGGCGCGTCGGCGGGGGGCGAGACAGGACCGCGTGCCGGCTGGTCCACAGGTCCACCTTCCCTCCCGCACCGGGCCTGGTCCGCCTCCTGCCTCTGTCGGTGCGTCAGCTTCAGCGTCCAGCCTTCGACAGATGATTGTCAAACGACAAGTGTTGTCTTCGGGCAACGGAACGTCCGGGGTCGGGGCCCCCTCCGGCAGGTCGAGGGCGCGTCACCCCGTCAGGATTCGGTCAGGTCCGGCGGGCGCTGCTTCCCTGATTAGTTGTCACCGGTTAACCTTTACGGGCAGTCAAGCAACGTTCCGTAGTCGTATGCGGGCGGGTCCGCCCGCCTCACCGCCGCACGCCCACCCGGTCTCGGCGCTCACGCTCCCCATCGCCGACACGCTGGCACTCGCGCTCGCGATCCGGCCCTACCGGAGGGGTCAGTCCCGTGCCCCGATTCACCGTCCGCTCCGAGCGCGCCCTGAGCCGCACGGTGCGCCGGATCGCCGTGGCCCACGGCCTGGCGCCGTCGGTGCGCGCCCGGCTGGTCGCGACCGCCGTCGAACTCGCCGCCAAGACGCTGAGCGCGGGCGACCCGGTGCGCCTGACCGCACGGCCCGCACGGACCGCCGGCGCCTCCTACCTCGAACTGGACCTGTACCTGACCCAGGTGACGTCCGGCGATCCCGTGCCGCTGCCCCCCGTACGGGATGCCGGCGGCCGCCACGGCTGGCGCCTGCCCCTCCCCTCTCCCGGCCGGCCGGCGGAACCGGCTGTCAGGACCGGCGTTCCGGGACTCCCCGCCCTGACCGGCGCGCAGGAGCGCCTCCTGGCCCGCGAGGAGACCCGGGCCGTCATCGCCGAGGCCGACCTGGCGGCCGTGCGCAACGCCGCGCTGGAAGGAGAGCTGACCGCCGCCAACGACGGTGCGCTCGCCCTGCACCACCAGTGGCACCAGCGCAACGAGGAACTGCACACCAGCTACGGGACCGCGCTGAGCTCACTCGAAAGGGCGCTGCGCCCACGTCCCCTGCGGGTGCCCGGCCTGGAGCTCGCGGTGCACTACGCACCGGCCAGCGAGCGGGCGCCGACCGGCGGGGACCTCTACGACTGGTTCGTCCTGCCCGACGGCTCCGTTCACATCACCCTGGTCGACGCCCTGGGCCACGGCGTCACCAGCACCCGCACCGCGGTGACCGTCACGCACACCGTCCGCACCCTGGTCACCGAGGGACACAGTCTGGACAGCGTCATCGCCCGCGCCGACGCGGTCCTGCGCCCCTACGAGGTCGGCGCGATGGCCACCGTGCTGCTGCTGCGCATCGACCCGCGCACCGGCGACCTCTCCCTCGCCAACGGCAGTCACCCGCCGCCGCTGCTGCTCCCGGCCGGCGCCCGGGGGCGGTATCTGCACACGCGGGGCCGCGGCATCGGTTACCCCGACCCCGGCAGCGAGGGCACCCTCGGCGTCCGGCTGGACCCCGGCGACCTGCTCCTGCTGTACACCGACGGCCTCACCGAAAGCCGCCGCCATGTCCTGGAAGGAGAGCGGCGCCTGCTCGACACCGTGCGGGAGCACCGGGCCCGGCCGACGGCGTCCCTCCCCCATCTCGTCGCGACCGCCATGCTGAGCGGCGCCACCCACCTCGACGACACCCTCGCCATCGCGGTGCGCTTCACCGGCCCCGGGCCCCGGATCCGGGCCACCGTCAGCGATCCGGAGTGCCGGACGACGCCCGCGGCCGGCCGCCTCTCCTGACCCGCACCGACGCGCATCGGCCGCTCGCCGCCCGAGGCGGCCGCCCCCCGGCACCGGCGCAGCGCTCGTGGCGCGCCGCACGTCCCGGCGCGACGGGCGTCATGATCGGAGGGTCCGCGGCAGGAGGGTGCCTGGACCGGCTCCTGCACAACCTGCTCGCCAACGCCGTACGCCACAACGTCCCCGGCGGCCGGGTGGGGGTCCGCACCGGGCCGACCGAGCACACCCGCACCCCGGGCGGCGGCGTGGGCCGGGGGCTGTCGACCCTCGACTCCATCGCGCGCGCCCACGGCGCGACGGCGAGCGCGAACGCGGAAGGCGGCGGCCTGACGATCCGGGTCCGCTTCGACCCGACCGCGTGCTCGTCTGGGAGGGTGGCGCGGGCGTCCGCGGGCCCGCGGCTGCGGAGGTCCGCACGGGGTCAGTCGTGGGGGGCGGCGAGGCGGGCCAGCACGATGCCGCCGACGATGAGCACCAGGGCGGTGACGCGCAGCGGGGTGACGGGGTCGCGGTGGACGACGGCGCCGAGGGTGCCGACGCCGACGGCTCCGATGCCGGTGAAGACGGCGTACGCGGTGCCGACGGGGATGGTGCGCATGGCGAGGGTGAGCAGGTAGACGGAGCCGGCCGCGAGGGCGAAGCAGACCAGGGTCGGCAGGGGCCGGGTGAAGTGCTGGGTCGGCCTGTTGCTCTGGGACCAGGCGATCTCGACCGCGCCGGCCAGGGCGAGGTAGAGCCAGTTCACGGGGTGGCCGCGGTGGCGAGGTGGCGGCCGAGGGCGCGGGCTTCGTCCAGGGCCCGGGTGAGGCTCGTTCGGTGGGCGGCCCGGTGGTCGGCGAGGCGGGGGTCGACGCGGGAGTTGGCGAGTTCGGCGTGCAGGAGGCGGACGTCGGTGATGGCGAGGCGCCCGGCGGCGAAGTCCTCCAGGTAGCGGGCCTGGTGGTCGAAGGCGGCCTTCGGGGCGCCGGGCTGGTAGGAGCCGCCGCGGGCGCCGGCGACGACGAGGGTGCGTCCGGCCAGGGACATGCGCGGGAAGGTGACCTGGTCGATCCACGCCTTGAGGGACGCGGGGACGGAGTAGTTGTACATGGGGGTGCCGACGAGGACGACGTCGGCGGCGAGGAGTTCGTCCAGAAGTGGCTGGACGGTCCGCCAGGCCGCGGTCTGCTCCGGGGTGCGGGCGCCCTCGTGGAGGCGGTCGAGCGCGGTGATGCCGTCCGCGAGGAGGTTGTCGCATATCTCGGTCCATGCCTCGGTGATGTGCGGCACGGGGTCGGCGGCGAGGTCGCGGTAGGTGACGGTGGCGCCGGTGCGGCGCCAGGCGTCGGCGAACGTCGCGCCGATCTCGCGGGACAGTGAGCGGCGTCTGGCGCTGGCATCGAGGTGGAGCAGGTGCGGCATGGCGGTCCTCGGGAGAGTGGCGGGCGGGAACGAGGCGGTAAGCGGACGGCGCGTCCGCTTACGGATGGAGCGGACGGTAGCAAGAAACGGACGGCGGGTCCACTTGTGCGGTAGGGTGTTGGCATGGAGGCAGAGAATCCGCTTGGCCTGGCGGGGGCCCCGGCCGTGCCGCGGGAGCGGGTGGACGCCGCGCGCAACCGTGCGCGCGTGCTGGGGGCGGCCGCGCGCCTGTTCGCCGAACACCGCCCGGCCGACGTGAGCATGCAGGACGTGGCTCGGGCCGCGGGCGTGGGCAAGGGCACGCTGTACCGGCGCTACCCGGATATCGCCTCCATCGCGGTGGCGCTCCTCGACGAGCACGAGCGGGCGTTGCAGGAGCAGTTGCTGCGGGGTGATCCGCCGCTGGGGCCGGGCGCGCCGCCCGGGGAGCGGCTGGAGGCCTTCTTCGGGGCGATAATCGGGCTGCTGGACCGGCACGCCCATCTGGTCCTCGGCACGGAGACCGGGCGCTCGCGGTTCGCGACCGGCGCCTACGGGTTCTGGCGCGCGCACGTCGGGATGCTGCTGGGCGAGGCGGGCGTGGCCGACCGGGAGGCGATGGTGGACCTTCTTCTCGCCCCCCTGGCTCCGGAGGTCTTCCAGTTCCAGCGCGACCGCCTCGGGCTCGACGCCGGGCAGATCACCCGGGCTCTCGCCGCTCTGGCGCGGGGCGCCGTCGGCTCCGGCGGCTGACGCCGCGCCGGGCGCCCGGGTCGTTGCGCGGAGGGTGGGACGGGTCGGGTGTCAGGGCGTCTTCGGCCAGACGGTGAGGCCCAGTTGGAGGAAGGCGGCCTCACGGAAGGTGGTCTGTTTCACCTGGAGGGCGAGCGCGCCGACGCGACCGGCGGCGTCGCGGACGCAGAGGTGGGCGCCCTCGCCCGCGGCGGCGAGGGACCAGGTGCGGTAGGCGGGGCCGGTGGCGCCGCCGAGCAGGTGGCGGCAGGTGTCGCGGGTGGCCTTCTTGCCGTTGAAGAGCTGCACGAAGACCGCGCTGTCGCTGGTCAGCGCGCAGTCGGCGTCGTCGGAGCAGTCGAGGCGGATGTCGCCCGTGCGGTCGGGGAGCAGCATCGGATCGCGCAGGCTGAGGGAGTTGCTCTGGTCGAGCCACACGGGGGACAGCTCGACGGTTCCGGACGGGGCGGTGAGCGGGGTCGGCC
>NZ_PVLV01000385.1 GCF_002982015.1 Streptomyces solincola
TCAGGTATTCCTCTACGCCTCGTGGCCCCGGATAGATTAATAGAAGACACCCCCCACCCGGCCGCCGCCCCCGAGGCGACCGGCCGGCCGCCGGCCACGACCACCCCGGGGGCCGTCACCCCGCCGGAGGCGAACGCCGGGACCGAGGACACCGCCCCGCCGGAGGCGAACGCCGGTTCGGAGGACGCCGCTCCGTCGGCCACAGCCACCCCGAAGGCCGCCACCCCGCAGGAAGGCGGCACCGGAATTAGGGCCGCCACCCCACCGGCAGCCGGCGCCGGAACCGGGGGCACCGCCCCACCGGCAGCCGGCGACGAGGCCCAGGGCGCATCCCCGCCGGCGGCGAGCGCCGGGGCCCGGGGCGCCGGGCCGTCGGGGGGTGAGGCGGTTGTCGGCGTCGGCGGCCCGCACGTGGCCGGGTCCGGGGGCATGGCGCCCGCGGAGGTGCGGCGGCGGGCCTCGCTCGTCGGGGCCGCCGTCTCCGCGCTGCTGGTGCTGGCGATCGTGCTCGGCAGCCGGCTGCTGCGGGACTTCGACTCCGCCCTCCTCCCGTACGCCGTCGCCACCGTCTTCCTGGCCTTCGGCGTCGCCTACCGCTACACGGTCTGGATCTCCGCGCCCGGCGCGCGCCGGCTGTTCGTGCAGGGCTGGCGCTCCTTCTTCTCGGCGGCCAACTTCCGCAAGGCGCCCACCGCGCTGCCGAAGATGATCGCCACCTACCTCGGCTTCCAGCGGTTCCTCGGGGCGCGCTCGCACGCCCGCTGGGCCGCACACCAACTGATCTTCTGGGGCTGTGTGATCGCCGCGCTGATTACCTTCCCGCTGACCTGGGGCTGGTTCACCTTCACCTCCGCCACCGGCGCCGGCCCCGGCTACGAGTGGCGGATGTGGGGGGTGAAGATCCTCGGCTTCGACGCGCTCAGCGTCGTCGGCTGGCTGCTCTTCCACGGGCTCGACATCGCCGCGATCCTCGTCATCCCCGGGGCCGGTTACTTCCTGTGGCGGCGGATGAAGGACCGGGGGGCGATGACCGGCCAGCGGTTCGCCTACGACCTCGTCCCGCTGCTCGCGCTGATCATCGTGTCCGTCACCGGGCTGCTGCTCACCTTCTCGTCGATCTTCCTGCACGGCGGTGGCTACGAGTTCCTGGCGGTCCTGCACATGGTTTCGGTCGTCTTCACCCTCATCTACATCCCGTTCGGGAAGTTCTTCCACATCGTGCAGCGGCCGGCCGCCGTCGGCATGCAGTTGTTCAAGTACACCGCCAAGCGCGACGAGAAGGTCTTCCCCTGCCGCCGCTGCGGACAGCTCATCGACACCGCCCCCTATGTCGAGAACCTCCAGGGGACCATGCGCGACCTGGATCTCGGCTTCGACGAGTGGGCCGCCTACTGCCCCCGCTGCAAGCGGGTGCTGCGCGGCAACGCCTACCTCACCCATGTCAAGAAGGGCTTCAAGTGACGGAGCAGCACACCTCGCTGGGCCCCACCATCGCCCCACCCGGGACCAGGGCGTTCCGGGACGCGGGCGGGCTGCCGGCCGACCGGTGGCACGCCGACCAGACCGGCGAGACCCTGGTGCCCACGCACTGCTGCTTCTGCGGGGTGCAGTGCGGGATGTACCTGCGGGTGGACCACGGCGGGCGCGTCTTCGGCGTGGAGCCCCGCAACCACGACATCAACCGGATGCGGCTGTGCCCCAAGGGCATCAACGCCTACCAGCAGATCAACCACCCCGACCGGCTGACCGCCCCGCTGATGCGCCGCTCCCGGGACGAGCCGTTCCGGGAGGCGAGCTGGGAGGAGGCGCTGGACTTCACCGCCGCCGAGGTGCGCCGCATCCAGCAGGCGTACGGCGCGGACGCCTTCGGGATGCTCGGCGGCGCGAGCCTCTACACCGAGAAGACCTACCTGGTCGGCAAGTTCGCGCGGGTGGCGCTGAGGACCCGGCACGTCGACTACAACGGCCGGCTGTGCATGGTCTCTGCGGCCGGCGCCAACAAGCTGGCCTTCGGCATCGACCGGGCCGGCAACCCGTTCTCCGACATCCTGCTCACCGACTGCCTGCTGATCGCCGGGTCGAACGTCGGCGAGTGCTTCCCGGTGATGACGCAGTACGTCTGGGGGGCGCGGGACCGGGGCGCGACCCTGATCGTGGTCGATCCGCGCGAGACGGCCATCGCCCGTACCGCCGACGTCCACGTGGCCCTCAAGCCCGGCACCGACTCCGTCTTCTTCAACGCCGTGCTGCACGTGATCGTGGCCGAGGGGCTGGCCGACGAGACCTTCCTGGCCGAGCGGACCACCGGGTGGGAGCAGGTGAAGGCCACCGTGGCCGGCTACCCGCCGGCCCGGGCCGCCGAGGTGTGCGGCGTCCCCGCCGAGCAGGTCGTGCGGGTGGCCCGGATGTTCGCCGGCGCGGACAAGGCGATGGCCTGGCACGCGCGCGGCATCGAGCACCACTCCCAGGGGGTGGAGAACTGCCTCACCGTGATCAACCTGTGCGCTGCCACCGGCAACATCGGGCGTCCCGGCGCCGGTTACGGCACCATCACCGGCCAGGGCAACGGTCAGGGCGGCCGTGAGCACGGCCAGAAGTCCGACCTGCTGCCCGGTGGCCGCTCCATCGCCAACCCCGAGCACCGCCGCCAGATCTGCGAGATCTGGGGCATCGACGAGACCGAACTGCCGCTCGCCGGGACCTCCATGATGGAGATGGTCTGGCAGATGCAGCGCCAGGAGATCCGCGGCCTGATCGGCGTCTGCAACAACCCCTTCGTCTCGCTGCCGCACTACGCCACCGTCAAGGCCGGCTACGACGCGCTGGAGTTCCACGCCCAGTTCGACTTCTTCCTCTCCGAGACCGCCACCAACGCGCACGTCGTCTTCCCCGTCACCGTCTGGGCGGAGGACGAGGGCGTGATGGCCAACGCCGAGGCCCGGGTGGTCAAGCACAACAAGGCCCAGGACCCGCCGCCCGGGGTGCGCACCGACACCTGGGTGCTGTGCGAGCTGGCCGCCCGGCTCGGCGCGGGCGACAAGTTCGCCTACACCGGCTCCCGGGACGTCTTCGAGGAGCTGCGGACCGCCTCCGCCGGCACGGTGAACGACTACTACGGGATCACCTACGAACGCCTCGAGGAGACCGGCGGCATCGCCTGGCCGTGCCCGAGCACCGACCACCCGGGCACCCCGCGCCTCTTCGAGGACGGCCGCACCTACCACGCCGATGGAAAGATCCACCTCCAGACCGTGGAGTGGCACCCGCCCGCCGACCCCTACAGCGACGACTTCCCGCTCTCGCTGACCACCGGGCGGACCGTGGCCCACTTCCTCTCCGGCAACCAGACCCGCCGGCTCGGCGGCCTGGTCGAGCAGACCCCGCGCCCCTGGGTGGAGGTCCACCCCTCGCACGGCTTCCGCAACGGCGACCCGGTCCGGGTGGTCACCCGACGCGGTGCGGAGACCTTCCCCGCCCTGGTCACCGAGGCCATCCGGCCCGACACCGTCTTCATCCCCTACCACTGGCCCGCCCCCACCGCCGCCAACGTCTTCACCATCGACGCCCTCGACCCCCGCTCCAAGATCCCCGAGTACAAGGTGTGCGCCGCCCGCGTCGAGGCCGGGGACGCGATCGACCCGGTGCCCGCGCCGCCCACCGCACCCGGACTCACCGCGTACCCGGAGACGCAGGTGTCCAGGACCGACCCCCTGCCGCCCACCGCCCCGCAGGGCCGCGGCACCGCGGAGAGGAGCTGACCGCGCATGATGGGCAGAACGATCTTCATCGATCCGGGGCGCTGCATCGGCTGCCAGGCCTGTGTGTCCGCCTGCCGCGAGTGCGACTCGCACCGCGGCAAGTCGATGATCCATCTCGACTATCCCGACGAGGGCCACTCCGTCGCCTCCCTTCCGACCGTCTGCATGCACTGCGAGGACCCGGTCGCCCCGTGCGCCGAGGTCTGCCCGGCCGACGCGATCCTGGTCACCGCCGACGGGGTGGTGCAGCAGGCCGACACCACCCGCTGCATCGGCTGCGCCAACTGCGTCAACGCCTGCCCTTTCGGCGTGCCGAAGATCGACCTCCAGGCGAAGCTGCAGATGAAGTGCAACCTCTGCTACGACCGCACCGCCTACGGCCTCGCCCCGATGTGCGCCACCGTCTGCCCCACCGGCGCGCTGTTCTACGGCACCGTCGAGGAGCTCCAGGCCGAACGCCCCGGCGTCCAGGTCGCCGACTCCTTCACCTTCGGCAGCAGCACGGTGCGCACCGGGGTGGCGATGGTCGTGCCCGCCGACCGGGTGCAGTGGCCCGTCCCCGGCGGGCTGCCGGTCGTCGAGGTCAACGGGGTGGACGTCCGATGAGCGTCACCGACCAGCACACCCCGCCTCCCCCCACCGGTCCCGGTGACGACGCCGCCCAGGACGCCCTGCACGACCGGATCGCCGCCGACTCGCTCACCACCCGCCGGGACTACCTGCGGATCGTGGCCACCGTCTCCGGCGGGCTCGCCGTCGGCGGGGTCGCCGTCGCCGCCGGCGTGCTGCACCGGCACGGCGACAGCACCACCACCCCCGAGCCGAAGAAGATCGCCGACCGGCTCGACGCCGGCCAGTCCATCGCCTTCCGCTACCCGGAGGACGAGGACCGGGCCGTCGCCGCCCGGCTGGTCGACGGCACCCTGGTCGGCTACTCGGCGGTCTGCACCCACCTGGCGTGCGCCGTGCTGTGGCGGGCCGACCGGGGCGCCGAGGGCGAGTTCTACTGCCCCTGCCACGAGGGCGTGTTCGACGCCCGCACCGGCGAGGTCACCGCCGGACCGCCGCCCCGGGCGCTGCCCAAGGTGCTGGTGCTGGAGCAGGAGGACGGCAGCGTCTGGGCGGTCGGCACCACCCGCTCCGGAGAGAGCGTCCAGGACGGGTTGTGCCGCCAGCTCGGCGGCGACCGCCCGGACATCGCCGCCCGGATCGGCTGCCCCGGCGCGCCGGCGAACCTCCCGCCGGGAGCGGGGGAGGGCCGGATCGAGGAGGGCCCCGGCGAGGGCCGGATCGAGGACGGCCCCGTCCAGCAGGGCCGCGCCGGCGACCGCCGCACCCAGCAGCAGCCCGGGAAGCGAGCCACATGAAGCCGACAGACCCCGTCCCCGGCTCCGCCGCCGGATCTTCCGCCGCCGGATCCTCGGCCGCCGGATCCTCGGCCGCCGGATCTTCCTCCGCCGGGTCGTCCTCCGCCGGGTCGTCCGCCGCCGGATCTTCCTCCGCCGGATCCTCGGCCGCCGGATCTTCCTCCGCCGGGTCGTCCTCCGCCGGGTCGTCCGCCGCCGGATCTTCCGGCGGCTCCTCGGGCGGCCCGCCGCCGGTCTACCGGCCGGGCAGCGCCGAGCCCCGGCTCAACCGGCCGCTGCACGAGCGGTACGCGCAGATCCGGCCCACCAGCGGCTACGGCGACCCGCGGGTCCGGCACACCGGGCCCGGCCCCGGTGCGGGCGCCGAGCAGGAGCCGGAGCGCTCCTCCAAGCTCAACGCCCGCCTCGCGCTCGCCCTCACCGTGGTCGTGGGCCAGCTCTGGGGCCTGACCGTCATCGTCAACGAGTGGATGCAGGGCGACACCGGGATCGCCTGGTGGGGCGCCGGTTTCCTGGTGCTGTCGTTCCTCGTCGTCCTCGGACTGTGGTTCCTCGACCCGAAGGACCGGTGACCGGGGCCCCGGGCCCAGCGGGCTCGCCCGCCCCCGGCCGTACGCTGGACGCATGAGGAACACCCCCGCCCCGGACGACCGGAACAGCCGTAGCAGCGAGAGCAGCCGGAGCACCCCGGCCACGCGGAGCACCCGGAGCACCCGGAGCACCCAGGGCGGCGACAGCGGCACCGCGACCGGCGCCGAGACCGGCCAGGGAAGCGACGGCAGCGCCCCCGCGCCCCGGCCGCGCACCCCCGCGCTGGTCTTCGACGACCCTCTGGACCAGCAGTCCTCGGACGACACCGACCGCGGCTGGGGCGAGCGCCCGGCGTCCACCGGCGGCGCCGCGGACCTGGCCCGCTTCCTGGACGAGAAGCCTCCCCACCACCTGTGAGACGCGGGCCGGGCCGCGGTCACGCCGCGCGCTGCGTCACCAGGTGGTCGCGGATCTCCTTCAGCACCTCCAGCTCGGTGATCGCGATCGTCTCCTCGACGCCCTCCTTCGCCTTCTCCTGCTCCGCCCTGCGGGCCAGGTACCGCGCCATGGGCAGCACCATCAGGAAGTAGACGACCGCCGCGGTGATCAGGAAGCTGAGCGTCGCGCTCAGCACCGAGCCCCACAGGATCGCCACGCCCTGGACGACCTCCCCGCTCTCGTTCACCTCGCAGGGGCCCTTCAGGCAGGACTGGTAGCTGTCCAAATTCTTCGTCCCGAAGGCGCCGACGATCGGGCTGATCACGCCTCGCACGATCGCGTTCACGATGTTGGTGAACGCCGCTCCGATGACCACGGCGACCGCCAGGTCGATGACGTTTCCCCGCATCAGGAACGCCTTGAAGCCCTCCAGCAGGTTTTGCTTGCTCTCCTCGGCCATCAGCCCAACGCCTTTCCTCGTCCGTGTGGTTGGCGAAGCCATTACGCCGCGTTCGTGACGTAAGCGTCCAATCCGTACACACGTACAGGTGACGGGCCGGACACCCCGTACGGATAGCGGCCCTCCCCGACGGAGGGGTCCCGGGCGGGCTCAGCACACGACCACCGCCAGTCGGGAGGCCGCGCCCGCGCCGGCCAGAGTCGCGGCGGTCGCCCGGGGCACGGAGAGGACCACCAGTGCCCCGGCCCCCACCCCGGATCCGTCGTCCGCCCCGATGTCCCCGTCCTGTCGGATGTGCCGGTCGGCGCGCGGGACCTCCGCCACTCGGGCTCCCCGGGCCAGCACCCGTGCCGTCGGCTCCTCCGCGGCGCCGCCCACCGGTCCGGCGTCCGCGGTGCTCGGAGCGGCGATTACGTCGACCCGGTCGCCGGGCCGCAGCAGCCGGACCGTCTCCGCGTCAGCGATCCGTACCGGCGCGGACACCAGCTCCACCGCCCGGGCCGGCCGGTGGCCGGGCTGCGGGGCCGCCGCGAGCCGCGGCCGATCGGCTCCCTCCCCGGAGCCGCGCTGCCCCGCGGCCGCCAGGGCGGCGGCCGTCACCGCCAGTCCGGCGGCCATCGTCCGCCGCTTCCGGCGCACCGCGCGGCGCAGCCGATGCCGTCCGCCGCTCACCCGCAGCGGCGCGAAACCGGGCACCCCGCAGGGAGCTGGAGAGGACGAACAGGAGGAGGGAGAGGAGGACGCGGAAGAGGAGGACGCGGAAGAGAAGGGAGAGGAGGACGAGGAGGAGAGGGGCGTCATGGGTTGGTCACCACCGCGGGAAGGACGCGCAGGACAGGACAGGACAGGCACGGAACGGAAAAAGTGCGCCGGCAGCATGCCGACGCACCTCACGATCCCGTACGTCCATCGATCCCGCTGGGGCCTGTGGACAACCCCGTAAGGGCGGGGATTCCCCGATACTCCCCGCCACTCGAAAGCGTCAGGGCAGTTCGATGCCCAGGTCCCAGCCGTCGTGCGCCTGGGTGCACAGGCAGCTTCGGCTGCCGTTCTCCGGAAGGGCGCCGATCGCGTCGAACAGCACGCCGCGCAGCCGGTCCACGTTCTCGCCGAAGACCCGCAGCACCTCGGTGTGCGAGACGCCCTCGCCGGTCTCCGCGCCCGCGTCCAGGTCGGTCACCAGCGTCAGCGAGGTGTAGCAGAGCCCCAGCTCACGGGCGAGCACGGCCTCCGGGTGGCCGGTCATGCCCACCACCGAACCGCCCATCGCCGCGTGGAAGCGCGACTCGGCGCGGGTGGAGAAGCGAGGGCCCTCCACCACGATCAGGGTGCCGCCGTCCACGGCCGCCCAGTCGCGGCCGTGCGCCGCGGCCAGCGCGGCCTTCCGGCCGTCCGGGCAGTAGGGGTCGGCGAACGAGGTGTGGACGACGTTCGGCACCGTGCCGTCCGGCAGCGGCTCGCCGTCGAAGTAGGTCTGCACCCGTGCCTTGGTGCGGTCCACGAGCTGGTCCGGCACCAGCAGGGTGCCCGGCCCGTACTCCGGCCGCAGCCCGCCCACCGCGCAGGGGCCGAGCACCTGGCGTACCCCGGCGGCCCGCAGCGCCCACAGGTTGGCGCGGTAGTTGATGCGGTGCGGCGGAAGGTGGTGGCCGCGGCCGTGCCGGGGCAGGAACGCCACCCGCCGGCCGGCCACCTCGCCGAGGAACAGCGAGTCGCTGGGGGCGCCGTAGGGGGTGGTCACCGGCACCTCGGTGACGTCGTCCAGGAAGGAGTAGAAGCCGGAGCCGCCGATGACGCCGATCTCCGCGCGCGGGGCGGGGGCCAGCCCCTCGAACTCGGCCTCCGCGGATGCCTCCGCCAGTGCCGCGTCCGCCGCCCGCTGGGCGGTGTCCACCACGGCGGCGGTGGCTCCCGCCTCGGGGCCGGACGCCGGAGCCACCGAAGCCGGCGCCTGCGTGCCCGAGGCCGTCACGTCGTCGTTCCCCATGCCGTTCCCCATGCCGCTCCCCATACCGTTCGCCATGCCGTTCACCCTAACGGGGGGCCGCGGCACGCACAGGGCCCCGCCGTACCCGAAGTACGGCGGGGCCCTGTGGAGATGAGCCGGGCGTCAGGCGGCGGACCCGGCGGCCGCCGGCTTGGAGGCCGCGGAGGAAGAGGAGGTCGACGCCGTGGAGGACCCGGACGAGGACGAAGAACCGGACGACGACCCCGAGGAGGAGGACGTCGAGGAGTCCGAGGACGCCGAGGAGGACGACTTCGAGGCCGGCGAGCTGCTCGACGAGGAGCCGCGGCTGTCATTGCGGTAGAAGCCGGAGCCCTTGAACACGATGCCGACCGCCGAGAACACCTTCTTCAGGCGGCCCTGGCAGCTCGGGCACTCGGTCAGGGCGTCGTCGGTGAACTTCTGCACCGCCTCAAGGCCCTCGCCGCACTCGGTGCACTGGTACTGGTAGGTCGGCACTGGTATTCCTCCTGGCACTCTCACTCGATGAGTGCTAACGACGCTCCATAGTGACGTATTCCGCTCGATCAGTCCACCGTGACCGGCACGCGGTGACCGACGCCACGTGCCACCGTGCGGGGTGCCGGACGCGGCGCGAGCCTGGAGCGCAGCGCCGTCAGGGTGACCAGCGCCAGCGCCGTACCGCCCAGCGGGACCAGGAATCCGGCGGTCGAGCCGTACGAGTCCGCGAGCCGGCCGGCGACGGTGACGGCGCTCGCCTGGCCGAGCGCCACCGCGCCGGTGAGCCAGGTGAACGCCTCGGTCCGGGCGGAGGCCGGCACCAGGTCCTCGACCAGGGTGTAACCGCTGATCAGGGCCGGGGCGATGAAGACGCCGACCACCAGGCCGAGGGCGCCCAGCAGCAGCATGGAGTGCGTCGTCCACAGCAGCGAGGCGGCCATCGCCAGGCCGGTGTAGCCGACCAGCAGCCGGCGGCGCGGCCCGGACTTCCAGGCGATGGCGCCGACGGCGACACCGGCCAGCATGTTGCCGGCGGCGAACATCCCGTACAGCAGGCCGTTGGCGCCCGGGTTGCCGATCTCCTCGGTGAACGCGGTCAGCGAGACCTGCATGCCGCCGAAGACGGAGCCGATGCCGAGGAAGGCGACGGCCAGCACCCGCACGCCGGGCACGGAGAGAGCGGAGGCGTGCTCGACCCGCTCGGAGGCGGCGAGCAGGCCGTGCGCGGGCTGGGTGCGGCGCTGGGCGGCGAACAGCAGACCGCCGACCAGGGTCAGCGCGGCCTCGGCGACCAGGCCGGCCGCCGGGTGGACGCCGGTGCACAGCGCGGTCGCCAGCACCGGGCCGACGACGAAGGTGAACTCGTCGGTCACCGACTCGAAGGCGGCGGCGGTCGACATCAGCGGGGACCCGTCCAGCCTGGCCGCCCAGCGGGCCCGGACCATGGGTCCGACCTGCGGGACGGACGCGCCGGTCGGCACGGCGGCGGCGAACAGCGCCCACATCGGGGCGCCGGAGAGGGCCAAGGCGACCAGCACCGAGACGGACGCGGCGTGCAGCAGGACACCGGGGACGAGGACCGTCCGCTGGCCGTAGCGGTCGGCGAGCTTGCCGCTCTGCGGGGCGAACAGGGCCATCGAGACGCCGGTGACGGCGGCGACCGCGCCGGCGCTGCCGTACGAGCCGGTGGTGGACTGCACCAGCAGCACGATGCCGATGGTGAGCATGGCGAACGGCTGCCGTGCGGCGAAGCCGGGCAGCAGGAACGTCCAGGCGCCGGGGGTGCGCAGCAGTTGGCCGTAGCCGGGGCGCGCGGAGGCGCGGGAGGAGTCGGTGGCGACCGTGGATGCCACGGCGGCGTGCCTTTCTGCCGCCTGGTAGCGCGCCCCCTGGGTGGCGGGGCGGCCGAGAGCTGTCCTCGTGCGCGGAACTGCGGTAGATACCGGCTCGCTGTCTGCGTGCGCCACCGGCCGCCATACGGTCGCGCCAGCTCTGCGTCAGGCAGAGTTGGTTCGATCAGTGTGCCTTCATGCTACAGGGCAGAGTCCGGCATATGCCTGGGATTACTCAGGAAAAGGCCGACTGAGGGCGAGATCACGCCGCCGCACTCCGGGCTGCCGCGGCCCGCCCGCCGTACCGGCCCCGGAGCCGGCCGAAAAGCCCTTCGTACCGCCGCGCAACCCACCGGTCCGCTTGGTGGCCGAGCGGACGCCGCCGCCCGAGACGGCGCGGGCTGGCGCGCGGCCGCCGGGTCCCGCGTCGGGCGCGGTGCCCAGCCAGTCGGCCAGCTTGCCGCCCTGGCCGACGGCCCGCAGCCGGCGCTCGGCCGCGTCCCGGACCGGGTCGGTGGCCACCACCAGCAGCTCGTCGCCGCGCCGCAGCACGGTCGACGGCGCCGGCACGAAGCTGCGTTCCTCCCGTACGACGAGGGTGACCGCGGCGCCGGCGGGCAGCCGGAGTTCCCCGACCTCGACGCCGTGCATCCGCGAGCCTTCCGGGATGGCGATGGACAGCAGGTGGCCGCGCAGCCGCTCCAGCGGGGCCGACTCGATGCCGAGGTCGGCGGCGCCGGCCGGGTCGCCCAGCCGCAGCGCCTTCGCCAGCCAGGGCAGGGTCGGGCCCTGGACCAGGGTGTAGACGACGACCAGCACGAAGACGACGTTGAAGATGTTCTCGCTGCCCTCGATGCCGGACACCATGGGGATGGTCGCCACGATGATGGGCACCGCGCCGCGCAGCCCGGCCCAGGACATCAGCGCCTGCTCCTGCCAGGGGATGCGGAACGGCGCGAGGCTGAGCAGCACCGACAGCGGGCGGGCCACCATGGTGAGGACCAGCCCGATCACGATCGCCGGCCAGAAGTCGTCGCCCAGCTCGTGCGGCGTGACCAGCAGCCCCAGCAGCACGAACATGCCGATCTGCGCGATCCAGCCGAGCCCCTCGGCGAAGCCCCGGGTGGCGGGCGCGTGCGGCAGCTTGGCGTTGCCCAGGATCACCGCGGAGAGGTAGACCGCGAGGAAACCGCTGCCGTGCAGCATCGCGCCGACCGCGTACGCGGTGACCGCGATCGCCATCACGGCGATCGGGTAGAGGCCGGAGGCGGGCAGCGCGATCCGGCGCAGACCGAACGAGCCGGCGAAGCCGACCGCCAGGCCGACCGCGGCGCCGATGGCCAGCTCCAGCACGATGGTGCCCAGCAGCACCCACCAGTCGTCGACCGGGCCGACCGTGGAGAAGGCGACCACCAGGATCACCACGGGCGCGTCGTTGAAGCCGGACTCGGCCTCCAGCGCGCCGGTCACCCGGCCGGGCAGCGGCAGGCGGCGCAGCACCGAGAAGACGGCGGCCGCGTCGGTGGAGGAGACGACGGCGCCGATGATCAGCGCCTGCCGCCACTCCAGGTCCACCAGGTAGTGCGCGGCCGCCGCCGTGACCCCCACGCTCACCGCGACGCCGACGGTCGACAGCACGGCCGCCGCCGGCAACGCGGGCCGGATCTCCTTCCACTTCGTACCCAGCCCGCCCTCGGCCAGGATCACGACCAGGGCCGCGTACCCGATCACCTGGGTGAGCTCGGCGTTGTCGAAGGCGACGTTGCCGATCCCGTCCTGGCCCATGGCGACGCCGATGCCGAGGTAGAGCAGGAGGCTGGGCAACCCGCTCCGGGAGGAGACCCGCACCGCCGCCACCGCGACGAGCAGCACGAGGGCGCAGACGAGGAGCAGTTCGTTGAGCTGGTGGACAGTCAGTGGCCGAATCCTTTCCCGGCGGACGCCCGCGAGCCCCGGCGGGCCCGTGGGCGGAGATGGTTCCAGGTTCGTTACTTTACCTAATCATTAACGCTTCCTTGATGCCGGGGCGGTGAACCAACCGTCCCACGGGCGGTGGCCCAAGGGGACGGACCGGGTCCAAAAGGGCCTTACTGGCACCGCGTCCGGGCGCATTCGGCGCTGCGCCTATGGTTGGCACCAGCACTCCCGGACCAGCCTGCGCCTCGAAGGACAGCGATGCCCGCCAACACCACCGCCCCGGCCGCGAAGAAGGCCAAGAAGAAGGGGCGACGCGCCCGCCTGCTCGTGCTCGTGCTGGCGCTGGCGCTGGTCGCGGGGGTCGGGTACGGCGCCTACTGGGGCGTCAGCACGGTCCGTGCGCCGTTCCCGCAGACCACCGGGACCTTGGAGCTGGAGGGCCTGTCGGAGCCGGTCGACGTCAAGCGCGACGGCTACGGCATCCCGCAGATCTACGCCTCCACCGACGAGGACCTGTTCCGCGCCCAGGGCTACGTCCAGGCGCAGGACCGGTTCTGGGAGATGGACGTGCGCCGGCACATGACGTCCGGCCGGCTCTCCGAGATGTTCGGCAAGGACCAGGTCGACACCGACGCCTTCCTGCGCACCCTGGGCTGGCGGCGGGTGGCCCAGCAGGAGTACGACAAGCTGCTCTCGCCGGAGACCAAGAAGAACCTCCAGGCGTACGCGGACGGGGTCAACGCCTACCTGAAGGGCAAGGAGGGCAAGGACGTCTCCGTCGAGTACAGCGCCCTCGCCTTCGCCAACGACTACGCGATCGAGCCGTGGACGCCGGTGGACTCGGTGGCCTGGCTGAAGGCGATGGCCTGGGACCTGCGCTCCAACATGCAGGACGAGATCGACCGTTCGCTGATGACCAGCCGGCTCAGCCCGCAGCAGATCAAGGAGCTGTACCCGGAGTACCCGTACGACCTGCACCGCCCGATCGTCGACCGCGGCGGCGTGGACCAGGCCACCGGCGAGTTCGACCCGTCCGCCGAGGGATCGGGCGACGGCGGTACGGGGACGGGCGGCAGCGGCACGGGGACGGGCGGCAGCGGCACGGGACCGGGCGACGGCAGCGGCACGGGGACGGGCGACGGCACCGGGACGGGGACGGGCGCGGACGACGGCACCGGTACGGGCACGGGCACGGGCATCGGCACCGGCATCGGCACGGACGCCGGGGGGGCCTCTTCCACCCCTCAGGGCGCCACCGAGGGCTTCCAGACCCAGCTCTCCGCGCTCTCCGGCTCGCTGGAGAAGATCCCCGCCCTGTTCGGCCCGAACGGCGACGGCATCGGGTCCAACTCCTGGGTGATCTCCGGCAAGTACACGACCACCGGCAAGCCGCTGCTCGCCAACGACCCGCACCTCGCGCCGCAGTTGCCCTCGCTCTGGTACCAGATGGGCCTGCACTGCAAGAAGGTGACCAACACCTGCGGCTACGACGTCTCCGGCTACACCTTCTCCGGCATGCCCGGCGTCGTCATCGGCCACAACCAGGACATCGCCTGGGGCATGACGAACCTGGGCGCCGACGTCAGCGACCTCTACCTGGAGAAGGTCACCGGCGACGGCTACCAGTACGGCGGCAAGGAGCTGCCGTTCGCCACCCGCGAGGAGACCATCAAGGTCGCCGGCGGATCCACCCGCACCATCACCGTGCGCACCACCAACAACGGACCGCTGGTCTCCGACCGCAGCTCCGAGCTGGGCAAGGTCGGCGAGAAGGCCCCGGTGGACAACCTCGCCCCGGACCGCGGCGACGGCTACGCGGTGGCGCTGCGCTGGACGGCGCTGGAGCCCGGCAAGACCATGGACGCGGTCTTCAAGCTCAACCAGGCGAAGGACTTCGAGCAGTTCAGGGCGGCCGCCGCCGACTTCGCCGTCCCCTCGCAGAACCTGATCTACGCCGACTCCAAGGGTGCCGAGGGCAACATCGGCTACCAGGCCCCGGGCCGCATCCCGGTCCGGCAGAGCGGCCACGACGGCACCGTGCCCGCCCCCGGCTGGGACCCGAAGTACACCTGGAAGAAGGAGTACATCCCGTACGAGGAGCTGCCCTGGGAGAAGAACCCGGACCGCGGCTACATCGTCACCGCCAACCAGGCCGTCATCGACCAGGGCGACTACCCCTACCCGCTGACCAAGGACTGGGGCTACGGCTCGCGCAGCCAGCGGATCAACGACCTGATCGAGGCCAAGACCAAGGACGGCGCGAAGGTGTCGACCGAGGACATGCGCGCGATGCAGACGGACTCCAGCAGCGAGATCGCCCGGCTGCTGACCCCGTACCTGCTGAAGATCGACATCAGCGACCCGCACATCCGCGAGGTGCAGAAGCTGCTGGAGGGCTGGGACTACACCCAGGACGCCGACTCGGCGGCCGCCGCCTACTTCAACGCCGTCTGGCGCAACACCCTGAAGCTGTCGTTCGGCAACAAGCTGCCCAAGGAGCTGCGGCCGAAGGGCGAGTGCCTGACCGTGCCGGCGGCCGACTCCAACGGACCGGCCGACGAGCAGGACAAGCTGGTGCGCGAGTGCGGCCAGCGGGACGCCGACACCGCCCAGCCGGACGGCGGCGACCGCTGGTACGAGGTGGTCCGGCGCAATCTGAAGGACGCCGACAACGAGTGGTGGGCCTCGGCCGAGAGCCGCACCCACCAGGCCACCTCGACCCGTGACGCGCTGCTCAAGCGGGCCATGGAGGACGCCCGCTGGGAGCTGACCTCCCAGCTCGGCAAGGACGTGTCGAGCTGGAAGTGGGGCCGGCTGCACCAGCTCAACCTGACCAACCAGACGCTCGGCACCGCCGGTCCCGGGGTGCTGAAGACCCTGCTCAACCGCGGCCCGTGGAACCTCTCCGGCGGCGAGGCCGCGGTCAACGCCACCGGCTGGAACGCGGCCGGCGGGTACGGGGTGGTGTGGGTGCCGTCGATGCGGATGGTGGTCACCGTCGGGGACTGGGACAAGTCCCGCTGGATCAATCTGACCGGCGCCTCCGGCCACGCCTACAACGCCCACTACACCGACCAGACCGACAAGTGGGTCGACGGCGAGCTGCTGGACTGGGCCTACGGGCCCAAGGCGGTGGACGCGGCGACCAGCGACACCCTGGTCCTCACCCCGCCGGGCGGCAGCGCGTCCTGACCGCCCGCCCGTCGCCTCCCCGAGGCTCCCCGCGGCTCCCGCCCCCGCACTCCGCGGGGCGGGAGCCGCGGCCGTCGCCCGCCCTCCCGGTCAGTCCCCGTAGCCGCCGCCCGAGACGCGGAAGCGCAGGGTGACGTCCGGGGTGACCACCGCGTGCACCGGGTGGTCGTGCGGCTCCTCCGGGACCCGCTCCAGCACCTCGTGCGCGTACAGCAGCACCACCAGCGCCGGGTCCGCGCCGGCCCGGGCGATCCGGGCCAGCACCCGGTCGTAACTGCCGCCGCCCCGGCCCAGCCGCATCCCGCGCGCGTCCACCGCGAGCCCCGGCAGCAGCACCGCCTGCGCCTGGAGCACCGCCGCCGGTCCGAGCCGCGGCCCGGCCGGCTCCAGCAGACCGCGCCCCGCCTTCGCGAGGCCGCCCGGCCCCTCGTAGACCGCCCAGTCCAAGTCGTTGTCCGGCAGCAGCACCGGCAGCAGCACCCGTACGCCCCGTTCGCGCAGCGCGTCCAGCAGGGCGCGGGTGCCCGGTTCGCGGCCCACCGAGACGTACGCGGCGACCGTGCGGGCCCGGGTCAGCTCGGGCAGCGCCATCGCCGAGGCGGTCAGAACCGCGGCGGCCGCACGGGCGTCCTCCCCGGACAGCAGCGACCGGGCCGCGAGCAGCTCGGCCCGCAGGAGGGCCTTCTCCGGTGTGCCGACCATCGTGCGGACCTCACAAACGTCTCTTTCGCTTACGTATGCGGATGAGTGGGTTAACGGCGGACCATTCTTCATCTTCTGCTCATAACAAACAGATATGGTTACCGCATGACTCAGTCGCACTTCGGACTCAGCAAGGCTGTCATCCCCGCCGCGGGCCTCGGCACCCGGTTCCTGCCGGCGACGAAGGCCACTCCCAAGGAGATGCTGCCGGTCGTCGACAAGCCGGCGATCCAGTACGTCGTCGAGGAGGCCGTGGGCGCGGGTCTGTCCGACGTGCTGATGATCACCGGGCGCAACAAGCGGCCGCTGGAGGACCACTTCGACCGCAACTACGAGCTGGAAGAGGCGCTGACCCGCAAGGGCGACACCGAACGGCTGGGCCGGGTGCAGGAGTCCAGCGACCTGGCCACCATGCACTACGTCCGCCAGGGCGACCCGCGCGGCCTCGGGCACGCCGTGCTGTGCGCCGAGCCGCACGTCGGCAGCGAGCCGTTCGCCGTGCTCCTCGGCGACGACCTGATCGACCCGCGCGACCCGCTGCTGTCGACGATGGTGGACGTCCGCGAGCGCGAGGGCGGCAGCGTGGTGGCCCTGATGGAGGTCGACCCGGCGCAGGTCCACATGTACGGCTGCGCCGCCGTCGAGCCCACCGCGGACAGCGACGTCGTCCGGGTCACCGGTCTGGTCGAGAAGCCCGAACCGGCCGAGGCGCCCAGCAACTACGCGGTGATCGGCCGCTACGTCCTGGACCCGGCCGTCTTCGGGATGCTGCGTGAGACCCCGCCCGGCCGCGGCGGCGAGATCCAGCTCACCGACGCCCTGCAAAGGCTCGCCGCCGACGAGAAGATCGGCGGCCCGGTGCACGGCGTGGTCTTCAAGGGCCGCCGCTACGACACCGGCGACCGGGGCGACTATCTGCGGGCCATTGTCAGACTCGCGTGCGAGCGTGAGGATCTGGGTCCGGAGTTCCGCACCTGGCTCCGCCGTTACGTCACCGAGGAGATGCAGATCCTGTGAGCACGACCTGGTCGGTGGACGAGCACCTGGAGGACGTCCTCCAGTCGGTCCACCCGCTCGACCCGATCGAGCTGCCGCTGCCCGAAGCCCAGGGCTGCGTGCTGGTCGAGGACGTCATGGTGCCGGTGTCCCTGCCGCCCTTCGACAACAGCTCGATGGACGGGTACGCGGTCCGGGTCGCCGACGTCACCGGCGCCACCGAGGAGTACCCGGCGGTGCTGAGCGTCATCGGGGACGTGGCTGCCGGCAGCGCGGGCCTGCCCACCGTCGGCCCCGGCCAGGCCGCCCGGATCATGACCGGCGCCCCGCTGCCGCCCGGCGCCGAGGCCGTCGTCCCGGTCGAGTGGACCGACGGCGGCTCCGGCGGCGGTCCCGCCACCTCCATGAGCCCGGCCGGCGCCGCCCCCGAGGGCGCGAGCGGCGAGGTCCGCGTGCACCGCCCGGCCGCGGCCGGCGCGCACGTCCGCCCCCGCGGCAGCGACGTCAAGGCCGGCGACCTCGCGCTCGCCGCCGGCACCGTCCTCGGCCCGCCGCAGATCGGGCTGCTCGCCGCCATCGGCCACGGCGCCGTCAAGGTCCGCCCCCGCCCCCGGGTGGTGGTGCTCTCCACCGGCAGCGAACTGGTCCAGCCCGGCGAGGAGCTGACCCCCGGCCGGATCTACGACTCCAACAGCTACGCCCTGGCCGCCGCCGCCCGGGACGCCGGCGCCATCGCCTACCGGGTCGGCGCGGTCACCGACGACGCCGACACCCTGCGCGCCACCATCGAGGACCAGCTCATCCGCGCCGACCTGCTGGTCACCACCGGCGGCGTCAGCGTCGGCGCGTACGACGTCGTCAAGGAGGCCCTCTCCTCGATCGGCGCGGACGACGCGGACGGCGCAGCGGGCGGCGGCGTCGACTTCCGCCGGCTGGACATGCAGCCCGGCAAGCCCCAGGGCTTCGGCGCCATCGGCCCCGACCGCACCCCGCTGATCGCCCTCCCCGGGAACCCGGTCTCCTCCTACGTCTCCTTCGAGCTGTTCGCCCGCCCCGCGATCCGGGCGCTGCGCGGCCTGAAGGACGTCCCCGACGACGCCCGCCCCCGCGTGCGGGCCGCCCTCGCCGCCGACGGCGCGCTCGCCTCCCCGGCCGGCAAGCGGCAGTTCCTGCGCGGCGTCTACGACGCGGAGAAGGAGCAGGTCACCCCGGTGGGCGGGGCCGGCTCCCACCTCATCGGCGCACTGGCCCGCGCGGACGCCCTGATCGTCGTGCCCGAGGACGCCGTCTCGGCCGAGCCGGGCGACGAACTGGAGGTCATCCTCCTCGGCTGACCTCCCCGACGGCGGGACGACCTCATCGGCTGACCCGCCGTCCCGGGCGGTACGGTGTTCGCGCTGTGCCTTCCCGGGGCGTCCCCGGGACCCCCGGGTCACACTGGTCGTGTACGGGGCGATGGCGCCGAACGCGAGGCGGAGACCGGCAGTGAGTACGACGCAAGGCAGCGGCCTGACCCACATCGACGAGTCCGGGGCCGCCCGCATGGTGGACGTCTCCGCGAAGGACGTCACGGCCCGCACCGCCCGCGCCACCGGCCGGGTGCTGGTCTCCCCCCGGGTGATCGAGCTGCTCCGCGGCGAGGGCGTCCCCAAGGGCGACGCGCTGGCCACCGCCCGGATCGCCGGGATCATGGGGGCCAAGCGCACCCCCGACCTCATCCCGCTCTGCCACCCGCTCGCCCTCTCCGGCGTCACCCTCGACCTCTCCGTCGCCGACGACGCCGTCGAGATCGCCGCCACCGTGAAGACCGCCGACCGCACCGGAGTGGAGATGGAGGCCCTGACCGCCGTCTCCGTCGCCGCCCTCACGGTCGTCGACATGGTCAAGGCCGTCGACAAGTCGGCCGTCATCAGCGATGTACGGGTGGAGGAGAAGACCGGCGGCAAGTCCGGCGCCTACCGGCGCGCTGAGGAGACGGGCGGCGGGGTCCCCGTCCCGCCGCTGTCCGGCGGCGGCGGGCCCGCCCCCGCCGGCGGCACCGAGTGGGCCTCCGAGCCCGCCGAGTCTCCCAAGGGCGCCCGGTGACCCCCCGGACCGGGCACGACGTGGGCGCCCACGACCACGCCGCAGCCCCGCCCCCGCCGGGCGGCCCGTACCGCGCCCTGGTCGTCACCGCCTCCACCCGCGCCGCCGCCGGGGTGTACGAGGACCGGGGCGGCCCGATCCTCGCCGAGGGCCTGGCCGGCTTCGGCTTCACCGTGGACGGCCCCCAGGTCGTCCCGGACGGCGAGCCGGTTGCCGCCGCCCTGCGCGCCGGGGTCGCCGCCGGCTACGACGTCATCGTCACCACCGGCGGCACCGGCATCTCGCCCTCCGACCGCACCCCCGACGCCACCCGCGCCCTGCTCGACCACGAGGTCCCCGGCATCCCCGAGGCGATCCGCGCGCACGGCCGCGGCAAGGCACCCACGGCGGCCCTCTCCCGGGGCCTCGCCGGGGTCGCCGGCCGCACCCTCGTCGTCAACCTGCCCGGCTCGCCCGGCGGGGTGCGCGACGGCCTCGCCGTCCTCGAACCCCTCCTCCCGCACGCGGTCGACCAGCTCCGCGGCGGCGACCACGTCCAGCCGTCATGACCCCCGGCTGGCCGGTGGTCCTGGCCGACGGCGCGGTGTCGCTGCGGCCGATACGGCTGCGCGACCAGCGGCTGTGGCGCGAGGTCAACCGCCGCAACCGGGACTGGCTGCGCCCCTGGGAGGCGACCATCCCGCCGCCCGCCCTCGGCACCCCGTTCGCCCGGCGCCCCACCTACCGCCAGATGGTCCGCCATCTGCGCCGGGAGGCCGCCGCGGGCCGCATGCTCCCCTTCGTCGTCGAGTACGACGGCAGGCTGGTCGGCCAGCTCACCGTCGCCGGCATCACCTGGGGCTCGATGTGCTCGGGCCACGTCGGCTACTGGGTGGACCGCGAGGTGGCCGGCCGCGGCGTGATGCCCGCCGCCGTCGCCCTCGCCGTCGACCACTGCTTCCGCCGGGTCGGCCTGCACCGCGTGGAGGTCTGCATCCGCCCGGAGAACGCGCCCAGCCGCCGCGTCGTGGAGAAACTCGGCTTCCGCGAGGAGGGCCTGCGCCCGCGCTACCTCCACATCGACGGCGCCTGGCGCGACCACTTGGTCTTCGCGCTGACCGCCGAGGAGGTCCCCGAGGGCCTGCTCCGCCGCTGGCACCGCGTCAGCCCCGCCACTCCCACCAATTAATTCAAACGTTCGATTACTTCTTCCTCTCGATTAGCTCACCCATTCGATTTCTCTCCCCCATTCCGGGGAATCCATCCGACCAGTCCGAAAAAATTTCCTTGATATCAGCCAGATCGTGCGACACACCGGCCCAATTGGGCGATGGCCGGATGCGAACCCCTCTACGGTGTGACACGTGAGCAGCAGCGGCCTCATCTACGCAGTCATCGTCGGGGCCTGGGCCGCCTACCTGGTGCCGATGTGGCTCCGCAGGCAGGACGAGCTGAACGAAGCCCGTCCGACGGAACGCTTCAGCACCGCCATCCGGCTCCTGTCCGGACGGGCCGGCATGGAGCGCCGGTACGCCCGCGAGCTGGACCGGCGCACGGCCGGCGACGCCCCAGCCGACGTGGACCCGGACGCCGTGACCGAGCACCTGGACTCGGTCGACGTCCGGGCCTTCGCCGCGCCCCGCACCGAGGTGCGCCCGGAGGCCCCCGCCGCCGGTGAGCCCTCCGCGCCGTCCGGCCCGGAGCGGCGCCCCCGCCCCGGCGCCGCCGCCGAACGCGCCCGGCGCTCCAAGTCGCTCGCCCGCCGCCGGCGCACCACCGTGGTCCTGTTCGCCGCCTTCACCGTCGGCGCCGTCGCCGCCGCCGTCGGCGGCCTGGCCTTCCTCTGGGCGCCCGCCCTGCCCGCGCTCCTGCTCAGCGCCTACATCGCGCACCTGCGCCGCCAAGAGCGCCGCCGGTTCGCGTACGTCATGGACCGCCGCCGCGCCGAGGCCGCCGCCCAGCGCCTGCGCGAGAACCGCCCGCGCCGCCGCTCCGCCCCCGAGC
>NZ_PVLV01000386.1 GCF_002982015.1 Streptomyces solincola
GGCGACGCGAATCGCACGGATCGCGGCCGTACGGGACGGGGGCGCCGATCTGGGGGAGGCCGAGCATGACACCGGCGGGCTTGGCGGCCTCGGTGGTGTTCCGCTTCTCCCAGGCGTCGCCGGCCCGGGTGCGGCGGACCGCGGTCGCGGCGCCCTCGGCGAGCAGGTGGTGCGGCGCGGCGTAGGTGATCTCGACGGTGACCACGTCGCCGGGGCGGACCTCCTGCTCCGGCTTGGTGAAGTGGACCAGCCGGTTGTCCGGGGCGCGGCCGGACAGCCGCCGGGTCTCGCCGTCCTTGCGGCCCTCGCCCTCGGCCACCATGACCTCCAGGGTGCGGCCGACCTGCTTCTTGTTCTCCTCCCAGGAGATCTCCTCCTGGAGGGCGACCAGCCGCTCGTAGCGGGCCTGGACGACCTGCTTGGGGATCTGGCCCTCCATGGTCGCGGCGGGGGTGCCGGGGCGCTTGGAGTACTGGAAGGTGAACGCCTGGGCGAACCGGGCCTGGCGGACCGTGTGCATGGTCTGCTCGAAGTCCTCCTCGGTCTCGCCGGGGAAGCCCACGATGATGTCGGTGGAGAGGGCGGCGTGCGGGATGGCGGCGCGGACCTTCTCGATGATGCCGAGGAAGCGGTCCTGCCGGTAGGAGCGGCGCATCGCCTTGAGGACGGTGTCCGAGCCGGACTGGAGCGGCATGTGGAGCTGGGGCATCACGTTGGGCGTCTCGGCCATGGCGGCGATGACGTCGTCGGTGAAGTCGCGGGGGTGCGGGGAGGTGAAGCGGACCCGCTCCAGGCCCTCGATCGTGCCGCAGGCGCGCAGCAGCTTGGAGAACGCCTGGCGGTCGCCGATGTCGGAGCCGTAGGCGTTGACGTTCTGGCCGAGCAGGGTGATCTCGGAGACGCCCTCGCCGACCAGGGCCTCGATCTCGGCGAGGATGTCGCCGGGGCGGCGGTCCTTCTCCTTGCCGCGCAGCGCCGGGACGATGCAGAAGGTGCAGGTGTTGTTGCAGCCGACGGAGATCGACACCCAGGCCGCGTAGGCGGACTCGCGGCGGGTGGGCAGCGTGGAGGGGAACGCCTCCAGCGACTCGGCGATCTCGACCTGGGCCTCGTCCTGGACGCGGGCGCGCTCCAGCAGCACCGGCAGCTTGCCGATGTTGTGGGTGCCGAACACCACGTCGACCCAGGGGGCCTTCCGGACGATGGTGTCGCGGTCCTTCTGGGCCAGGCAGCCGCCGACGGCGATCTGCATGCCGGGCCGGGAGGCCTTGCGGGGGGCGAGCCGGCCGAGGTTGCCGTACAGCTTGTTGTCGGCGTTCTCGCGCACCGCGCAGGTGTTGAACACCACGACGTCCGCGTCGCCGTCGGCGTCTTCGGGGGCGCGGACGTATCCGGCGTCCTCCAGTAGGCCGGAGAGACGCTCGGAGTCGTGGACGTTCATCTGGCACCCGTACGTGCGGACCTCGTAGGTCTTCGTCCCCTGGGCGTCCACGGCGAGGCTCCGGTCACTGCTGCTGGTCATCCCTCAAGGGTAAGTGCTGCGCCGAGCGCCCCTACCGGCCCTCCCGCGCCCGGCGGCGGCGCGGGCCGGGACACGGCCGGGCAACGGTTGGATACCGGCCCTGGCCGGGTGCGGGCGGCGGCTGGCAGGATCGCCGCCATGTTCCAGGCCCCGTCCCTCTCCCCGCTCCGCCGTGCCCGGACGCTCCGGGCTGCCGCGGTGCTGGCGGTGGTGCTGGGGCTGCTGGTCTGGTGGCTGGCGCCGGACGGCCGGCCCGAGCCGCGCGGCCGGGTGGTGTTCAGCACCGGGGTGCCGACGGGGGTCTACCAGCGGTACGGCGAGCTGCTGAAGGAGGCGCTCGGCCGGGACCTGCCCGAGGTGTCGGTGGCGCTGCGCGACAGCGAGGGGTCGCAGCAGAACCTGGCGCGGCTGGCGTCCGGCGATGCGGACTTCACCATCGCGACCGCGGACGCCGTGGCGACGTACCTGCGCGAGGACCGGCCCGGCGCGGACCGGCTGCGCGGCTGCGCCCGGCTGTACGACGACTACGTCCAGCTCGTGGTGCCGCGGGACTCGCCGGTCCGCTCGGCGCGCGACCTGCGCGGCAAGCGGGTGGGGGTGGGGCAGGACGGTTCGGGGGTGCGGCTGCTGGCGGACCGGCTGCTGGCCGGGGCCGGGCTGGAGGGTGCGGACGAGCTGATTCCGGTGTCGGCGGGCATCGACACCATGCCGGAGTTGCTGGAGCAGGGGAGGCTGGACGCGTTCTTCTGGTCCGGCGGGCTGCCGACGACGGCGGTGCAGCAGCTCTCGGACCGCTTCCCGGTGCGGCTGGTGCCGCTGGAGGAGAAGCTGATCGGCGAACTGCACCGGACCGGCTATCCGCACTACCGGTCGGCGGTGATCCCGGGGGACGCCTATCCTGCGGCGCAGGGCGGCAAGCCGGTGCCGACGGTGGCGGTGGCCAATCTGCTGGTGACCTCCGAGGACGCGGACGCCGCGCTGACGGAGGCGTTCACCCGGACGGTGATAGGGAGCCGGGACCGGATCGGCGGCAAGGTGCACTCGGCGCAGTTGGTGGATCTGCGGACCGCCATCTACACCGATCCGCTGCCGCTGCACGAGGGCGCCCGCCGCTACTACCACTCGGTCAAGCCCTGAGCGTCCGGTGCCGGATCGGCGTCAGCGGGGCGGTTCGGTACGGGGCAGGGTGACGGTGACCTCCAGGCCGTGCGGCTCGTGGTGGGCGTAGGCGATGGCGGCGCCGCCCGCGGCGAGCAGGGCGCGGGTGATGGACAGGCCCAGGCCGGAGCCCTTGACGTTCTGGTGGCGGCCGCTGCGCCAGAAGCGGTCGCCGACGCGGGTCAGCTCGTCCTCGGTGAGGCCGGGGCCGCGGTCGGTGACCGTGATCACCGTGGTGTCGCCGTCGGCGGTGGTGGTGACGGTGACCTCCTCGCCGGCCGGGGTGAACTTCAGGGCGTTGTCGATCACCGCGTCCAGGGCGCTGGAGAGCGCCACCGGGTCGGCCCAGGCGGTGACCGCCCGGCTGTCGCCGGTGAGCCGGACGCCCTTCTCGTCGGCGAGCGGGCGCCAGGCGTCGAGGCGTTCGCCGGTCAGCGCGCCGATGTCGGTGAGCCGGAGGTCGGCGGCGGCGTGCTCGGCGAGGGCCAGGTCGAGCAGGTCGTCCAGGACCCGGGCCAGACGCTTGCCCTCGGTGCGGACAGAGGCGATCTCCTCATTGCCCTCGGGGAGTTCCAGGGCGAGCAGCTCGATGCGCAGCAGCAGCGCGGAGAGCGGGTTGCGGAGCTGGTGGGAGGCGTCGGCGACGAACGCCCGCTGCTGTTCGAGCACCTCCTCGACGTGGTCGGCCATCTCGTTGAACGACTTGGCCAGCCGCCGCAGTTCCGGCGGTCCGCCGGAGGGGGCGACCCGGGAGTTGAGCCGGCCGGTGGCGATGCCGTGGGTGGCGGCGTCCAGTACGCGGACCGGTTTGAGGACCCAGCCGGTGAGCCGGATGGCCGCGCCGACGGCGAGCAGCATGGCGGCGAACTCGCCGGCGGCGATCAGGAGCCAGCCCTTCAGGATGCGGGAGCGCAGTTGCCCGGTCGGCGAGTCGGTGACGACGACGGCGACCACGTCTCCGTCGCGGACGACGGGGGAGGCGACGGCGAGGCGGGCGCCGGCCTGCCAGGGCCAGACCTGCGGCGGATCGTGGCTGCGCCGGCCGAGCAGCGCCTCGCGGAAGGCGCGGCGGGTCTCGCCGTCCTCGGGCAGCTCCCAACGCAGCGGGGCGCGGGCCATGGCGGTGCCGTCGCGGTAGAGGACGCCGGCGTCGATGCCGTACACCTCGCGGTAGCGCAGCAGTTCGGACTGGAGGGTGGACTGGCGCTCGTCCAGGCCGGTGCGGCGTTCGGTGACGAACTGGGCGAGCGCGGCGAACCGCGCGGTGTCGTCGATGCGGTCGACGACGACCGTCTGCTGCCGGGCGGCGGCCAGGCTGGCGGCGAGCGGGAAGCCGAGGGCGAGCAGGACGCCGGCCATCAGCACGATGAGCAGCGGCAGCAGACGGGAGCGCACGGGCGGGGCCTTGAGGGGAGGGGTCAGCCGGCGGGCGCCGGGACGACCAGGCGGTAGCCCACCCCGCGGACGGTCTCGATCAGCGCGGGCAGGCCGAGTTTGGAGCGCAGTGAGGCGACGTGCACCTCCAGCGTGCGTCCGGTGCCCTCCCAACTGGTGCGCCACACCTCGCTGATGATCTGCTCGCGGCGGAAGACGACGCCGGGGCGCTGGGCGAGGAGGGCGAGCAGGTCGAACTCCTTGCGGGTGAGCGGCACGGCGGCGCCGTCGACGCTGACCCGGCGGGTGGACAGCTCCAGCGCCACCGGGCCGAGCCGCAGCGGGGCGGCGGCGTCCGGGACGACGGGCGTGGAGCCGGTGGTGGCCGGGTCGTCGGAGTCGGGGGCGGCCGAGCGGCGGGCGACGGCGTGGATGCGGGCGAGCAGTTCGCCGGTGTCGTAGGGCTTGACGACGTAGTCGTCGGCGCCGAGGTTCAGCCCGTGGATGCGGGAGCGCACGTCGCTGCGCGCGGTGACCATGATCACCGGGGTGGCGGTGAGCCGCCGCAGCCGGCCGCACACCTGGTAGCCGTCCTGGTCGGGCAGGCCGAGGTCGAGCAGGATGACGGCGAACGGCCCGCGTCCGGACTCTGCGGCGGGCAGCACGGCCTGAAGGGCCTCCTCGCCGTTGCGGGCGTGCACCACCTCGAAGCCGTGCTTCTTCAGGACGGCGGACAGCGCCGCGGCGACGTGGTCGTCGTCCTCGACGAGCAGCAGTCTCATGCGCGCGCCTCCGTTCCCCCTCGGATCCGCCGCGCCGGCCGCCGCGAGCGGGTGAACGTCCGACTGCCCGGCGGCCACTGAGGCATGAACGCCGATGGGCGCCCCGCGCGTCAAGGGGGTTCCCGGCCGCAGGGGACTTCCGTTACGGACCCGTACTCGCGGCCGCCGCCCTGTTCACGCAGTGTGTCCGGTTGCGGCCGGATCGTTATGCTCAATTTCCGCTCAGATGTAATGACGCTGGTCGCACCGCGTGCCTATGGTCCATGGCTAACCGAGCAGGACGGAGCAAGGCCGATGAGCGAAGTGTCAGTGACCAAGGGCCCGGAGGACGCCGTACCCACCGCCGGCGACCTGGTCGTGCTGAGCAACGTGAACAAGCACTTCGGCGCTCTGCACGTGCTCCAGGACATCGACCTGACGATCGCCCGCGGCGAGGTGGTCGTGGTGATCGGGCCTTCCGGCTCCGGCAAGTCCACGCTGTGCCGCACGATCAACCGGCTGGAGACCATCGACTCGGGCGCCATCACCATCGACGGCCGGCCGCTGCCGCAGGAGGGCAAGGAGCTGGCCCGGCTCCGCTCCGACGTGGGCATGGTGTTCCAGTCGTTCAACCTCTTCGCGCACAAGACCGTGCTGGAGAACGTGGTGCTGGGCCAGGTCAAGGTCCGCCGCACGGACCGCAAGAGCGCCGAGCGCAAGGCGCGGGCGCTGCTGGACCGGGTCGGCGTCGGCACCCAGGCCGACAAGTACCCGGCGCAGCTCTCCGGCGGCCAGCAGCAGCGCGTGGCGATCGCCCGTGCCCTGGCCATGGACCCGAAGGTGATGCTCTTCGACGAGCCGACCTCCGCGCTGGACCCCGAGATGATCAACGAGGTCCTGGAGGTCATGCAGCAGTTGGCCCGCGAGGGCATGACGATGGTCGTCGTCACCCACGAGATGGGCTTCGCCCGCTCCGCCGCCAACCGCGTGGTCTTCATGGCGGACGGCCGGATCGTGGAGGAGGCGGCGCCCGAGCAGTTCTTCAGCAGCCCGCGCAGCGACCGGGCCAAGGACTTCCTCTCGAAGATCCTGCACCACTGACCGCGCCCCGGACCCGTGTCCGGCGAAGCCACCGCTGTCCCGGCACCCGGCGACGAGCGACCGCACCACGACCACACGACCAAGGGATGTTCACCATGAAGTTCCGCAAGACGGCCGCGCTGGCCGTCGCCGTGCTCGCGCTGACCGCCACCGCCTGCGGCGGCAAGGAGGGCTCCGCCGGCGACAAGCCGGGCGGCGTCCAGCCCGGCGCCTCCGACGTCCCGGCGCTGCCGAAGTACGTCGTCGCCACCGACGTGAAGCTGGACTCGCCGACCTTCACCACCGCCAAGGAGCGCGGCAAGCTGGTCATCGGCTCCAAGGCCGACCAACCGTACCTGGGCTTCGAGGACCAGTCGACCAAGAAGCGCTCCGGCTTCGACGTCGAGATCGCCAAGATGATCGCCGCCGAGCTGGGCTTCACCGAGTCGCAGATCGAGTGGAAGACGGTGGACTCCGCCACCCGCGAGACCGCCATCTCCAAGGGCCAGGTCGACTACTACGTCGGCACCTACACGATCAACGACAAGCGCAAGGCGCAGGTCGGCTTCGCCGGCCCGTACTACAAGGCCGGCGCCGACCTGCTGGTCCGCAAGGACGACACCGCCATCACCGGCCCGAAGGCCGTCAAGGGCAAGAAGGTCTGCTCCATCAAGGGCTCGACCCCGCTCCAGGAGATCAAGAAGCCCGAGTACGGCGCGCAGACCACCGAGCTGGGCAAGTACTCGGACTGCGTCCAGCAGCTCCTGACCAAGCAGGTCGACGCGGTCACCACCGACGACGCCATCCTCAAGGGCTACGCGGCGCAGAACCCCGAGAAGCTCAAGGTCGTCGGCCAGCCGTTCACCGAGGAGCCCTACGGCGTCGGCCTGAGCAAGGCCGACAAGCCGCTGCGCGACAAGGTCAACGACGTGCTGGAGGCGAAGATCAAGGACGGCACGTACAAGAAGATCTACGACGCCACCCTCGGTCTGTCCGGCTCGGAGTACACCGACCCGCCGGCCGTCGAGCGCTACTGACGGCCACGTCCGCAGGGGTTTCCCGGGCCGCCCGGGCAACCCCTGCGGACACCGCGGCGACAGCCGCGGCACCACCGGCCGGGCAACGGTCCGCCGCTCCCGGCACCACCCGGCCGCCGCGCCCCCGGACGCACCCGGCAGCGGCGGCCGACCCGCATGCCGTGCCGCCGTCCGCGCCGCCCTCGCCGTCCGTGACGTCCTCGGCGGCCCGCCCGGCGCCTCGCACCGGCCCGCTCCCCCGCCTCCCGCCCGCCCGCAGCCGACCGCCGACGCGGAGACCCCATGAACGTACTACTCGACAACTTCTCAGAGTTCCGCGACGGCTTCATAGGCACCGTGTCGATCACGGCGGTCAGCACGGTCATCGCTCTGGTCCTCGGCCTGGTCATCGCCGGCTTCCGGGTCTCCCCCATCCCGCCGCTGCGCTGGTTCGGCACCGCATGGGTGACGCTGCTGCGCAACACCCCGCTCACCCTGCTCTTCCTGGTGACCACCTTCGTGGTGCCCGAAATCCTCTTCCCGGGCATGAGCGCCTTCGTGCTCGGCTCGCTGGCGCTCGGCTTCTACACCTCCTCCTTCGTCTGCGAGGCGGTGCGCTCGGGCATCAACACCGTGCCGCTCGGGCAGGCCGAGGCCGCCCGCTCGCTGGGCATGACGTTCCCCCAGACACTCAGCCTGATCGTCCTGCCGCAGGCCACCCGCACCGTCCTGCCGCCGCTCAGCTCCATCCTGATCGCACTGACCAAGAACTCGGCCATCGCCGGCGCCTTCAGCGTCACCGAACTCTTCGGCTGGCAGAAGCTGATGGGCGAGGAGGGCTACGACATCGTGCCCGTCTTCCTCTGGGTCGCCCTCGCCTACCTGGTGGTCACGTTCACCATCAGCGGCGTCTTCCGTCTCCTTGAACGCCGCATGGAGGTCGCCCGATGAGTGCCAGCGTTCTCTTCGACGCCCCCGGCCCCAAGGCCGTCGTCCGCAACCGGATCCTCGCCGTCGCCGGCTCGCTGCTGATCGCCGGGCTGCTGGCGTTCAGCATCGTGCGGCTGAGCGACAAGGGGCACCTCGCCCCCGAGATGTGGGACATCTTCAACTACTCCGGCATCCGGCAGAACATCGCCGACGGCATCCTCGCCACCCTGAAGGCGTTCGCCATCGCCGCCGTCGGCTCGCTGGTGCTCGGCGTGCTGCTGGCGGTGGCCCGGCTCTCCGACCACAAGCCGGTCCGCTGGTTCGCCACCGGCTTCATCGAGCTGTTCCGCTCCATCCCGCTGCTGATCACCATCTACGCGGTGTGGGCCGGCTTCCTGACCGACTACTCGATGTGGGCGCTGGCCGTCGGCCTGACCCTCTACAACGGCTGCGTACAGGCCGAGGTGCTGCGCGCCGGCGTGAACTCCGTGCCGAAGGGCCAGCGGGAGGCCGCGTACGCGCTGGGCATGAGCAAGTCGCAGGTGATGGTCACCGTGCTGCTGCCGCAGGCGGTGCGGGCGATGCTGCCGACGATCATCAGCCAGCTCGTGGTGACCCTCAAGGACACCTCGCTCGGCTACATCATCCTCTACCCCGAGCTGCTCAACGTGGCCCGGCTGGTGGCGTCCAACACCCTGGTCAACGGCCAGTACCCGTACGTCTCGGTCATCGTCGTCGTCGGCGCGATCTACGTCGCGATGTGCCTGGCCCTGTCCGGCCTGGCGACCTGGATCGAGAAGCGCGGCCGCCGCGCCAAGACCGGCATCGGCACCCCGCCGGCCGGCGAGTCCGCGCTGCTGAGCGGCGACGCCGGGCAGGCGGCGGGCACCGCGGTCCTCATCCAGGGCGACAGCGATCGGACCGGCGGTCCGGGGACCGGTGGCGGCGGGGGGAACTGACGCCGTGTGACATCATCCGGGTGGCATGTACGGGGTACGGGGGCAGTGGCGGTCGCGCCGCTGCCCCCGTCACTTGACGCAAGCACCGGCAGTAGGTTGCATACGTTCTGTGATCAACTCGCCCCGGCCCCGTGCCGCCGTCACGCCCGTTTCCCCTGCTCAACGCGTGGATCCGAGTGACTGGCGGGAAGCGTGGGGCGCGGCCGCCGCGCGCACGGACGCCCGGCGCCGGCCCGCCGGGACGGAGGGCGCGCCGTGGACCCGGTGATCGTGGTCGGCGCGGGCCCGGTGGGGCTCGCCCTCGCGCTGGCCCTGGCAGCACATGAGGTGCCGTCCGTCGTCCTGGACGAGGGGTCCGGCAAGGACGACTCCCGGCCCGCCCGGACGGCGGTGCTCCGCGAGGACACCGCGGGCTTCCTGGAGCACCTCGGCTGCGCGGCGGTACGCGAGGAGGGCGTCCGCTGGACCGGCTGGCACGCCATGCGGCGCAGGCAGCGCACCCGGCACGTCCCCTTCGACCCGGGGAGCCCGGCGCCGCTGCACATCGCCCAGCACGCGCTGACCAGCGGACTGCGCGACGCGATCGCCGCGCTGACCGGGGAGCCGGGGGCGCCCGGCCCGTCGGCGGAGCCGCTGGTGCGGGTGGTCACGCACAACCGGCTGGACGCGATCGAGCAGGACGCCGACGGTGTCACCGCGCACACCCGGGGCCCCGAGGGCGCTTGGTGGCGCGGCAGCCACCTGGTGGGCTGCGACGGCGCCCGCTCCACCGTGCGCAAGCTGCTGGGGGTCCGCTTCCCGGGGCGTACGGCGGTCGAGCGGCACGCGGTGGCCACCCTGCACACGGAACTGCCGTGGCCCGGCGAGGGCGTGCTGCACCGTCAGCCCGCCTGGCGCGGAGCCGACGAGGAGGTCACCGCCCGGCCTCTGCCCGGCGGCGCCTGGCGGTTGGACTGGCTGCTGCCGCCGCGCGGCGACCTGGTCACCCCCGACGCCTTGGTGGGCCGCATCCGGGACACGCTGGCCGACTGGTGCGGCCAGACCCCGCCGTACGACCTGGTCGACACCGGCGTCTACACCCTGCACCACCGGCTGGCGCAGCGCTGGCGGGTGGAGCGGGCGTTCCTCGCCGGGGACGCCGCCCATCTGCTGGGCGCGCTGGGCACCCAGGGGCTCGACGAGGGGCTGCGGGACGTCGCCAACCTGGCCTGGAAGCTGGCGCTGGTCCGGCACGGCGAGGCCCCGGCGGCGCTGCTCGACAGCTACCAGGCCGAGCGGCGCACCGCGGTGGCGGCCCGGTTGCGGGCGGCCGACCAGTCGCTGCCGGTGCTGCGCGGCACGGGCGGACTGCGCACCTATCTGCGGGGCGCCGGCCATGACGCGCTGCTGACCGACGGCCATGTGGGGCGCGGGCCGCTCGGTGCGCCGCCCGCCTACCCGCACTCCCCCCTCGCGTCCGCCTTCGGCGAGGGGCGCACCGCCGTGGCCACCCCGGACGGCGCACCGGTGGAGGACGTCCGGGTGACCGCCCCGGACGGGACCACCGGCGGGCTGCGGGAGCGGCTGGGCCGCCGCAGGCTGCTGGCGGTCCTGGTCGCCCCCGGCACCGGGGTGTGGGACCGGCGGCACTGGATGTCGGCGGGGGTGATGCCCAAGCTGGCCGAGGCGGTCGCCGCGCTGCCGCTCGCCGCGGAGATCCTGGTCACCGAGTCCTACCCGGGCGCCTCGGCGCACACCGTGCTGCTGGTCCGCCCGGACGGCCACCTGGCCGCCGCCTTCGCCGGCGTCCGCCCCGCCGGACTCCGCGCGGCCGCCGAGGCGCTACGCGGCGAGGCCGCCCCGACGCCCCGCGACCCGGGGGAAGCCGAAGACGGCGCCCCCCCGGCGCCCCCTGGGCCCACTGGGCCCGCTGTGCCCGAGCAGGGGTCCGGCGGCCCCGTGTCCGAGCAGGGGCCCGGTGGCCCCGTGTCCGAGCAGGGGCCCGGTGGCCCCGTGTCCGAGCAGGGGCCCGGTGGCGCGGTGCCGGAGCAGGGCGACGGCCCCGAGCTGCCGGCGACCGGGCCCGGGACCGCGCCCCGACCGGCTCCCACCTCTCGCCCTGCCGGCGACGGGCGGCCGCCCCGCAGGTGAACAGCGGGACCGCCGGGAGCGGCCCCGCGCCCGCCCCGGCGCCCCGCTCCCGGCGCAACGCCCCCCGCGTCGCCGCCCGC
>NZ_PVLV01000387.1 GCF_002982015.1 Streptomyces solincola
CGAGTGCGGCGAGCACGGACTGACGGGTGGCCGCGGGCTGGTGGGCAAGGGGACGCGCTGCCGGTAGAGTCGCATCCCATGACCGCGCGGCTAGCCGACATCGCAGCCCAGGCGGGGGTCAGCGAAGCCACGGTCAGCCGCGTGCTCAACGGCAAGCCCGGCGTGGCCGCGGCCACCCGTCAGTCCGTGCTCGCCGCACTCGACGTGCTCGGCTACGAACGCCCGGTGCGGCTGCGCCAGCGCAGCGCCGGCCTGGTCGGGCTGATAACCCCGGAGCTGGACAACCCGATCTTCCCCGCGCTCGCCCAGGTCATCGGGCAGGGCCTGACCCGGCAGGGCTACACCCCGGTGCTGGCCACCCAGACCCCGGGCGGCTCCACCGAGGACGAGCTGACCGAGATGCTGGTCGAGCGGGGCGTCTCCGGGATCATCTTCGTCTCCGGGCTGCACGCCGACACCACCGCCGACACCCAGCGCTACGACCAGTTGCGCGGCAAGGGCGTGCCGTACGTCCTGATCAACGGCTACTCGCCCAAGGTGGAGGCGACCTTCGTCTCGCCCGACGACCGGGCCGCGATGCAGTTGGCCGTCACCCACCTCGCCTCCCTCGGCCACACCCGGATCGGGCTGGCGGTGGGCCCCAAGCGGTTCGTGCCGGTGCTCCGCAAGATCGAGGGCTTCGCCCTGGGCATGCAGGCCAAGCTGGGGCTGAGCCCCGAGCAGTGCGAGGAGCTGGTGCAGCACTCCCTCTACACCCTGGAGGGCGGGCAGGCCGCCGCCTCCGCGCTGATCGAGCGCGGCTGCACGGCGGTGGTGTGCGCCAGCGACATGATGGCGCTCGGTGCGATCCGGGCCGCCCGGCAGCGCGGGCTGACCGTGCCGGGGGACGTCTCGGTGGTCGGCTTCGACGACTCCCCGCTCATAGCGTTCACCGACCCGCCGCTGACCACGATCCGCCAGCCGGTGCAGGCGATGGGCCAGGCCGCGGTGCGGGCGCTGCTGGAGGAGATCGGCGGCACCCCGGCTCCGCCGAGCGAGTTCGTCTTCATGCCGGAGCTGGTGGTCCGCGGCTCCACCGCCGCCGGCCCGGGCGGCCGGCGCCCCCGGCTTTCTCAGGGCCGGGAGTAGTACCCCAGGGGGACGGGGGGCGTCGGAGAACCGACTGACGGATGATCGCCCCATCGGACTTCTCTGGCAGACTCTTGCCCCATGGGTGAAGCGACGGTGACGACACGGGAGGGCCGCGAGGCTCCGGGGGCGGAAGCTCCGGCAGCGGGGGCGGAGCCTGCCGTGACGACGCCCGCCGGGACGGTTCCGGACGCCGCGGCGGGCCGCCGGCGGTGGCCGCGCACCCCGCGCCGCCCCCGGATCTGGTTCGAGATCCTGCTGATCGCCGTCAGCTACTGGACGTACTCGCTGATCCGCAACGCGGTGCCCGAGCAGAAGGCGCAGGCGCTGCGGAACGCCGACTGGATCTGGCGCACCGAGCAGAGCCTCGGGCTGGCCTTCGAGAAGAGCGTCAACCACGCCGCGGACTCGGTGACGTGGCTGATCGTGGGCATGAACTACTACTACGCCACCCTGCACTTCGTCGTCACCATCGGCGTGCTGGTCTGGCTGTACCGGTGGCACCCGGGGCGGTACGCGGCCACCCGGCTGGTGCTGTTCTCCACCACCGGCGTCGCCCTGCTCGGCTACTACCTCTACCCGCTGGCCCCGCCGCGCCTGATGACCAGCGAGAAGTTCATCGACACCGTGCTGGTGCACCACACCTGGGGCTCGATGGCCTCGGGCAACCTCAAGCACATGTCCAACCAGTACGCGGCGATGCCGTCCATGCACATCGGCTGGTCGCTGTGGTGCGGGCTGACGATCTTCGCGCTGGCCTCGGCTCCCTGGGCGAGGATCCTCGGGCTGCTGTACCCGACGGCGACGCTGGTGGTCATCGTCGCCACCGCCAACCACTTCTGGCTGGACGCCGTCGGCGGGATGCTCTGCCTCGCCTTCGGCTACGCCCTGGCGTGCGCCTGGTACGGGCGGCTGCCGCACCGACTGGACCGGCAGGCGCCGGTCCCGGCGGCCGCGCTCGTCCGGCAGGCATAGCACCCGTCCGCCCTCGGCGGGCCCGCCCGCGGCACCCTCCCGGTCCGGGGCGGTAGGGCCGCGTTCACCCCCGCCCCGTACGCCGACCCGCACATGAAGTTCTTCAACGCCCAGCGCGGCTATGTGCGCGTCCGGGTCGACCGGGAGCGCTGGCGCACCGACTTCCGGGTCGTCCCCTACGTCACCGGCCCGGCGCCCCGGTGAGCACCCGGGCCAGCGTGGTGGTGGAGGACGGGGTGCCCGGGGTCCAGGTCTGACGCCGCCCCCGGCGCCCCGCGGGGCGGAGGTGACGTAACGTCCTGCCGGGGCGGGCCGATGGGGTCCCCCCGGGAGGGGATCGATCATGGCATTCCGGAAGTTCCTCAGCGCGCTGGGCGTCAACGCGCCGGAGGTGGAGACGGTGGTGGACACCCCCGCGGTCCGCCCCGGGGAGCGGCTCGACTGCACGGTGACCGTGCGCGGCGGCGGCGCGGACGTGGACGTCGAACGGCTCCGCCTGGACCTGGTGGTGCGGGCCGAGGACCGCGAGGCGGACGGCTCCACCGCGTGGCGCAACCCGTACCCGGTCGCCGTGCGGGACCTGGGCGCCTTCCGGCTGCCGGCCGGGGAGACGCTGATCCGGAAGGTCTCCTTCGAGGTGCCCTGGGAGATGCCGCTGACCCGGGCCCGGGGCATCGCGCTGCGCGGCGCGCACGCCGCCGTCCGCACCGAGCTGGCCGTCGACGGGGCGGTCGACAAGGGCGACTTCGACCGGGTCGAGGTGCACGGCCTGCCCGCGCACGACGCCCTGTTCGACGCGTTCGAGGAGCTCGGCTTCGCGCTGCACGAGACCGAGGTCAAGATCGGCGAGTGGACCGCCGTGATGGAGGACCGCCGCACCTCTCCCTGGTGGCAGGAGGTCGACTTCTTCTTCCCCGCCGCCTACGGGCGCGGCCGTACGGAGCTGGAGGCGGTGTTCGTGCCGCGGCCGGACGCGGTGGACGTGCACCCCGGCGGCTACCCGCCGCTGACCCTGGCGTACGCGGAGCTGGACCAGGCCGGCTGGACGGCGGCGGTCGACGCCTGCGTCCGCCGCCACTGGCGCTGACCGGTCGCCGACGGCCGTCGGGGGCGTGGCCGCCCGCCGGCCGTCGGGGCGTGCCCTACCCCCCGTAGAACAGCTCCTCCACCACCGCCCGGGCCCGGCGCGTGGTGCGCCGGTAGTCGTCCAGCATCTCGCCGGCGTGACCGGGGCCGTAGCCCAGGTAGCGGGCGACGGCGCCCAGTTCGCGGCTGTCGGAGGGGAAGGTGTCGCCGGCCCGGCCGCGTACCAGCATCACGCCGTTGCGCACCCGGGTGGCCAGCACCCAGGCGTCGTCCAGGGTCCTGGCGTCCGCCTCGGTGACCAGCCCGGCGTCCGCCGCGGCGGCCAGCGCGCGGCGGGTGCGGGTGGTGCGCAGCGCGGGCAGCTCGTGGCCGTGGAGCATCTGGAGCAGCTGCACGGTCCACTCCACGTCCGACAGGCCGCCGCGGCCGAGCTTGGTGTGCAGGGCGGGGTCGGCGCCGCGGGGCAGCCGTTCGTTCTCCATGCGGGCCTTCAGCCGCCGGATCTCGCGCACCGCGGCCTCGTCCAGGCCCGCCTTCGGGTAGCGCAGCGGGTCGGCGAGGTCGAGGAAGCGGCGGCCCAGCTCCTGGTCGCCGGCCATCGGCTCGGCCCGCAGCAGGGCCTGCGCCTCCCAGCCGAGCGACCAGCGGCGGTAGTAGGCGGCGTAGGAGGCGAGGGTGCGCACCAGCGGTCCGCTGCGGCCCTCCGGGCGCAGGTCGGCGTCGATGAGCAGCGGCGGATCGGCGGTGGGCAGTTGCAGCAGCCGCCGCATCTCGGCGACCACCGCGTTCGCGGCCCGGGCGGCCTCCTGCTCGTCGACGCCTTCGCGGGGCTCGTGGACGAACAGCACGTCGGCGTCGGAGCCGTAGCCCAGCTCGTGGCCGCCGAAGCGGCCCATGCCGATGACGGTGAAGCGGGTGGGCAGGGTGTCGCCCCACTGGGTGCGCACGGCGGCCCGCAGCGCCCCTGCGATGGTGGCGGCGGTCAGGTCGGTGACGGCCTGCCCGACCCGGTCCACCAAGGCGCCCGGGTCGGCCTCGGCGGGGCTGTCCTCGGTGCCGTAGGAGCCGATGATGTCGGCGGCGGTGGTGCGGAACAGCTCCCTGCGCCGTACGCCGCGCACCACCGCGACGGCGACCTCGGCGTCCTCGGCGCGGCCGACCGCGGCCAGCACCTCCGGCTCCAGCTGGGCCCGGTCGCGCGGCCTGAGCCCTTCCGGGGCGCCGAGGATGGCGACCGCCTCCGGGGCGCGCATCAGCAGGTCGGGGGCGAGCCGGCCGGCCGACAGGACCCGGGCGAGGTTCTCCGCGGCGGCGCCCTCGTCGCGCAGCAGCCGGAGGTACCACGGGGTCTTGCCGAGCGCGTCGGACACCTTGCGGAAGTTCAGCAGCCCGGCGTCCGGGTCGGCGGAGTCGGCGAACCAGCCGAGCAGCACCGGCAGCAGGGTGCGCTGGATGGCGGCCTTCCGCGACACCCCGGAGGACAGCGCCTCCAGGTGCCGCAGCGCGCCGGCCGGGTCGGCGTACCCGAGCGCTTCGAGCCGCTGGCCGGCGGCCTTGGCGCTGAGCCGGGTCTCGCCGGGGGCGAGCTGGGCGACGGCGTCCAGCAGCGGCCGGTAGAACAGCTTCTCGTGCAGCCGGCGCACCACCGCCGCGTGCCGCCGCCACTCCCTCTCCAGCGCGGCGACCGGCTCGGTGCGCAGCCCCATGGACCGCGCCAGCCGCCGCAGGTCCCGCTCCTCCTTCGGCACCAGATGGGTGCGGCGCAGCCGGTGCAGCTGGATGCGGTGCTCCATGGTCCGCAGGAAGCGGTACGCCTCGTCGAGCTGCGCGGCGTCGGCGCGGCCGACGTAGCCGCCGGCGGCGAGCGCCCCCAGCGCGACCAGGGTGGTCCCGCTGTGCAGGGTGGAGTCGCTGCGCCCGTGCACCAACTGAAGGAGCTGCACCGCGAACTCCACGTCCCGCAGGCCGCCGGGCCCCAGCTTCAGCTCCCGGTCCAGATGGTGGGCCGGGATGTTGTCCACCACCCGGCGCCGCATCTTCTGCACGTCGGTGACGAAGTTGTCCCGCTCGGCGGCGTGCCACACCAGCGGTGAGACCGCCTCGACGTACGCCGCGCCCAGCTCCTCGTCGCCCGCCACCGGGCGGGCCTTCAGCAGCGCCTGGAACTCCCAGGTCTTGGCCCAGCGCTGGTAGTAGGCGAGGTGGCTGGAGAGCGTGCGCACCAGCGGCCCGTTGCGGCCCTCGGGGCGCAGGTTGGCGTCCACCGGCCAGATGGCGCCCTCGATGGTGGTCTCGGAGCAGATCCGCATCAGGTGGGCGGCGAGCCGGGTGGCGGCCTGGAGCGCCGTGGCCTCCTCCGCGCCGTTGACCGGCTCGCCCACGAAGATCACGTCCACGTCCGAGACGTAGTTCAGCTCGTCGCCGCCGCACTTGCCCATGGCGATCACGGCGAGCCGGCAGAGCGCGGCGTCCTCCGGGGCGGCGAGCCGGGCGAGGGCCAGCGCCCGGCGCAGGGTGGCGGTGGCGAGCGCGGCCAGCTCGGCGGCGGCCTGGGCGACGTCGGTGGTGCCGCACACGTCCCGGGCGGCGATGGCCAGCAGGCAGCGCCGGTAGCCGACCCGCAGCGACACCGGGTCGTCCGCGCCGGCCAGTCCGTGCTCGAACTCGGCGACCCCCGGGTGCAGATCGGCCGACTCGTAGGTGGCCAGCGCCCGCCAGTCGCCCGGGTGCCGGGCCAGGTGGTCGCCCAGCGCCTCCGACGCGCCGAGCACCCCGAACAGCCGGTCCCGCAGCGGCTTGGCGCCGAGCACGGTGTTCAGCAGCTCCCGCCCGCCGTCCTCCTGGGCCTCGGCCAGCTTCACCAGGCCGAGGAGCGCCAGATCCGGATCGGCGGCCCCGCCCAGCGCGTCCAGCAGCACCGGGTCGCCGCGCACCGACGACAGTACCGGCAGCTCCAGCAGCCTCTCGGCGTCCGCCGGGTCGGTGAACCCGTGCCGCAGCAACCGGGTGAAGGTGCTGCTCCTGCGTCCCTGCACCGTCATCGGCGGCCCCTTCCGCTGCCCTGCGTCCACCTGCGCGCGGGCGCGTGCGCACGCCTCCCGACGCACCCGCCGGCCACCGCGCCCCGCGCGCAGGTGGACGCAGGGCAGCGGAAGGGGCCGCCGATG
>NZ_PVLV01000388.1 GCF_002982015.1 Streptomyces solincola
CGCCGACTACCTGGCCGCCGACGGCTTCACCGCGCTGAACACCCTCTCCTCCATCGGCGCGTTCCTGCTGGGCCTGTCCACGCTGCCGTTCCTCTACAACGTCTGGAAGACCGGGGCGCACGGCCGGAAGGTGGACGTGGACGACCCGTGGGGCTACGGCCGGTCCCTGGAGTGGGCCACCTCCTGCCCGCCGCCCCGGCACAACTTCGTCACCCTGCCCCGCGTCCGCTCCGAGTCGCCCGCCTTCGACCTGCACCACCCGGAGATCGCCGCGCTGGAGCCGGGGCACACCGCCGGCCGCCGCGACGTGGTCGAGCCGGGGCACGGCCCCCGCGAGCCGAAGAACCTGACGGAGTGACACCCCGGGCGAGCCGGCGGAAGACCCCGCGGCGCTCCCGGCGTACGGTGCGGGGCATGACCCCTCGGACCCGGAACGCCCCCGCGCCGACGCTGGGCGTCCGCGCCCTCAACCGGGCCACCCTCGCCCGCCAACTGCTGCTGCGCCGGGCAGCCCTGGGCGCCGAGGAGGCCGTCGCCCGTCTGGTCGGCCTCCAGGCGCAGAACACCCGGCCGCCCTACCACGCGCTGGCCGCCCGGCTGGACGGCTTCCGGCCCGAGGCGCTGTCGGAGCTGATGGAACGCCGGGCGGTGGCCCGGATCGTAACCCTCCGCTCCACCCTGCACACCCACACCGCCGACGACGTGCTGAGCCTGCGCCCGCTGGTGCAGCCCGCCCGCGAACGGGAGCTGAACGCCTTCCGCGCCCGGCTGACCGGGGTGGACCGCGACCGACTGGCCCGCACCGCCCGGGAGCTGGTGGAGGAGCGGCCCCGCACCCCCGCGGAGCTGCGCGAGCACCTGGCCCCGCTGTGGCCGGACGCCGACCCCGCCGCCCTGTCGGTCGCCGCCCGCTGCCTGCTGCCGCTGGTCCAGGTCACCCCGCGCGGCCTGTGGGAGCGCAGCGGCCAGGTGGCCCTGACCACCGCCGAGCACTGGTTCGGCCGCCCCTCCGGCGAACCGGTCGCCCCGGAGACCGCCGTACGGCGCTACCTGGCCGTCTTCGGCCCGGCGTCCGTCAAGGACATGCAGACCTGGGCCGGGCTGACCAGGCTGCGCCCGGTGTTCGAAGCGCTCCGCCCCGAGCTGGCGGCCTTCCGCGACGAGCGCGGCACCGAGCTGTTCGACCTGCCCGACGCGCCCCGGCCGGACGCCGACGAGGACGCCCCGCCCCGGCTGCTGCCCGAGTTCGACAACCTGCTGCTGTCGCACGCCGACCGCACCCGGGTGGTGCCGCCCGCCTACAAGGACCGCACCTGGCGGGTGAACCAGTCCTTCCCGGCCTTCCTGCTGGACGGCTTCGTCGCCGGGGTGTGGAAGCTGGAACGGTCCACCGGGAAGGCCGACCGGGCGGCCGTGGTGCTGGAGCCGTTCGGCGCGCCGACCCGCGCGCAGCGCACCGCCCTGGTCGAGGAGGCCGGGCGGACCCTGGAGGTGCTGGCCGCCGCCGCCGACCCGGACGTGCGCTTCGGCGCCGTGATCGGCTGACGGGGTGGCCCGGGGGAGGGCCCCGGCCGGAGGATGGGCCCCGCCGGACGGACGGCGCCGGCGGACCACCGTGACGAGGAGGACGACGTATGGCGCGGCACGAAGGTGGGGCTCCGGAGTTCCGGGCGGCCCGGGACTTCCTGCTGGAGCACCGGGAGGACTACCCCGCGGCGTACGCGGGCTTCCGCTGGCCCCGGCCGGAGCGGTTCAACTGGGCGCTGGACTGGTTCGACGCGATCGCCGCCGACGGGAGCGGCGGCGGGCGCACCGCGCTGCACCTGGTCGAGGAGGACGGCCGGGAGACGAAGCTGTCCTTCGCCGCGCTGCGGGAGCGCTCCGACCGGGTCGCCAACTGGCTGCGCGCGCACGGGGTGCGGGCCGGGGAGCGGATCATCGTCATGCTCGGCAACCAGGTGGAGCTGTGGGAGACGGCGCTGGCCGCGATGAAGCTGCGGGCGGTCGTCATCCCGGCCACCCCGCTGCTGGGACCGGCCGACCTGGCCGACCGGGTGGAGCGCGGGCAGGCCCGCCATGTGGTCGTCCGGTCCGCCGACACCGGCAAGTTCGCCTCGGTGCCCGGCGCGTACACCGGGATCGCGGTCGGCGAGCCGGTGCCCGGCTGGCTGGCGTACGAGGACGCGGACGGCGCCTCCGCCGCGTACACCCCCGACGGCGAGACCCTGGCCGGCGATCCGCTGATGCTCTACTTCACCTCCGGCACCACCGCCCGCCCCAAGCTGGTCGAGCACACCCATGTCTCGTATCCGGTGGGCCATCTGGCCACCATGTACTGGATCGGGCTGAGGCCGGGCGACGTCCACCTCAACATCTCCTCGCCGGGCTGGGCCAAGCACGCCTGGTCCAACCTGTTCGCCCCGTGGAACGCCGAGGCGACCGTCTTCCTCTTCCACTACACCCGCTTCGACGCGGCCCGGCTGATGGCCGAAATGGACCGGCACGGCGTCACCAGCCTGTGCGCCCCGCCGACGGTGTGGCGGATGCTCGTCCAGGCCGACCTGTCCCGGCTGAAGACCCCGCCGCGCGAGGCGCTGGCCGCCGGCGAACCGCTGAACCCGGAGGTCGTCGAGGCGGTGCGGCGGGCCTGGGGGGTGACCGTCCGGGACGGCTTCGGCCAGACCGAGACGGCCGTGCAGGTCGCCAACACCCCCGGACAGGTGCTGAAGCCGGGCTCCATGGGCCGGCCCAGCCCCGGCTACCGGGTGGAGCTGCTCGACCCGGTGACCGGGAGGCCCGGCGCCGCCGAGGGCGAGATCGCGCTCGACCTGGCGGCCGCGCCGGTGGGCCTGATGACCGGCTACCACGGCGACCCGGAGCGCACCGCCGAGGCGACGGCCGGCGGCTATTACCGCACCGGCGACATCGCCTCCCGGGACGCCGAGGGATACCTGTTCTTCCAGGGCCGGACCGACGACGTCTTCAAGTCCAGCGACTACAAGGTCAGCCCCTTCGAGCTGGAGAGCGCGCTGCTGGAGCACGAGGCGGTGGCGGAGGCCGCGGTCGTCCCGGCGTCCGACCCGCTCCGGCTCGCGGTGCCCAAGGCGTACGTCGTGCTCGCCGAGGGCTGGGAGCCGGGCGCGGAGACGGCGAAGGCGCTGTTCGCCCACTCCCGCGCCGTCCTCGCCCCGTACCTGAGGGTGCGCCGGATCGAGTTCGCCGAGCTGCCGAAGACGGTCTCCGGCAAGATCCGCCGGGTGGAGCTGCGGGCGCGCACCGCCGAGGGCGCCGGCGGCCCGGAGTACGACGAGCGCGACCTGCTCGGCTGAGGGCCCTGCGGGCCCGCTACGCGCCGCCGGCGAGGAGCTCGTCGGCGGCGCCGTTGACCGGCTGCGGGGCGCCGGTCAGGTCCATCACGAACAGCGGCAGCCCCACGCCGTCCGCCCGCCGCCGGGCCTCCGGCGCGTACCCCGCCAGCGAGAACGCCACACCGCGGGCCCCCGCCGCCAGCCCGTTCAGCCAGAGGCACTCCACCGCCCGCAGCGAGGTGGGCCGGGTGGTGGAGTGCCTCTGGCTGAACGGGCTGGCGGCGGGGCGCCCG
>NZ_PVLV01000389.1 GCF_002982015.1 Streptomyces solincola
GGGCGGACGGGCGGGCGGTGGTGTACGTCGCCCAGTGCGGCACGGCGACCACGCCGGCCGGCTACCGCACCGCCGCCCGGGTGGTCAGGCTCGCCGACGTGCTGGCCCTGCCCGTGCTGACCCTGGTCGACACCCCGGGCGCGGCCAACGGCGCCGCGGCGGAGCGGGCGGGCGCGGGCGCGGCCATCGCCGCGGCGTTCACGGCGATCGCGGAGGCGCGCGCGCCGGTGACCACCCTGCTGATCGGCGAGGGCGGCTCGGGCGGGGCGCTGGCCCTGGCCGCGCCCGGCGGCACCTGGGCGGCCCGGGACAGCTACTTCTCGGTCATCGCCCCCGAGCTCGCGGCGGCGATCCTCAAGCGCCAGCCGGAGCAGACCGCGGCCACCGCCGACCAGCTTCGGCTGCGCCCGCAGGACCTGCTGGAGCTGGGCGTGGTCCGGGGGATCGTGTAGCCAGGGGGCGGCGTCGCGGGAGTCCGTCACCCGTCCTCGGTGGCGCACTCCCGCGCCGCGAGGCCCAGTTCGGCGGCGTCCAGGGCGTCGGTCAACCGGTCCAGCCCGGCCCGCAGCTCCATGACCTCCGCCGGCTCCATCCCGGTCGCCGCGGCGATCCGCCGGGGCACGTCCACGGCCCGCTCGCGCAGCGCCGCGCCCTCGGCGGTGGGCCGCACGGTGACCGACCGCTCGTCCCGCGCACTGCGCCGGCGCTCCACGTACCCGGCCGCCTCCAGCCGCTTGAGCAGCGGGGAGAGCGTGCCGGAGTCCAGCCGCAGGCGTTCGCCGATCCGCTTGACCGGCAGCTCGCCGTGCTCCCAGAGGACCAGCAGCACCAGGTACTGCGGATAGGTCAGGCCCAGCTCCTTCAGGGCCGTGCGGTACACGCCGTTGAAGGCGCGGGCGGCCGCGTGCAGCGAGAAGCAGATCTGGTGGTCGAGCCGGAGGACGTCCTCGGCGGGCACGGTGTCGACGGTCTCCATGGCTCCGAGGATACCGGGCGGCTCCGACGCGGGCTATTGAGTTGCGCACAATTTAATAGCCCGCTATACATGATGGCGTACCCACCCCCCGAGGAAGGACCGACCGATCATGGACGCCCTGTACACCGCAGTCGCCACCGCCAACGGCCGCGAGGGCCGCGCCGTCAGCTCCGACGGGCAGATCGACCTCCCGCTCGGCTTCCCCAAGGCCATGGGCGGCGACGACCAGGGCACCAACCCCGAGCAGCTCTTCGCCGCCGGCTACGCGGCCTGCTTCGCCAGCGCCCTCGGCCTGGTCGCCCGGCAGAGCAGGACCGACGTCTCCGACGTCTCCATCACCGCCGAGGTCTCCCTCGGCAAGGACGCCGACGGCGGCTTCGGCCTCGCGGTCGTCCTGCGCGCCGAGCTGCCCGACCACCTCCAGGGCGACGCCGGCCAGGCCCTTCTGGAGAAGGCGCACGCCACCTGCCCGTACTCCAAGGCGACCCGCGGCAACATCCCGGTGGAGCTGGTCGTCGAGTAATACGCCCGCCCGCAGGCCCCGCGCTCCTCAGCGCCCCGCACCCCTTCCCTGGGGCGCGGGGCGTTCGCCGTCACCCCGGGGGAGCAGGCGGGAGGCGGGATGGACAGCAATGGACAGCAGGGCGGGACCGGACCCCGGGGGGGCCATACGTGCAGGAGCAGGAGCAGGCGGCGGCGCCGGGGGCGGTGGTGCCGGGGCAGGCCCAGGCGCCGGCCCGGGCGCGGGACATCCCCAGCCGCCAGAACGACCCGGACATGATCACGCTGCTGCGGGCGGCGCACGGCCGGCACCGGCAGGCGCAGCACTTCCGCGACGGTGCACCTGGCCGCGTCCGCCCTGCTGGCGTCCGGGGCCATCCTGGCCGTCCTGGCGCCGGCCGCGGCACCCCGATCAGCCTGGTCGGCCTGGGCTGGGCCCTGGTCTACGGGCTGTGGGCCGGCGAGTGGGCCAAGAGCGCGTTCCGGCGGGCGGCGGTGACCCAGGAGCTCTTCGACACCCAGCTCTTCGGGCTGCCGTGGAACGCGGCGATCGCCGGCGAGCCGCCCGAGCCGCACGAGGTCAACCGGCTCGCCCGCCGCTACCGCGGGGACGAGGCGAAGCTGCGCGACTACTACGAGATCGACGCGCTGCCCCAGCCGCTGGACGTCCTCGCCTGCCAGCTCCAGAACCTGGCCTGGGGGACCCGGGTGCGCCGCCGGTACGGCGCCGCCGTCCAGTGGGGGCTGGTCCTGTGGTGCCTGGCCGGCGTGGTGGTGGGGGTGACGACGACGATGAGCGTGTCCGCCGTGCTGACGTCCTGGTTCGTCCCGTCCCTGGGCCTGCTGCTGCTCGGCGTGGACACCTTCCGGGCCCAGCGCGACACGGTCGCCGCCCGGGAGCGCGCCCAGCGTGAACTGTCCGCGCGCATCGACGCCTACGTGGCGGACGGCTCGCGCCCGCAGCGCCACCTGGAGCTGCTGGCGCTGTCCCGGCGGATGGTCGACGACCTGGTGCGCTGGCTCGGCGCGTCGCCGGGCGGGCGGGACAACGCCGTGCGCGGATCGCTGCCCACCGCCGTACGGCTGCTCACCGGGCCGGACGGGGCGGGGTCCAGGCTGGCGATCAACCACCAGCGCGAGCTGGCGGTGCGCGTCGACCAGTGGCTGACCGCGCGCCCGCGGGACACCCGCGGCACGGAGACGGCCCGCCGGGTGGTCGCACTGCTGGAGCGCACCGACCGGGCCGACCCCTTCGGCCGGGGCGTCGAGGTCCCCGCGGACGTCCAGGGCCGGCTCCGGGCGGCCGCCGCCTCCTGACAGGCCGCCGGTCAGGAGGCGGCGGCCGGTGTGCGGCTACGCGCCGGTGCGCCGGTGCAGGTCGGCCAGCGCCGCCACGAAGTCGGCCCGGTCGGTGCCGTGGAAGCGGTTGAAGAACCAGCCGGGGACGCGGACGTGCGCCAAGCGGGTTTGCAGCAGGACGTCCTGCACCTGCACGTGCTGCCGCGCGGCGGCGGCCTTGCCGGGCTCCGCCGTCTCCAGGGCGTCGGCGAGCTGGTCCCAGGCGTCCGCCGAGCCGGCCGGGTCGCGGGCCGCCTCCAGGGCGTGCGCCACCCTGCGCCGGATCGCCAGTGCCTTGCGGGACGCCGCGGGCCCGGCCCCGTCGGGCACTTCGGCCAGCGCGGCGCGGAAGTCGTCCACCGCGCCCCGGGCGTCACCGGCGAGCAGCCGCACGTCCCCCACCCGCAGGCGGGTGTCGAGCAGCGCGTCCGCGCCGGCCGGGAGCGCCTCCCGCTGCCGGTCGAGCAGCTCCGCCAGCACGGCCAAAGCCTCGTCCGGCCGCCCGTCCGCGACCAGCCAGTGCACCAACCGGAACCGCGCCTTGACCGCCTTGACCGCCAGCGGCCCGCCGGCCCGGACCTCCGCGTCGAGGACGCGCCGCAGCCCCTCCACCGCCTGCCTGGGCACGTCACCGGGCCCGAACACACCGTCCCGCGCCGGCCTCCGCCGCTTCCTCGCCCGTTCCCGTCCCGGATACGTCGGTCATCTCGCCCCCTCCGCCGCGGCGCCCCCCGCGCCCTGCGGCGGAGGGGGCGAGATGACCGACGTATCCGGGACGGGAACGGGCGAGGAAGCGGCGGAGGCCGGCGCGGGAC
>NZ_PVLV01000038.1 GCF_002982015.1 Streptomyces solincola
GTACCGCCCCCGTGGTGCACGCCCCCACTCCCACCGACGAACCGCTGGGCATCCCCGCGCTGCTCATCGCGAGCTTCCCGCTGGACACCAGCCGCCGCCACCCGGCCCCCGGCCCGCTCACCGACTTCCTGACCGCCCGCGCCGCCGAGGCGTACGCCGAGCTGCTCGCCGACTGGCGGCCCGTCACCACCGGCGCCGTCGACCTCGTGCCCGGCCCGCTCGGCAAGGGCGTGCTGGACGGGGCGATCCGAGCCGCGATCCTGGAGCTGCTGCCCCGGGTGGCGTTCCTGCTGCCCGCCGCCCCGTCCGAGGAGCTGACCGCGCTGCGCCCCTTCGAGGCGGAGGTCGTCGAGGGCGCGGGCGCCGACACCGTACGGGTGCTGGCCGAGGTGCTGCCGACGCTGCTGCCCGCCGGTCTGGAGCGGCGGGCCGAGCTGCGCGCCCTCGGGGTGGCGCGGTTGCCGCTGGGCGACGCGATCGACCGGCTGGCCGGCGTGGAGCGCACCCCCGAGTGGTGGGGGCGGCTGTACGAGACGCTGGCCGGGGTGGACCCGGACCGGCTGACCGGGCTGCCGGTGCCGCTGGCCGGCGGGCGCACCGCCACCGGACCCCGCCATGTGCTCCTCCCGCTCGCCGACACCCCCGCCGACCTGGGCCGGCTCGGCCTGAAGGTGGCCCACCCGGACGCCGCCCACCCGGTGCTGGAGAAGCTCGGCGCGCTGCCCGCCACCCCCCGCGCGGTGCTCACCACCCCGCAGGTGCGGGCCGCGGTGGCCGCCTCGCTGGACGCGGAGGACGTCTGGGACGAGGACGGAACCGGGACGCCGGGCGCCGAAGAGCTGGCGGACATCGTCCTCGCCCTCGTCCGGGACGCGGGCCTGGAACCGGGCGACGAGCCGTGGCTCGGCGCGCTCGCCCTGCCCGACGAGGACGGCGAGCTGGCCCCCGCCGCCGAACTGGTCCTGCCCGGCAGCGACTTCGCCGCCGTGATGCGCGTGGGCGAGGCCCCCCTCTGCGACGCCGAGCTGGCCGAACGCTGGGGCGAGGGCCCGCTGGCCGCCTGCGGGGTGCTCGCCGGCTTCGCCCTGGTCCGCGCTGCCGACGTCGTCCTCGACCCGGACGAACTGGAGCCCCGGGAGAGCGACTTCCCCGAGCCGGACGACGCCGGGCTGCTGGACTCGGTGGACGTGTGGTGCGAGGACGTGCTGGACCGGCTGCCGGAGTCCCCGGTGCCGCCGGTGGCCACCGAGATCACCGCCGTACGGGATCTGGAGCTGGTCGACGACGACGCGTGGCCGCGGGCGCTGGCGCTGCTGGCCCGGCCTCCGCTGCGGGACGCGCTCACCCAGCCGCTGCGGGTGCTGCTGCCCGACGGCACCACCGAGACCGTCCGCTCGTACACCGCCTGGTGGCTGCGCGGCCACCCGGTGCTGGACGGCCGCCGCCCCGCCGGCCTGCGCGCCGCCGGGGCGGACCCGCTCCTGGAAGGGCTCTACGACGCGGCCGACACCACCGGCTTCACCGACACCGAGGTGCTGCGCGCCCTCGGCGTCCGCACCTCGGCGGCGGCCCTCCTCGAAGAGCCCGGCGGCGCGGCCGAGCTGCTGTCCCGCCTCGCCGACCCCGACCGCCCGGTCACCGCCGCCCAGTTGCACGCCCTGTACACCCTGCTCGCCGACCTGGACCCGGAGCAGGTGACCCTGCCCGACGAGCTACGGGCCGTGGTGGACGGCGAGGTCCGGGTGGTGGCGGCGGCCGACGCCCTGGTCGCCGACGCCCCCGACCTGCTCCCGCTGGCCGCCGGCCTGCCGCTCCTCCCGGTCGCCCCCGGCCGCGCCGCCGACCTGGCCGACCTGCTCCAGGTAGGCCGCCTCGCCGAGGAGATCGCCGTCGACGCGCCCGCCGGCGGCGAGGAGCACCCCGTCCCGGACGCGGTACGCCGCCTGCTGGGCCACACCGTGCCCGCCGCCTACGTGGAGCACGAGGAGCTGCTCGTCGGCGGGGCCGAGCTGGACTGGCGCCGCACGGCCGACGGCACGGTGCACGCCGCCACCCTGGAGGGCGTCGCCGCCGGCCTGGCCTGGTCCGCCGGCCAGTGGCCCCGCCGCTTCGAGGTCGCCGCCCTCCTGGAGGACCCCTCCCGCACCGACGAACTGGAACGCGACCGCTGGTTCGACTGACCCGCCCCGCGGGACCCGGCCGCCCGCCGGAAACGGCGGGTTCACCGGCGCCGACGCTCGTATGCTTGCCGTGAGCCGCACACCGAGGCCGCGCGGGTCGGCCCCGTGGCTTTCCGGTCGCAAGAGGAGGGCGAAGTCCATGAGCGTCGCACTCGACCACACCGGCCCCTGGACCGTCGCCGATGTTCTCGCGCTCCCCGAGGACCGCACCACCCGCTACGAACTTCTGGGGGAGTCGCTCGTGATGTCCCCGGCGCCGGGAATCCGGCACCAGCGCGCCTCGCTGCGGCTCGCCATGGCCCTGCACGCGGCGGCCCGGGCCGCGAAGGCACCGGTCGAGGTGCTGGAGGCGATCAACGTCATCCTGCCCTCGGGCCTCGTGGTCCCGGATCTGGTGGTCGCCGACGCCGGCGCCACCGCCGAGGACGGCGTCAGCGTGGACGCCGACGGAGTCCAGCTCGTCATCGAACTCGTCTCGCCCGGCAACCGCACCGTCGACCGCAAGTTCAAGCCGATGCTCTACGCGGAGGCCGCCATCCCGCACTTCTGGCGGGTCGATTTCGACCCCGCCTGCATGCTCGTCGCCTACGGCCTCGACGGCGGTCGGTACATCGAGCGCACCACGGCGCTCCCGGGCACGACCACCCGCCTCGACGCCCCCTTCCTCTTCGAGATCGACCCGGGCGGCCTGGCGCGGCAATAGGCGCCGCAGGTGAAGCAAGGCCCGGAGACGGGTGCGGGGAGGGCCCGGCTCTCCCCCACGGTCGTCTCCGGGGGCCGCTCACACCGGGAAGCGGCGCTCCACCCAGCGCCAGGCCACCTCCACCAGCAGCCCGCCGGCCGCCGCGACGCCCACCGCCGTCCACGGCATCACCGTGCCCACCAGCCTCAGCGCGAAGAAGTCCTGGAGCCAGGGCACCGCCAGCACCACCAGGAACGCCCCGCCCATCGCCAGCACCAGGGCGATCCGCCACCAGGTGTAGGGGCGCGCGATGATCGCCAGCACCCAGATGGAGACCAGGAAGAGCGTCAGGGTCGCCGCGCTGGTCTCCGCGCCGAGCGCGTCCGGGCCGGTGTAGTGGGCGCGCGCCAACTGGTAGGTGAGGAAGGTCGCCGCGGCGGCGACGATCCCGCTCGGCACCGCGTACCGCATCACCCGCTTCACGAACTGCGGCTTCGCCCGCTCCTTGTTGGGGGCGAGCGCCAGGAAGAACGCGGGCACGCCGATGGTGAGCGTGGAGAGCAGGGTGAGGTGGCGGGGGAGGAAGGGGTACTCGATGCCGGTGATGACGACGAGGACCGCCAGCAGCACCGAGTAGACCGTCTTGGTGAGGAAGAGCGTGGCGACCCGGGTGATGTTGCCGATCACCCGGCGGCCCTCGGCCACCACGTACGGCAGCGTCGCGAAACTGTTGTTCAGCAGCACGATCTGGGCGACCGCCTTCGTCGCCTCCGACCCCGAGCCCATCGAGACGCCGATGTCCGCGTCCTTCAGGGCCAGCACGTCGTTCACCCCGTCGCCGGTCATCGCGACCGTGTGGCCCTTGGACTGGAGCGCGGCCACCATCGAGCGCTTCTGCTGCGGGGTGACCCGGCCGAAGACGGTCGCCTCGTCCAGCCGGGCCGCCATCTCCTCCCGCTCGGCGGGCAGCTTGCGCGCGTCCACGGTGTCCTCGGCCCCGGCCAGCCCCAGCTTCCCGGCGACCGCGCCGACCGAGACCGCGTTGTCGCCGGAGATGACCTTGGCGGCCACCCGCTGGTCGGCGAAGTAGGCGAGCGTGTCGGAGGCGTCCGGCCGCAGCCGCTGCTCCAGCACCACCAGCGCCGCCGCCTCCGCCCGCTCGGCGATCCCGGGCGCGTCCAGCTCGCCGTCCACCCGGGCCAGCAGCAGCACCCGCAGCCCCTTCTCGTTCAGCTCGTCGGTCTGGGCCAGCACCGGGTCGCCGTCCGGGAGGAGCACGTCCGGCGCGCCCAGCAGCCAGGCGCTGGACTCGCCGTCGCTCTCGCTGAACGCCGCGCCGCTGTACTTGCGGGCCGAGGAGAACGGCAGCGCCTGCGTGCACCGCCACTCCTCGCCGTCCGGGTAGGCGTCGATGATCGCCTGGAGGGAGGCGTTCGGCCGCGGGTCGGACTCGCCGAGCGCCCCCAGCACGGTCCGCACGTACGCCTCGTCGGCGCCGCCCAGCGTGCGCAGCTCGGTGACGTCCATGCCGCCCTCGGTGAGGGTGCCGGTCTTGTCCAGGCAGACCACGTCCACCCGGGCCAGCCCCTCGATCGCGGGCAGCTCCTGCACCAGGCACTGCCGCCGCCCCAGCCGCACCACCCCGATGGCGAACGCCACCGAGGTCAGCAGCACCAGCCCCTCCGGGATCATCGGCACGATCCCGCCGACGGTGCGGGCGATCGAGCCGCGCAGGTCGGACTCCTTGACCACCAGCTGGCTGAGGATGAGGCCGATCGCGGTCGGGACCATCATCCAGGTGACGTACTTGAGGATGGTGGAGATCCCGGAGCGCAGCTCGGAGTGGACCAGAGTGAAGCGGGACGCCTCCTCGGCCAGTTGCGCCGCGTACGCCTCCCGGCCGACCTTGGTGGCGGTGAACGCCCCGCCGCCGGCCACCACGAAGCTGCCGGACATCACCTGGTCGCCGGGGTGCTTGACCACCGGGTCCGCCTCGCCGGTCAGCAGCGACTCGTCGACCTCCAGGCTCTCGGACTCCGCCACCTCCCCGTCCACCACGATCTTGTCGCCGGGGCCCAGCTCCACGCAGTCCCCGAGCACGATCTCCGAGACCGGCACCTCGGTGGCGGTCCCGTCCCGGCGGACCTTCGGCTTCGCCTCGCCGATCACCGCGAGACCGTCCAGGGTCTTCTTGGCGCGCAGCTCCTGGATGATGCCGATCCCGGTGTTGGCGATGATCACGAAGCCGAACAGGCTGTCCTGGATCGGCGCGACGACCAGCATGATCACCCAGAGCACGCCGATGATCGCGTTGAAGCGGGTGAAGACGTTGGCGCGGACGATGTCGGCGGTGGAGCGCGAACTGCGCACCGGTACGTCGTTGACCTCGCCCCGGGCCACCCGCTCGGCCACCTCGGCCGAGCTGAGCCCGCCGGGCCGGTGCTCCACCGCGCCGTCGGAAGTCCGTGTCGTGCTCGCTTCCGAGCCCACCCGCTGCGTCATGCCTCCGACGGTACGGGGACGGGAGCGCCCGCACCCGTCGGATCGCGCCATGATCCGACCCGTGGAGGAGTGAAATGGTCCGCGAGTCGTACAGGGACCCCCGAGGGCTCTCGGGGATCGGGACCCGTCCGCGCGCTCAGTGCGCGCCGTCGGGCTCCCCGGCCTGGTCCGCCGCGCGGGCTTCGGCGTGCCGCCGGATCGCGGCGTCACGCCCCCGCACGTACCAGATGCCGATCAGCCCGAGCCCGGCTCCGGCCAGGCAGGTCCACACCCACCAGGTCAGGTCGCGGTCCTCGAACCAGCCGTAGAAGGGAACCTGCGCCAGGAACAGCACGAACCACAGCAGGGTGCCGCCGATGATGGTCGGCACCACGGGCCCTTCCAGGGGCTCGGGCGCCTCGTGCCGGGGGGTCCACTTCGCCATGGACCCGAGTCTATGCGCCGTCCGGACGGGTGTCCGCCGGGCTCGGAGCCCCGTCCTGGACGGCGTCTACGCGCGGAGATAGCGATCTTCCCCTGATCTGTTCATACTGAAACGGCTTGCGTCTGGCCGGTTTCCGTCGTGCGAACGTACGAAAGTGACCGCTCGCACCCGCTATCTGCCCCGGCGCCGCCAGCCGCATCCCCCGCTTTCCCCGCCCTTGTCCTTCCCTGTCTCCGTACACGAGGTTCCCGCATGCCCTCCTCGGCCACCGCGCCGGCGGACGCCGACGGCCAGCCGCCGACGCCCCCGCAGCCGACCGGCGGTCTCGACCGCTACTTCCGGATCTCCGAGCGCGGCTCCACGGTCGCCCGCGAGGTACGCGGCGGACTCGCGACCTTCTTCGCGATGGCCTACATCGTCGTGCTGAACCCGATCATCCTCGGCAGCGCCAAGGACATGTACGGCCACCAGCTCGACGGCGGCCAACTGGTCACCGCCACCGTGCTGACGGCGGCCTTCTCCACCCTCCTGATGGGCGTCATCGGCAACGTGCCGATCGCGCTCGCCGCCGGCCTCGGCGTCAACACTGTCGTCGCCCTCCAGCTCGCCCCCCGGATGTCCTGGCCGGACGCCATGGGCATGGTCGTGCTGGCCGGCGTGGTGGTGATGCTGCTGGTGGCGACCGGCCTGCGCGAGCGGGTGATGAACGCCGTGCCGTCCGGGCTGCGCAAGGGCATCGCCATCGGCATCGGCCTGTTCATCATGCTGATCGGCCTGGTGGACTCCGGCTTCGTCTCCCGGATGCCGGACGCCGTCCAGACCACCGTCCCGCTCCGGTTGGGCGTGGACGGCCACCTCGACGGCTGGCCGGTGCTGGTCTTCGCGCTGGGCGCGCTGCTCACCCTCGCCCTGCTGATCCGCAAGGTGCCGGGCGCGATCCTGATCTCGATCGTCGTCATGACGGCCCTGGCCATGGTGATCGACGCCGTCGCCGACGTCCCGTCCTGGGGCCTGACCACGCCGCAGTGGCCCGGCAACCCGGTGGCCTCGCCGGACTTCGGGCTGGTCGGGCAGGTCAGCCTGTTCGGCGGCTTCGGCAAGGTCGGGCTGCTCACCGGCTGCCTGTTCGTCTTCACGGTGCTGCTGTCCTGCTTCTTCGACGCGATGGGCACCATCCTCGGCGTCGGCGACGAGGCCGAGCTGATGGACGCCAAGGGCAACTTCCCCGGCATCAACAAGGTCCTGCTGATCGACGGCGTGGCGGTCGCCTCCGGCGGCGCCACCTCCTCCTCGGCCACCACCTGCTTCGTGGAGTCCACGGCCGGCGTCGGCGAGGGGGCCAGGACCGGTCTGGCCTCGGTCGTCACCGGCGCGCTGTTCTCGGTGGCGCTCTTCCTCACCCCGCTGGCCACCATGGTCCCCTCCCAGGCGGCCACCCCCGCGCTGCTGGCAGTCGGCTTCCTGATCCTGGCCGGATCGATCCGGGACATCGACTGGAGCGACTTCACCATCGCGGTGCCGGCGTTCCTGGCCATGGTGATGATGCCGTTCACCTACTCGATCACCAACGGCATCGGCATCGGCTTCATCGCCTTCAGCGTGCTGCGGCTGGCCGCCGGGCGCGGCCGCGAGGTGCCGGCGGCGATGTACGCGGTGTCCGCGGTGTTCGTCTTCTACTACGCGATGCCGGCGCTGGGCCTGACGTAGCGGCCCCGGCGGTACGGGTACGGGGGCGGGCGCCGGTGATGGGGCCCGCCCCCGTACGTGTGCCCTCAGGAGCCTCCGTAGAAGCGCTCCGTCTCGTCGACGGCCGCCTCGAAGCGGGCGTCGAAGTCGTCCTTCACCAGTGCCCGGACCACGTAGTCCTGGACGCTCATCCCGCTGCGCGCGGCGCGCCGCCGGACCCGGTCGAGCAGCTCCCCGTCCATCCGCAGGCTGAGCACGGTCGATTCCACGGTCGATTCCACAGCCGGTCGCACGGTCGATTCCATGCAGTCAGGTTGACCGTTCAAGCGTCCGTGCGGCGTCACTTTCCAGCCTGTCGTCACTCGTTCGGGTGATCTCCGCCACCCTCGCTTGCGTACCGCCCTTCCCGGTAGTCCTTAGCATGGGTAATGAGTTACGCTAAGAAACATGCCCGCCCTGGCTCACAGTGAGCCCACCGACCCCACCAGCCCCACGGACGCCGCTCCCGACTCCGCCGTCGCGGACTTCGCCGCGATCAACTCGCTGCGGTCGGCCGTGATGCGGCTGGGCCGCCGGCTGAAGCACCAGCGGGTCGACGAGTCGCTGAGCCCGACCGAGATGTCGGTGCTCGGCACCCTCGCCCGCTGCGGTTCGGCCACCCCCGGTGAGCTGGCCCGCAAGGAGCACGTGCAGCCGCCGTCGATGACCCGCATCGTCGCCCTGCTGGAGTCCAAGGGCCTGGTCCGACTGGAGCCGCATCCGGAGGACCGGCGGCAGAAGGTGGTCAGCCAGACCGAGACCGCCGAGGCCATGCTCGAGGAGTCCCGCCGCAAGCGGAACGCCTGGCTGGCCGACCTCGCCGAGGGCCTGGACGAGGACGAGTGGGCCAAGCTGCGCGCGGCCGCGCCCGTACTGGAGAAACTCGCGCACCTGTAGGACGCACGACACGAAGGAGGCGAACCTGTTGAGTTCGGGACCCGGAGCAGACTCCGCACCCGCACACAACCTTCCCGACGACGACCGCACCGGCCCCGCGCGGGGGCGCGGCACCTTCGCCTCCCTCCGGGTGCGCAACTACCGCCTCTTCTTCTCCGGCGCCATCGTCTCCAACACGGGGACGTGGATGGCCCGGATCACCCAGGACTGGCTGGTCCTGAGCCTCACCGGCTCCTCCGCCGCCGTCGGCGTCACCACGGCCCTGCAATTCCTGCCGATGCTGCTGTTCGGCCTGTACGGCGGGGTGCTCGTCGACCGCTACCCCAAGCGCAGGCTGCTCATGGCGAGCCAGGGCGCCCTCGGCCTGTGCGGCCTCGCGCTCGCCGTGCTCACGCTCTCCGGCCACGTCCAGGTCTGGCACGTCTACCTGGTCGCCTTCCTGCTCGGCATGGTCACCGTGGTCGACAACCCGGCCCGGCAGTCCTTCGTGTCCGAGATGGTCGGCAAGGAGCAGCTCGCCAACGCCGTCAGCCTCAACTCGGCGAACTTCCAGTCCGCCCGGCTGGTCGGCCCCGCCGTCGCCGGCGTGCTGATCGCCTCCATCGGCAGCGGCTGGGCGTTCCTGGTCAACGGCCTGTCCTTCCTCGCCCCGCTGGCCGCGCTCACCCTGATGCGCCCCGCCGAGCTGCACAAGGTCGAGCGCGCGCCGCGCGCCCGCGGCCAGTTGCGCGAGGGGTTGCGGTACGTCGCCGGGCGGCCCGAACTGATCTGGCCGATCACCCTGGCCGGCTTCGTCGGCACCTTCGGCTTCAACTTCCCGATCTGGCTGACCGCGTTCGCCGACGAGGTCTACCACGTCGGCCCCGGCACCTACGGCTTCCTCAACACCCTGATGGCGATCGGCTCGCTGGTCGGCGCCCTGCTGGCGGCCCGCCGCGGCGGCTCCCGGCTGCGGATGCTGGTCGGCGCGGCGATGCTGTTCGGCGCGCTGGAGATCGCCGCCGCGTTCTCGCCCACCTTCTGGCTCTTCGCCCTGCTCCTGGTCCCCATCGGCATGATCGGCCTGACCGTCAACGTCACCGCCAACTCCACCGTCCAGATGGCCACCGACCCGGTCATGCGCGGCCGGGTGCTGAGCCTCTACATGATGGTGTTCGTCGGCGGCACCCCGGTGGGCGCGCCGCTGGTCGGCTGGCTCACCGACACCTACGGCGCGCGGATCGGCTTCGCCGCCGGCGGCGCGGTCTGCCTGGCCGCCGCCGCGGTGATCGGCCTGGTGCTGGCCCGCGCGGGCGGCCTGCGTCTGAAGTTCGAGCTGCGCCGGGGCCACCCGCACGTCCACCTGGTGCCGCGCGACCGCCTCACCACCGCCGCGTGAGCGCCGCCGCCGGCCCCTCGCGTCGTACGCCGCGACCGTCCCTGGACGCCACCATCGCGGCGTACGACGAGGTCGCGGCGCGCTACGCCGAGCTGTTCCGCGACAGCCTGGCCGGGCAGGTCCTGGACCGCGCCGCCTTCACCGCCTTCGCCGAGCTGGTGCGGTCATCCGGCCCCGGCCCCGGGCCCGTCGCCGAGGCGGGCTGCGGCCCCGGGCACGTCACCGCGCACCTGCGCGACCTCGGCCTGGACGCCTTCGGCGTGGACCTCTCCCCGGCGATGATCGCCATCGCCCGCCGGACCCACCCCGGCATCCGCTTCGACCTCGGCCCGATGGACGCGCTCGACGCCCCCGCCGGCACGCTGGGCGGCATCGTCGCCTGGTACTCGCTCATCCACCTCCCCCCGGACGAGCTGCCCCGCCACCTCGCCGCCTTCCACCGCGCCCTGCGCCCCGGCGGCTGCCTCCTCCTCGGCTTCTTCGCGTCCGACGCCGAGAACGGTCCGGTGACCGGGTTCGACCACAAGGTCGCCCCGGCCCACCGCTGGCCCGTCGACGCCCTGGCCGCCCTCGCCACCGCGACCGGCTTCACCGAGGCCGGCCGCCTCCGCCGCCCGCCCGACGACGGCGAGCGCTTCCCCCAGGCCCGGCTGCTGCTGCGGCGCACCGCCTGACCGTCCGGCGGCGGAGCCAGTCGGGTGGAACATCCGGAAGCGGGCGGCCCAACGGAGCAGCGGGCCGTGTCACGTGGGTGACTTCCGGTGGCGCGTGTCGACGATTCGTGCATGCGACATCACACCCAGCGACTCTCTCGGCGGTTGTCCGCGCTGACCTCGCGCGCGGGGGCCTTCGGAGCGGCCTGCGCGGTGCTGGCCACGGCACTCCCCGTGCTCACGCTGGCGGTGGGTGCGGCGCCCGCCGCCGCGGCGCCGCTGCCCGGCGGGCTCGGCCCCTGCGTACCGGGCGACTGCCCCGACCCGTTCCCCGGGATCAACAACGGCCCGATCGCCGGCCGGGACGACGGGATCAACATCTTCGTCGGCGACGACTTCCTGGTGCGCGGGCGGGCCGCCGAGGCCGAGGGCCGGGTGGTCGTGCTCGACGACTTCGACCAGGACAAGGACCCCGCCGCGGGCGGCCTGTACAACCTCGGGATCGTCGGGGTCGGCTCGCGCGTGGCGCCGCCCGTGGACGCCGACTTCCTGACCACCGGCGGGAACGTGGCGATCGCCGCCGGAGAGCGGCTGGACACCACCGGCGGCCTCGCCGACGAGATCGGCCGGGTCCGGTACGCGGGGAACCTCACCGGCACCGTCACCGGCCAGACGGTCCAGGACGACGACGCCGCGGCGCCGTACACCGCCCTGCGCGACCAGCTCACCTCCGCCAGCCAGTGCTACGCCCGGGTCGGCGGCCGGCCGCGCACCCCCACCGGCACCGCCGTCAACCAGGGCTCGCAGACCCTGTTCACCGGCGACGGCGCCTCCGCCCTCCAGGTCTTCAACGTCGACTTCGACCTCGTCGGGGGCGGCGGAGGCCAGCAGGGCGTCGTCTTCGCGAACATCCCCGCCGGCGCCACCATCCTGGTCAACGTCTTCGGTGCGACCCGCACGGTGCGCACCTACAGCGGCGGCATCGACGACGCCACCGACCCGCTCAACGCCTACCGCGAGCGCCTGCTGTGGAACTTCCCCGACGCCACGACGGTCGGCCTGCGCGGCACCGGCCAGTTCCAGGGCAGCTTCCTGATGGGCGAGCAGTCCTCGACCACCACCGTCACCCTGCCCGGCATCAGCGGGCGCTTCTTCACCACCGGCTCCCTCACCCACACCAGCGAGGCGTCCGGGGGCGGCGGCCAGGAGCTGCACGCCTACCCCTTCGACGGCGACCTGCCCGACTGCGGCGGCACCCCGCAGCCGGTCACCGGTGAGGTGCGGGTGCTGAAGACCGACGCCGCGACCGGCGAGCCGCTGGCCGGCGCCCGGTTCGAGCTGTGGCGGGAGAGCAACGGCGTCCCCGGTCTCCAGACCAGCGCGGTCGCCGGCGACACCCGCGTCTCCACCTGCACCACCCCGGCCGGCGGCGTCTGCTCCGCCACCACGACCACCGGCTCGTACTACTGGCGCGAGACCGCCGCGCCCGACGGCTACCAGCTCCCCGACCCGAACGTCTTCGGGCCGGTCACCCTCACCGAGGACAACGCCGGCACCGGTGTGCAGGTCGAGGCCGCCAACTCCGGCACGCCCCTCCCGCCGGTCACGGGCGAGGTGCGGGTGCTGAAGACCGACGCCGCGACCGGCGACCCGCTGGAGGGCGCCGAGTTCGAGCTGTGGCGGGAGACCAACGGCGTCCCCGGTCTCCAGACCGGGCCGGCCGGCGGCGACACCCGCGTCTCCACCTGCACCACCCCGGCCGGCGGC
>NZ_PVLV01000390.1 GCF_002982015.1 Streptomyces solincola
GGGTGGGCCGGTCTACGCCGAGCAGCCAGAAGGCGGTGGTGGAGCCTGCGGTGAGGGCGGCTGCGCCGGCGACCAGTGCCAGGGTGCGGCGCCGGGTCCAGTGCGGCCGGGCGGGCGGGGCGGTCACCGCCGTGGTGGCGCCGGGGCCGGCCGGTTCGACGCGGGTGGCCTCGATGTCGGGCAGGGCGAGCATCCGGGCCGAGCGTTCGGCGATGAGCCGGTCGATGGGGGCGGGCAGCCAGCCTTCGGCGGGCGTGTCCCGGGTGAGCAGCGCTCTCAGTTCGGCCGCCGTGGGCCGCCGGGCGGCGTCCTTGGCCAGGCAGTGGGCGACGACGGGGCGCAGCGGGCCGGGCAGAGCGTCGAGCCGAGGCGTGTCGTGGACGGTGCGGTAGAGCACCGCTTCCACGGGGCCGGCGCCGAAGGGGCGTTCGCCGGTGGCGGCATAGGCGAGCACGCAGCCCAGGGAGAAGACGTCGCCGGCCGGACCGGGCTGTTCGCCGCGGGCCTGCTCGGGTGCGAGGAAGCCGGGTGAGCCGACCACCATGTCGGTGGCGGTGAGGACGGTGTCGTCCAGGGCGCGGGCGATGCCGAAGTCGATGAGCCGCGGGCCGTCGGGGGCCAGCAGGACGTTGCCGGGCTTGACGTCGCGGTGCACCATGCCGGCCGTGTGCACCGCCTCCAGCGCCTCGGCCAGCATCCGGCCCAGGCGCAGCACGCTGTGCTCGGGCAGGGGGCCGGTGCGGTCGACGGCCTCGCCGATCGGCGGGCCGGGCACGAACTCGGTGGCCAGCCAGGGTGCGAGCGCCTCGGTGTCGGCGTCGACGACCGGCACGGCGTAGCGGGAGCGCACCTGGCGGGCCAGGCGCACCTCGCGGCGGAAGCGCTCGCGGAAGGCGGCGTCCTGCGCGTACGAGGGGTGGATGATCTTCACAGCGGCCAGTGCGCCGCCCGCGCTGCGGCCCAGCAGCACCACGCCCATGCCGCCGGCGCCGAGGCGTCCGAGCATGCGGTAGCCGGCGATCCGGGACGGGTCGGTGGGCCGCAGGGGTGCCAGGTCGTTCACGACAGCTCCAGCTCCACGCGGTAGAGCAGCTTGGCGCCGGCCTCCGCGGCGAACCGGATCAGGTCGGAGTCGGTGTAGCCCTGGGCGCCCTTGACGGACACGGCGGTGACCACCGGGCCGATGCGGGACTTGGTCCAGACGTAGGGCTGCGGCCGGGCGTCGCCGGACGCCCGGTGGGCGCCCGCCTCGAACAGCGTCGCGTCGGCGTTCTTGACGTCCTTCGGGTCCAGCCGCATGGACTGTAGGCCCTCCAGGCGCTCGCCGCCGCCCAGGTGCTGGGTCGGGCAGCGGAAGCTCTCCTGCACGGTGGAGCGCATCTCGCGGTCGGCGTGCGCGGCGTCGCGGTGGACGGTGACCGTCAGGGTGCCGCTGACGCGGCCCTTGCCGCCGGTGGCGGGCAGGTCGATGCGGCGGGTGTAGGCGTCCAGCACGGTGGCGGGTGCCGGCTCGCGGGTCCAGACGCAGGAGTCGGGCAGTACGGGCACGGTGCCGGAGGACTCGTAGGGGATGTGCGGCACCATGCCGGGCGTCCAGTCCTCGGGTGCGAGCGACGCGCGGCGGGTCAGTTCGCGGGCCCGGGCCGGTGTCCTCGGCACGCGGTGCGGCGCCGGGGTGAAGGTGTACGCGTCGGGCGGGGCGCCGACGGACGATGCGGGCGAGGGGCTCGTCGCGGCCGGGGCGGTGGGGCTCGCGGCGGCCGTGCCCGTACCGCGCGCGTCGTCGCCGGCGGGTTCGGCGGTCGCCCCACCGCCCGTTCCTCCGGTCACCGGTTCGCCGCCGCTGTCCTCGGCGCAGCTTCCCAGCAGCACCGCGACCACCAGCAGGCCCGCCGCGGTCGTCGCGCGGCGTCGCGTCACCGACATGGTTCCCCCCGTGTCCACTCCCCCGCCCGGGCGGACGTGTTCCGGCCGGACGGCCACACGGTAGCGGCACGGCCCCGGGCTGGGTATCCGCGCTCGTACTCAGCGCGGCTGACGGGCGAAGGCCGCGGGGGCTCGCCACGGTGCCGGCAGGCCCGGCGGGCGGTGTGCGAGACGCCGGCGCGGGGCAGGCCCCTCGGACGGTGGGGCGGGCCCCTCGGACGGTGGGGCGAGGCGGGCCTTGGGAGGCGGTGCGCACGGCCTGGGGCGGCTCGGAGCAGCGGTGCGCACGGGGGCCGGCCAGGGGGCATGATGGCGATCATGACGACGACGTCGCCCGCCGCGTTCCTGCCGGTCCTGGAGCAGATCGCGGAGGAGATCAGCCGCACTCCCGGGCGCGGCCGGCCCGCCGACTACATCCCGGCCCTCGCCGCCTGCGATCCGCGCAGCTTCGGCATGGCCCTGGCCGAACCGGACGGCACGGTGTACGGCGTCGGCGAGTGGCGGCAGCCGTTCTCCGCGCAGTCCGTCACCAAGGTGTTCACGCTGGCCCTCGACCTGGCCCGGGAGGGCGACGAGTTGTGGGAGCACGTCGGCCGCGAGCCGTCCGGCAACCCGTTCAACTCCCTGGTGCAACTGGAGTACGAGAACGGCATCCCGCGCAACCCGTTCATCAACGCGGGCGCGCTCGTCGTCACGGACCGGTTGCAGACCCGCACCGGTGACGCGGCCGGCGAGCTGCTGGCCTTCCTGCGCGCCGAGAGCGGCAACCCCGGCCTGGACTTCGACCGGGAGGTCGCCGCCTCCGAGACCGCGCACGGCGCACGCAACGCCGCTCTCGCCCACTTCATGACGTCGTACGGCAACATCGACAACGACGTGCCGGTCCTGCTCGACCAGTACTTCCGGCAGTGCTCGATCGCCGCGTCCTGCGCGGACCTCGCCCTGGCCAGCGGTTTCCTGGCCCGGCACGGCATCCGGGCCGACGGCTCCCGGCTGCTCAGCCGCAGCCAGGCGAAGCAGGTCAACGCGGTCATGCTGACCTGCGGCACCTACGACGCGGCCGGCGACTTCGCGTACCGGGTGGGGCTGCCGGGCAAGAGCGGGGTCGGCGGCGGGATCATCGCCGTCGTCCCGGGGCGGTGCACGCTGTGCGTGTGGAGCCCGGGTCTGGACGAGCGCGGCAACTCGGTGGCCGGTGTGGCGGCGCTGGACCGGTTCACCACGCTCACCGGTCTCTCGGTCTTCTGACCTTCCGGCCCCCTGCGGCGGCCGCGCCGCGGGTCCGGGGGGGAACGCGCAGGGGATTTCACGGATGTTCACGGGTTGTGCGGCCCGGCGACACTGCGTTCTCCGCAGACCGGTGCGCTCCTCGCCTTCGGCGCGCGCCCGTCGCAGGGCCACAGAAAGGTCAGACCGTGAAGTCCAGACTTTCGCGTGCCGTCCGTCGGGGCGCGCCCTGGTCGGCGCTCGCCGGCGATCTGCTGACCCGTGTCGACGGCCGCCGCCAGGACGCCGCGGGCCCGCTCTCCGACGTCGAACGCCGCCCGGCCGGCCTGGTGGCCGGGGGCGCCGGCAACCAGGACGCCGCCGACCGGCTGCTCGTCTCGGTCAAGACCGTCGAGACGACGCTCAGCCGCGTCTACCGCAAGCTGGGCATCCGCGGCCGGAGCCGGGGTGCCGTGAGCGCGAGTGGGCTGAGCGGTTCCGCGGTCCCGGCGTCCTCCACGACCGACCCGGTCCTGAGCCCGGCCGCCCGGCGTGCCGGTCCGGGGCGAGGGACGGCCTTGTCGCCCGGTGTGGTCACAGGTGCTCCGGGCCGCGGTGGACGGCGGGTCTTCGCCGCACACCGCCCGCCACGCCCCGTCAATCCCGCTGAGCCCGCTGAGCCCGCTTCACGGCGGCGGCGGCCCGCTCTGCTCGTCGGCTCGCCCCGAGCGCGGCGTCCCGCGCGTCCTTCACCGCCCGCCGGGCCTGCTCGGCGGCCGCCTCGGCCTCCGACCGAGCACCCTGCGCCTGATGCAACCGGTCGCTCAGCCGGCGGACCTGTTCGGCTGCTGCCTCGGCCCGTGCGGTGGCGTCCTGCTCGGCTGTCCGTGCTGCGGAGAGCCGGTGCTCGCACCGGTCCGCCTCGGCCTCGGCCTCCTGGGCGGCGCTGCGGGCAGCCGCGAGGTCCCACCGCTCCGGCTTCGGCTCACCCGTCGGGGCCGACGCCTTCGGCCGGGCCGTCCGGGTCGCGTCGCGACGGGGCGGGGCCGTCTCCGGGGCGACGGCTGCGAACCCGACCACGGCCTCGGGCACTCGTACGAGACGGCCCAGGGACCACTGCTCGGCGACGTCCGGGAAGGCGAGGACGCCGTGGAGGACGCGTTCGATGTCGTACAGCATGGTGCCGCTCACCGGCTGCCCCTCGCCGCGGGCCAGAGCGGCGGCGTCGCGCGCGAGGGCGGTGACGAGCTGATGCTGCCGGCCGCGGGCCTCGCGCAGTCGCTCGGCGTCGAGTGCCCGATGTGCCGACCGGAGGCTCTCGCCGAGGGCGAGGAAGCGCCGAGCGTCCTGCGGCCGGCGGCGGGCGAGGAGATTCGCCGCCCAGGCCGCGAGGGCCGGTCGGCGCAGTGCGGCGATGGTCTTCGCCGCCGCCCGGTCCTTCGCCCTCCTGGCCTCGACGACGTACGCGTCCCTCGCCGCGGTGAACCGCGCCGGCGCCAGCCCGTACAACTCGTCGACGACTCGCTCCACATCCACGCCACCACTGTGCGCCGGTGGCGTCCGGGTCGCCTGGTCGCGACCACCCCGGCGAAGCGGATGAGGGAAGTCGCGCCGATCGCCGTGTAAGAGCGTTGCTGCTGGGTAGGGCTGCGGGTGGCGCTCCCGATCGCGGGTGCGCTCTCGTATCCCCCGCCGGGTCTCTCGGCCCGGCATCAGTGAAGGATCTTCGTATGGCCAGCGGCACCGTGAAGTGGTTCAACTCGGAGAAGGGCTTCGGCTTCATCGAGCAGGCGGGCGGAGGCCCGGACGTCTTCGCCCACTACAGCAACATCTCCGGCAACGGCTACCGCGAGCTGGTCGAGGGCGAGAGCGTCACCTTCGACGTCACGCAGGGGCAGAAGGGCCCGCAGGCGGAGAACATCGTCCGCGGCTAGTCGCCCCGCACGCCGGCATCACCGCGTAGAAGGGGCCCCGACCACAGCGGTCGGGGCCCCTTCGTGCTGTCCGCGGGTCAGAAGAGCTCGTCCACGGCCGTGGTCGTGGTCTTCTCGGCGGCGGCCACGGGGGGAGTCCCCGAAGTCGCCCGTCTGCCCCTGCCCCCACTGCACGTCGGTGAGAGTCCTGCCGCCTCGGCTGGAGCCGGGCCTCAGGGGGCCCAGGGCCGGAGCATGTCCTTCATCGTGTCCGTCAGCGCGAGTTGCAGCAGCGGACCGTAGGTGATCCGGCCGACGCCGAGGCGGCGGAAGCGCTCCAGGTCGTGCCTGACGGGGTGGGCGGTGGAGTTCACGGGGACGGCGACGGCGTCGACCACCGCCGCGAGCAGCTCGTCTTCGTCCTGGATGCGCACCGGGTAGACGCTGTCCGCGCCGGCCTGCTCCATGGCCCGCAGCCGCTCGATCGCCTCGTCGAGGACGCCGGCGGGATTGTCCGCATGCAGGAAGAGGTCGGTGCGGCCGTTGACCCAGAGCGGGACGCCCGCGTCGTCGGCCGCCGCGCGCAGGCCGGCGATGTAGTCCGCGTGCTCCTTGGTGCTGCGGACGCGTCCGCCGTCCGCGTGCACGGTGTCCTCGATGTTGAGGCCGACGCCGCCGACGGAGGTCAGTCCGGCGACGAGATCGGCGGGCTCCTGCCCGTAGCCGGCCTCCAGGTCCACGGACACGGGGATGTCGACCGCGGCGATGATCGGCCTGACGGCGGCGAGCACCTCCTCGAAGGTCTGCCCCTCGTGGTCCTCGGCCCCCCGGGAGTCGGCGAGCGGATGGCTGCCGACGGTCAGGGCGGGGAATCCGGCGTCGGCCGCGGTCCGCGCGGACCAGACGTCCCAGACGGTCGGCAGCACGAGCGGCCTGTGGTCGGCGTGCAGTTGCTTGAGGCGTCGAGCGCGCTCGACAGTGGTGCGAAGGTCCATGCCGAGGAAACTACCCCCCGTTCACGCCGGTCAACGTACCGGCGAGATCCGGACGGCACCCGCGGCCGTCAGGTGTTGAGCTGCCAGATGGCGAGGTTGAGCGCCGTCGCGTACGCCACCCACACCGCGTACGGGACGAGCAGCAGGGCTGCGGCCGGGCTGCGGCGGTGGAAGAGCAGCATGGTCACGGCCAGGGCCGCCAGGAGCAGCAGGATGTCGAGGAACGCCAGGCCGTACTGGTCGGCGGCGAAGAACAGCGGCGTCCACGCGAGGTTGAGGGCGAGCTGGGCTCCCCAGGCGATCATCGCCGGCTTCGCGCTCGTCGTGGAGCGGGCGCGTACGGCGAGCCACGCGGAGACGGCGATCATGGCGTAGAGCACCGTCCAGACCGGGCCGAACAGCCAGGACGGCGGGGCCCAGCCGGGTCGCTCCAGCGCCGTGTAGGTGCTGCCGGCGTCGGCCGCGGCGGCCCCGCCGATCGCCGCGACGGCGAAGCACAGACCGAGGAACATCAGCAGCAGCGGCCACCGCGAGGCCCCTCGCGCGGATGGGGGCTGCCCGTGCACTGCCTGGTTCATGGAGCACTCCTGGTCCCGGGGGCCGCTCGACGGGATGAGCGGTGTCCCCGCCGGGTGCCCGACACCCGGCCGGTCAACCGGTGAACCCGGCCGGTCAACCGGTGGACCCGGCCGGTCAACCGGTGAACCCGGCCGGTCAACCGGTGGACCCGGCCGGCTCCGGGCCGTGGTGGTCACTTCGGTGCGCACCGCGAGGAACGCGGCGCGAGCGGGAGGCGGCTCTGCGCGCGGGCGGGGGGTGCCCGGCCCCGGGGGCGCCGGGGTCAGTCATCGAGGCCGATGCCGAGCCGGTCGGCGACCGTGGTGAGCGCCGCGCCCAGGGGCAGTGCGACGCGGGCGGCGGCGTGGCGGTCACCGCGGGTGGGGTCGCGGTTGACGATCAGGACGGGTTTGCCGGCGGATGCCGCTTGCCGGACGAAGCGCAGGCCCGACATCACCGTCAGCGAGGAGCCCAGGACCAGCAGCGACGTGGCCGCGTCGACCCGTGCGCGGCAGAGGGCGACGCGGGCCGGGGGCACGGACTCGCCGAAGAACACCACGTCCGGCTTGAGGACGCCGCCGCATACCGTGCACGGCACCACCTGGAAGTCGCCGACCTGCTCGTCGGTGAGGTCGGCGTCGCCGTCCGGGTTGAGGGTCGTCGCCGTGGGCGCGAAGCCGGGGTTGGCCTCCTCCAGCGTGCGCGCGAGCTCCCGGCGGGGGCTGAGGTCGCCGCAGGCGAGGCACACGACCCGGTCGAGGCTGCCGTGCAGTTCCACGGCGTCCGCGCTGCCCGCGCGCTGGTGCAGGCCGTCGACGTTCTGGGTGATCACCCCGGCGAGCAGTCCGTGCCGCCCGAAGGCCGCCACGGCCCGGTGACCGGCGTTGGGGCGGGCCCGGCCGAAGACGCGCCAGCCGAGGTGGCTGCGCGCCCAGTACCTCCGCCGCGCGCGGGCGTCCGCCGTGAACTCCTGGTACGTCATCGGCGTGTGCCGGCTCAGGCTGCCGCCCTCGCCCCGGTAGTCGGGGATGCCCGACTCCGTGGAGATTCCCGCCCCGCTGAGCACCAGGACCCCGCCGGCGCGCAGGGCGTCGGCGACCGGGGCCGGGTCGACGGCGCCGGACAGCGCGTCCTCGCCTGCGGTCCAGCTCAGTGTGGGGCGCATACGCATGGTCCCAGCGTACGGAACCGGCTGCCGACGGCGTCGTCGGCCGGGTGGCGGGGCGGCCGCGTCACTGATGCCTCACTCAGGCGGCTGGCACACCGTCAGTTTCTTCTCGCGGGCCGGACCGCGCCGCGCACGGCGGGGGTCCGTCGTCCGTCCGGCCCGGGAGGGCCTGCGGGGGCGAGAAGGTTCTACGCGCGTTGGGCATATCGGAAGACACCAAGGGCAATCGGCGCAGTTGGAGCTACGGCCACAAAAGCGGCTGAGGGTACGGTTTTCGGCCTGGGGTGAGGGAGACTTCCGGACGCATCGGTCCAAAGAAGATCACGAGGAAAACGTGCGTCCTAGACTTTTCGCCATGGCAGCGTCGACGGCTGCGTTCGGGCTGCTGGTCTCCCTCGCCACCGGCTGCGGCTCCTCCTCCGGGAGCGGCCGGACGACCCTGCGCCTCGTGGTCCCGGAGTACGGCGACACCCCGGCGACCAGCTCCAAGGCGTACTGGGACAAGCTGACCCGCGCCTTCGCCGCCGCCCATCCCGGCATGAACGCCGAGGTGACGCTGCACCCGTGGGCGGACGTCGACCGCGAGGTCACCCGGATGGTGGAGGCGGGCGACGCGCCGGACGTGGCGCTGATGGGCGCGTATTCGGACTTCGCCGCCCAGGACCGCCTCTACCCCGCCGACGAGTTGCTGTCGGTCCAGCGGGAGGCGAACTTCCTGCCGACGCTCGCGGAGGCGGGCACCTTCGGCTACTCCCTCTACGGTCTGCCGTTCGTGGCCAGCAGCCGGCTGCTGTTCTACAACGAGGCGCTGTTCGACAAGGCGGGCGCAAAGCCGCCGAAGACCTGGTCGGACCTGAAGGAGGCGGCCGAGGCGCTGAAGGCGGCGGGCGTGACCTATCCGTACGCGCTGCCGCTCGGCCCCGAGGAGGCGCACGCCGAGGCGCTGATCTGGGAGCTGAGCAACGGCGGCGGCTACACCGACAGCAGCGGCGGCTACAGCATCGCGTCCGAGGAGAACACCGAGACGTTCCGCTGGATCAAGGACAACCTGGTCGAGCCGGAACTGACCGGCCCGGTCGCGCCGGCCGCGTTCGACCGGCGTGACGCCTTCGCCGCCTTCCTGCGGGGCGAGGTCGGCATGGTCAACGGCTACCCCTCGCTCCTGCACCAGGCGCGGGCGAAGGGCATACGCGTCGGCACGCTGACCATGCCGGTGTCGGACACGTTGGGCGACAGCAAGGCCCCGCCCTCGGTGGGCGTCGCCGACTGGATGATGGCCTTCAAGCACGACGACAACCGCGAGCTGGTGCGCGAGTTCGTCGACTTCGTCTACGAGGACAAGAACCTCAACGAGTTCGCCAGGCGCTACGACCTGCTGCCCTCGACGGTGTCCGCCGGCCAGGCGTCCCAGGGCGCGGGGACGGACCCCAGCACCGAGCAGTTCCTGAACGCGCTGAGCAGCGCGCAGCTCTACCCCGTCAACGAGCCGTCCTGGCTCCAGGTCAGCGACACGATCAAGCGGAACATCGGCAAGGCCGTGGCGCCTTCGGCCGATCCCCAGAAGGTGCTGGAGGACATCGCCCAGCAGGCACGCGCCTCGGCGGAGCCGAAGTAGCGGCGCGGGGAGGGGCGGGGTCAGCGCCCGGG
>NZ_PVLV01000391.1 GCF_002982015.1 Streptomyces solincola
CGGCCGGTTGCCGGAGGGGGGTCCCCCGGCCGGGTGCCGGTCCGCGGCGGGGCGTGGGGGCCGACGCGCCCGGGGGGCCGGGGCGGCGTGGCGCTCCGGCCGGCGCGGAGCCGACCCGTCGCCGCGCTGTGCCAGGCGAGCGGCGGCATGGTGGTGGGGTAAGGAGAAGGGTCCGTCCGAAGGGGATTGACATGCCGTTGCTGCGCCGCGCCCGGGTGTCCGACCACGCCGCGCTCGTGGAGTGCGTGCACCGATGGGGGGACGGTCCCGGCGCGCCTGCCGAACCGCGCGACGTGTCGCTGCTGCTGCCGCGGGTCTTCCTTCAGTCGTTCTCCGGGACCAGCCTGGTGGTGGAGGACGCGACCGGGGTGCGGGCGTTCCTGGTGGGGCTGCACTCGGCCGACCACGACGACCGGGCGCACATCCACTTCGTGGGGGTGGACCCGGCGCTGCGCGGGCGGGGCCTGGCCCGGGGGCTGTACGCGGCGTTCTTCGCCCGCGCGGCGGAGGCGGGTCGCCGGGAGGTACGGGCCGCGACCTGGCACCGCAACACCGGGTCGATCGCCTTCCACCAGGCGCTCGGCTTCAGCCTGGACACCAGCGAGTCGGAGCTGGACGGGCTCCCGGTGCACCGGGACTACGACGGGCCCGGCCACCACCGGGTGTGCTTCCGCAAGGCGATCGCCGGATAGGCGGACGGCCGCCGGCCGTACGGCCGCCGCCACGCGGGCGATCGGGCGGGCGACCGGTGGGCGCGCCGCCATGATCCGACCTTCCGATCATCCTATTTTCCTGTTATGCGATGGATGGTGAGGAAGATGCCGCGCCGACTGGGCGCGGCGGTGGTGGGCGCGGCCTGCTCGGCGGGCGTGCTGGCGACGGGCGCCGGCCCGGCCTTCGCGGTCCAGGCGCCCGAGGCGGCGGGAGGCCGGTTCGGGGTCCTCGTGGAGGGCGACGCACTGCTGGCCGGGGCGCGGGTGGACGGGCCGGTCGCGGTGGGCGGGGACCTGGCGTTCGGCGCGGACCAGCGGGTGGCCGTCCGCACGCCCGGCACGGTCACCGCGTCCGGTGACAGCTCGCCCACCGCGCTGCTGGTGGGCGGCGGGATCGACTTCGCCGGCTCGGCCCGGCACGGGGTGCTGCGGGTGATGGGCGACGGCCGGATGAAGGTCGGCGACCTGACCGGCGGTGCGGTGCGCGAGGCCGGTACGGGAACGGCCGGGGGCGGCGGCACCCATCTGGTGCCGGCGGGCGCGGCGTACGGGGCGACCCCGCGCGTCGAACTGACGGCCGCCCAGCCGGCCGCGTCGGTGGCGGCGGCGCGGGGGCTGCTCGACACCGGCTCGGTGTTCGCCGGGCATCGGGAGCGCGCCGACGCGCTCGCCGCCTGCGCGGGCACGGTGCGGCCGCACGACGGTCGCGGGGCGCCGCTCGCGGAGGGCGCCGTCCCGGCTCCGGGATCGGCCGTGAGGCTGAGGCCCGTGTCCGGGCGGACCAATGTGGTGCGGCTGACCGGGCGTCAGCTCGCCGCGATCGGACTGCTGGTCTTCGAGCGGCGCCCTACGGCGGCGGCGCCGGTGGTCGTGGTGGTGGACACCCGGGACACCGGTGGGCGACTGGACTGGCGTACCCCCGCGCTCGCCGGGGTCGGCGGCCAGGACGCGCCGTACCTGCTGTGGAGCTTCCCCGACGCGACCGGGCTGACCCTCACGGCGGGCGGCGGCTCCCTGGTCGGCGCGGTGCACGCGCCGCGCGCCCGGCTCACCGATCTGAGCCCGGCCGCGCTTCAGGGCGACGTCGTGGTCCGCGAACTCGCCGCCGGACGCCTCGCCGGCCCCGGCGCCCCCGGCGTGGACGCCGGCGCCTACCGCTCGGCCCCCTTCGCGGCCCGGCTGCGATGCGAGCCGGAGAAGGGGACGACGGAAGGGAAGACGGGGCCGGGGAAGGGAACGGGAACGGCGACCGGGACGGGACCGGAGACCGGCGCGGGGACGGGGACGGCCCCGGAGCCGGGGAAGCGCCCGGAGCCCGGAGCGAACCCCGGGACGGGGACGAACCCAGCCCCGGGGACGGACCCAGTCCTGGGCACGGGCACTGGTTCCGGCGCGGTCACGGGCCCGTCGGCGGACGCGGAGCAGTCCGAGGGCGCGGGCCCGTCCGAGGGCGGGCAGGGGGGCGGCAGCGCCCAGGAGGGCGGTGGCGGGGCGCCGGACGCGGCGTCGGGAGGCGAGCCGGACGCCGCGCTGGAGAGCCTGCCGGAGTCGCAGGGCATGGAGTCGGCTCCGGAGCCGGGCGGGCCCGAGGAGTCGCCCGGCCCGGACGCGGCCGGGCCCGGGGAGGAGGCCGGCGCGCCGAAGGACCCGCCCGGCGCGATCGGGCCGCCGGCCGGACGGACCGACCCGCCGGGCGGCGGAGCGGTCGCTTCCGGCGGGACCGGCGGCTCGGGGCGCGACGCCGC
>NZ_PVLV01000392.1 GCF_002982015.1 Streptomyces solincola
CCCGCCGCTCCGTGAACCGTCGTTCCGGGGACATCGCGTCACCCTCCGCCGGTAGAAGGCAGGGCATCACTCATACGGCTCATTAAGCCGTCAATGCGATGATATCGGACTGATCGGACATGGAGCGAACGGGCGAGGGGGAGTTCCGGTCGGGCCGCGCGGGCGGCGTCAGCGGCGCTGGTCGGCGTACTCGAAGACGGAACCGTCCGGGTGGACGGCGATCAGGTTGCGGCCGACGGGGGTGGGCACCGGCCCGACGGCGATCGTGGCTCCGGCCTCGGTGAGGGCGGCGTACGCCGCGTCCACGTCGTCCACGGCGACGGTGGCGGCCACCTTGCGCAGTACCTCCAGCTCCTCCTCGGGGCCGCTCATCAGCAGGAAGCAGCCCACCGCGGCGACCGAGACGCCGCCCCGCTCGAAGCGGAGCGCCGTGGCGCCGGCGATCCGCTCGTAGAAGGCGGTCGAGGACTCCAGGTCGTCGACGCAGACGCGCAAGGTGGTGCCCAGGATCTCCATGCGCGCCAGCCTAGTTGGCGCGGTCGGCGCGGTCAGGCACGGCAGCGGATCTCGCCGTGCGGCACCAGGAACCAGGCGTCGTCCGCCCGGCCCCAGGCGCGCCAGCCCTCGGCGATCTCCGCCAGGTGCTCGGGGGTGGTGTGGCCGGTGGCCACGGCCCGCTCGGCGTAGGACGAGGCGACGGTCCGGTCCGCCCACAGGCCGCTCCACCACTCCCGCTCCGCCGGGGTGGCGAAACACCAGGTCGACGCGGAGGCGGTGATGTCGGTGAAGCCGGCCCGCCGGGCCCAGGACAGCAGCCGGCGGCCCGCGTCGGGCTCGCCGCCGTTGGCCCGGGCCACCCGCCGGTACAGCTCTCGCCAGTCGTCCAGCACCGGCGGCTCCGGATGCCAGGCGAACGCCGCGTAGTCGCTGTCGCGCGCCGCGACCACCCCGCCGGGCCGGCACACCCGCCGCATCTCGGCCAGTGCCCGCACCGGGTCGCCCACGTGCTGGAGCACCTGGTGGGCGTGGACCACGTCGAAGGAGTCGTCCGGGAAGGGCAGCGCGTGCACGTCGGCCACCTCGAAGCGGACGGCGTCGTCGGGCAGGCCGCGCGCCGACGCCTCGGCCCGTGCCTGGGCCAGGATCCCGTCCGCCGCGTCCACGCCGGTGACCCGTCCGCCCGGGGCCACCAGGTCGGCCAGGTCGGCCGTGATGGTGCCCGGCCCGCAGCCCACGTCCAGCACGTCCTGGCCGGGCCGCAGCGCGTCCAGCAGATAAGCGGCGGAGTTGGCGGCCGTGCGCCACCGGTGCGAGCGCAGTACCGACTCGTGGTGGCCATGGGTGTAGACGGCGTCGGTCATCGCGTCCTCCTGGAAGGGGTCCGGTGCGGTGGGGCCAGCCTAGGTCGACGGCCGAATGGTGAGACCAGCATTTTGAATGGTGAGACGGCGACGGGGAGGGCGCGAGCGGTGCGGCGGGAGGGGAATTCACCCGGTGCGCCGGGGCTGCGGGCGTTTGGGCCACGGGCCCAGGGGCACCGGGAAGGTCCGCCGGACGCGAGTCCGGCGGCCGCGTTCGCAGCCCGTGCCGCCCGGCGGTCGCCCGGCCGGCGACAGCGCCCGCGCGCACCGCACGACCGGCACCGCACGAACGCACCGCGAGAACCGCGGGAACGGCAACAACCGCGAGAACGGCAATGACCGCGGGAACGGCAAGAACGGCAAGACCAGAACGGCAAGAACGGCAAGAACGGCAAGACCAGAACGGCAAGAACGGCAAGAACGGCAAGAACGGCAAGAACCGCAAGAAGACGCTGGAGGCCCCGTGACCCCGTCCGTCAGCCCGTCCGGCCCGAGCAGCCCCGGCGGCCGCACCGGCCCCGCCCGGTCCCGGCCCTCCGGTGGCCCGCGCAGGCGGCCGCGCGTGGTGATCGTGGGAGCCGGGTTCGCCGGGTACCAGACCGCCCGCCACCTCTCCCGGACCCTGCGCGGGCGCGCCGAGATCGTGCTGCTCAACCCCACCGACTACTTCCTCTACCTGCCGCTGCTGCCGCAGGTCACCGCCGGCGTGCTGGAGGCCCGCCGGGTCACCGTCTCGCTGCCCGGCACCCTGCGGCAGGTGCGGCTGGTGCTCGGCCAGGCCGAGCGGATCGACCTGGCCGCCCGGACCGTGCACTACAGCGACCCCGAGGGCGGCGACGGCGAGCTGACCTACGACCGGCTGGTCCTCTCCGTCGGCAGCGTCAGCAAGCTGCTGCCGATACCCGGGGTCGCGGAGAACGCCACCGGCTTCCGCGGGCTGCCCGAGGCGCTGTACCTGCGCGACCACATCACCCGGCAGATCGAGCTGGCCGCGAGCTGCGGCGACCCGGCCGAGTGCGCCGCCCGCTCCACCTTCGTGGTGGTCGGCGCCGGTTACACCGGCACCGAGCTGGCCGCGCACGGCAAGATGTTCACCGACGCGCTGGTCCGCAAGCAGCCCGGCTGGGAGCCCGGCCGCTCGCCCCGCTGGCTGCTGCTGGACGTCGCCGACCGGGTGCTGCCCGGACTGAGCGAACGCCTGGCCCGCACCGCCGACGAGGTGCTGCGCAAGCGCGGGGTGGACGTCCGGGTCAAGACCTCCGTCAAGGAGGCGACCAGGGACGGCGTACTCCTGGACACCGGCGAGTTCGTCGACAGCCGCACCCTCATCTGGTGCGTGGGCGTGCGTCCCGATCCGCTGGTCTCCGAGCTGGACCTGCCCACCGAGAAGGGGCGGCTGGTGGTCACCCCGCAGCTCGGTGTGCCCGGTCACCCGGAGGTCTTCGCGTGCGGCGACGCGGCCGCCGTGCCGGACCTGACCCGGCCCGGCGAGTTCACGCCGATGACCGCCCAGCACGCCTCCCGCCAGGGCAAGGTCGCGGCCCGCAACGTGGCCGCCTCCCTGGGCCTGGGCACCCCTGCCGCGTACCGCCACAACGACCTGGGCTTCGCGGTGGACCTCGGCGGGGTCAAGGCCGCCGCCAACCCGATGGGCGTGCCCCTGTCCGGCCCGGTCGCCGGGGCGGTGACCCGCGGCTACCACCTGGCCGCCATGCCCGGCAACCGCGTCCGGGTCGCCGCCGACTGGCTGCTGGACGCGGCCCTGCCCCGCCAGGCCGTCCAGCTCGGGCTGCTGCGCTCCTGGCAGGTCCCGCTGGACACCGCGTCCCCGGAGCTGGTGCACACCCCGGGCGGCGCCGGCCCGCGCGGGAAGTCATCCGGCGGTCCCTCCGGCGGTGCGTCCAGCGGCCCCTCCGGCACGTCCACCGGCCCCTCCTCCGACGACTCCTCCGGAAAGGAGTGACATGCACTACGACGAACTGGCCGAGCTCGGCCAGCAGCTCCGGGTGGACGCGATCCGGGCCGCCGGCGCGGCCGGCTCCGGCCACCCCACCTCCTCGATGTCGGCGGCCGACCTGGGCGCGGTGCTCCTCGCGCACCACCTGCGGTTCGACTTCGAGCACCCCGAGCACCCCGGCAACGACCGGTTCGTGCTGTCCAAGGGGCACGCCTCGCCGTTGCTGTACGCCATGTACAAGGCGGCCGGCGCGATCGACGACGAGGAGCTGCTGACCTTCCGCGAGCTGGGCAGCCGGCTGGAGGGGCACCCCACCCCGCGGCTGCCGTGGGTGGACACCGCCACCGGCTCGCTCGGCCAGGGACTGCCGGTGGCCGTCGGCATCGCGCTGGCCGGCAAGAAGCTGGACGAGATCCCGTACCACGTCTACGTGCTCTCCGGCGACAGCGAGATGGCCGAGGGCTCGGTGTGGGAGGCCGCCGAGGCCGCCTCCTACAACGGGCTGGACAACCTCACCCTGATCGTGGACGTCAACCGGCTCGGCCAGCGCGGCCCCACCCGCGAGGGCCACGACCTGGACTCCTACGCCCGGCGGCTGCACGCCTTCGGCTGGCACACCATCGAGGTCGACGGGCACGACGTGGAGGCCGTGGACCGCGCCTTCGCCGAGGCCCGCTCCACCATCCGCCAGCCCACCGTCATCCTGGCCCGCACCCTCAAGGGCAAGGGCGTCAAGGCGGTGGAGGACCTGGAGGGCTTCCACGGCAAGCCGGTCAAGGACGCCGAGTCCGCCATCGCCGAGCTGGGCGGCCCCCGCCACCAGCACGTGGAGGTCCGCAAGCCCGAGCAGGGCGTCAGCCAGAGCGCGCTGGACGGGGCCGGGAAGTCCGGCGGGGAGGTGGAGCTGCCGCGCTACGACGTCGGCGACGAGGTGGCCACCCGTACCGCCTACGGGCACGCGCTGGAGGCGCTGGGCTCGGCCCGCGCCGACGTGGTGGCGCTGGACGGCGAGGTCGGCGACTCCACCCGTACCGAGTTCTTCGCCAAGGCCCACCCCGAGCGGTACTTCGAGTGCTACATCGCCGAGCAGCAGCTCGTGGCCTCCGCCGTGGGCTTGCAGACCCGCGGCTACCTGCCGTACGCCTGCTCCTTCGCCGCCTTCCTCACCCGCGCGCACGACTTCCTGCGGATGGCGACGGTCAGCCGGGCCGGGCTCAACATGGTCGGCTCGCACGCGGGGGTCGCCATCGGCCAGGACGGGCCCTCGCAGATGGGCCTGGAGGACCTGGCGATGTTCCGGTCCCTGCACGGCAGCACCGTCCTCTACCCGTGCGACGCCAACCAGACCGCCCACCTGGTCGCCTCCATGGCCGACCTGGACGGCATCCGCTACCTGCGCACCTCGCGCGGCGACGACCCGGTGATCTACGGGCCGGACGAGACCTTCCCGGTCGGCGGCAGCAAGGTGCTGCGCAGCCACGGCGACGACGACCGGGCGACGATCGTCGCGGCCGGGGTCACCGTGCACCAGGCGCTCCAGGCGGCCGACGTGCTGGAGGAGTACGGCATCCCGGTCCGGGTCATCGACCTGTACTCGCTCAAGCCGGTCGACAAGGACACCCTGAACGACGCGGCCGCCGCCACCGGCTGCCTGCTGACCGTCGAGGACCACCACCCCGAGGGCGGCCTCGGCGACGCCGTCGCCGAAGCCTTCGCGGACGGCCGGCCCGCCCCGCGGCTGACCCGCCTCGCGGTCCGCTCGCAGCCGGCCTCCGCCTCCCCGGAGGAGCAGTTGCGCGCCGCCGGCATCGACGCCGAGGCGATCACCGCCGCGGTGAAGCTGCTGGTGGAGCGGGTCGTCACGCCCTGACTCCCGGCCGCTCCTCAGCCCGCCGTCCGGCCCCGGACCCCCCGAAGGGGTCCGGGGCCGGGGCGTGACCAGCCGCCCGGGCGGGTACCCGGCGGCGATGAGCAGTGCCCGCAACCCCTCGGTCCGCACCGTCCGGGCCGGCCGGCGGAACGTCGAGGTCCACCGCCCGGACAAGGTCCTCTTCCCCGAGGACGGCATCACCAAGGCGGACCTGGCCGACTACCACCGGTCGGTCGCCCGCTTCATGCTGCCGCAGCTCCGGGGCCGCCCGCTGATGCTGGAACGGCGCCCCGACGGCATCGACGGGCCGCGCTTCATGCAGAAGGACACCCCGGCGAGCTACCCGGACTGGGTGCGGCGGACCGAGGTCGGCAAGGCGGACGGCACGGTCGTCCACACCGTCGCCGACGACACCGCCACCCTGGTGCTCCTCGCCGACCAGGCGGCGATCACCCTGCACCGCTGGCAGTCCCGCGCGGACCGGCCGCACCACCCCGACCGGCTGGTGTTCGACCTCGACCCGCCCGGCGACGACTTCGCCGCGGTGCGCCGGGCCGCGCACCTGCTGCGCGAGCTGCTGGCCGCGATCGGCCTGCCCTCGGTGGTGATGACCAGCGGCTCCAAGGGCGTGCACGTCATCGTGGCGCTGGACGGCTCCGGCGACCACGACCAGGTGCGGGCGTTCGCCCACGAGGTCGCCGGCACGCTGGCCGAGGCGCATCCCGACGAGCTGACCACCGCCGCCCGCAAGGACGCCCGCGGCGACCGGCTCTACCTGGACGTCCAGCGCAACGGCTACGCGCAGACCGCGGTGGCCCCCTACTCGGTGCGGGCCCGGCCCGGCGCCCCGGTGGCCACCCCGCTGACCTGGGAGCAACTCGACGAACCGGAGACCCACGCGCGCCGCTGGACCGTGCGCGACGTGCTGGAGCAGGCCCGCTCCCGCCCCTGGGGCGGGGCGCCGCGGGGCCGCTCGCTCGCCCCGGCCCGCCGGAGACTGGAGGCGCTGCGCTGACGGCCCGATCCCTACCGCGAGAGCGCCGGCGGATCACCCGTCCGGGCCGTTTGGGATCAAGCCCAGGCCAAGGGTTTGCGGTGTCATGGTCCGGCAACCAGAGGGAACGAGGCTTCCATGGCAGACACATCAGAGAAATCACAGGCATCCGGCAGAGACCGGGACGGCACCGACGAGGGCGACAACCCGGATAAGGAGAGCGCCCGCAAGCCGGCGGCGAAGAAGACCGCCGCCCGCAAGACGACGGCACGAAAGACGACGGCCCGCAAGACGACCAGCAGTCGCAGCGGCGCCACGCGCACCCGCAAGAGCACCACCGCCTCGACGCGGTCCGCGGCCCGGAACGAGGACGCGGAGGCGGACGAGCCGGAGGAGCTGGACGAGCCGGCCGACGAGCCGCAGGAGCAGGAAGAAGAGCCGGAGCCGGCGCCCCGCAAGAAGCCGAAGGCGATGCAGGTCGTCCGCGGCGCGGCGGGGCAGCTCAACGAGCTGACCGGCCTGGAGGCCGAGTCGGTGTCCTCCTTCGAGCGCACCGACGACGGCTGGACCGTACACGTCGAAGTCCTGGAGCTGGCCCGCGTCCCCGAGACCATGAGCCTGCTCGCCACCTACGAGGTGCAACTGGACGACGACGGAGACCTGACCGGATACAAGCGCGTCCGCCGCTATGAACGCGGCCGGGCGGACCGCTCCTAGGGAGGGAGAACGACATGTCAGTGGTTCCCGCACAGCAGAGTGGCGGCGGCGGAGGCAGCAGCGGCCTGTACGACGTCCTGGAACTGGTCCTCGACCGCGGCCTGGTGATCGACGCGTTCGTCCGCGTCTCCCTGGTCGGCATCGAGATCCTGAAGATCGACATCCGGGTCGTCGTCGCCAGCGTCGACACCTACCTCCGCTTCGCCGAGGCGTGCAACCGCCTCGACCTGGAGGCCGGGCGCAAGGCCCCGGCCCAGTTGCCCGACGTCGTCCAGGGCCTCACCGAGGGCGGCGCCAAGGGCAAGTCCAAGGGCGCGCTCTCCGGAGCGGCCGAGACCATCTCCGACGCCCTGAAGTCCGGGTCGTCCGACCGCGAGCGGAGCACCAGCAGCCGCACGTCCCGTAAGAAGGAGGAGCAGGAGTGAGCACGTATGTCTACGGGATCGCGCGCAGCTCGCACCCGGGGCTGCCGGAGAAGACCGACGGCGTCGGCGACCCGGCGCAGCCCGTCCGGGTGCTGACCCGCGGCGCTCTGGCGGCCCTGGTCAGCGACGCCCCCGAGGGGCTGCGCCCCAAGCGGCGCGACCTGCTCGCGCACCAGAACGTGCTGGCCGAGGCGGGCGCCAACGGCGCGGTGCTGCCGATGCGCTTCGGCGGCGTCTCGCCCGACGACGACACCGTGCTCTCGGTGCTCGCCGACCGCGAGAGCCACTACCTGGAGCGGCTGGAGGCGCTCGACAACAAGGTCGAGTACAACGTCAAGGCCAGCCACGACGAGGAGTCCGTGCTCCACCAGGTGCTCGCCGACGACCCCGACCTGCGGGCCCTGAGCGAGGCCAACCGGGCCGCCGGCGGCGGCAGCTACGACCAGAAGCTCGCCCTCGGCGAGCGGGTCGTCGCCGCCGTGCAGCAGCGCGAGGCCCGCGACGCGGTCCTGGTCCAGCAGACCCTGGAGGCGAACGCCTCCGCCGTGCAGCCCGGCCCGGAGAGCGGCGGCTGGCTGGCCAACATCTCCTTCCTGGTGGACCGGGACGGCTCCGCGGCCTTCGTCGACGCGGTCGACCAGCTCAAGCAGGCCAACCCGCACCTGGTGCTGACCGTCAACGGACCACTGCCGCCCTACAGCTTCGTCGAAACGGAAGGATGATCCACCATGGGCCTGCTGGGAGAACTGCTGCTCCTGCCGGCGGCGCCCGTGCGCGGCACCGGCTGGGTGCTGCGGCAGGTGATGGCGGAGGCAGAGCGGCAGTACTACGACCCCTCCGCCATCCAGCGCGAACTCGCCCGCCTCTCCGGCCTGCTGGACGCCGGGGAGATCACCGAGGAGGAGTTCGACCGGCTTGAGGACGACCTCCTCGACCGTCTCGAGAAGGGACCCCCGAACCGATGACCATGCCCGCTCCGCGGCCCTCCGCCTCGATGGCCTACCAGCCCGAAGGCGGCGGCGCCAACCTCGCCGACATCCTCGAACGCGTCCTGGACAAGGGCGTGGTGATCGCCGGCGACATCAAGATCAATCTCCTGGACATCGAGCTGCTGACCATCAAGCTCCGGCTGGTGGTCGCCTCGGTCGAGCGGGCGAAGGAGATGGGCATCGACTGGTGGGAGAGCGACCCCTCGCTCTCCTCCCGGGCCCGCTCGGGCGAACTGGCCCGGGAGAACGCCGAGTTGCAGCGCCGCATCGCCGAACTGGAAGAGCGCGCCGAGCTGGAGGAGCGCCGCGGATGAACAGCACCACCGACCTGCGGTACGTCTACGCGGTCACCCGCCCCTTCGACGGGCTCCCGCCGGAGGGCGCCCGGGGCATCTCCGGGCAGCCGCCCAGGCTGGTGCGCCACGGCGACCTGGTCGCGGTGGTGGACGCGGTGCCGGCCGCCGACTTCGAGGAGGGCCCGCTCAAGGCCCGGCTGGAAGACCTCGACTGGCTGGCCGGCACCGCCCGCGCCCATGACGCGGTCGTCGCCGCACTGGCCACGGTCACCTGCCCGGTGCCGCTGCGGCTGGCCACCGTCTGCCGTGACGACAGCGGCGTACGGCGGCTCCTGGAGGAGGGCGGCGAGCGCTTCGAGCGGGCCCTGGACCGGCTCGACGGCCGCATGGAGTGGGGCGTCAAGGTGTACGCGGAGGAACCGGCGCCCCCGGCCGAGCCGGCGTCCCCGCGGCCCTCGGCCGGAGCCGGCCAGGCCCGCGGCAGCGGCCGGGACTACCTGCGCCGCCGGATGGAGGCGCGTCGCAGCCGGGAGGCCGACTGGGGCAGGGCCGACGCGCTGAGCCGCCGCCTGCACGCCGAGCTGTCCGCGCAGGCGGAGGCGGCCGCGCTGCACCGCCCCCAGGACGCCAAGCTCTCCGGTGTCGCCGGGGTGAACGTGCTGAACGCCGCGTACCTGGTGGACCGCACCCGCGGCCAGGAGTTCGCCGACCTGGTCCACGGCTACGCCGAGGAGGGCGTGCAGGTCCGGCTGACCGGCCCCTGGGTGCCGTACTCCTTCGCCGGCATCGGCGCGGAGGACGAGCCGCCGGCCGGCGCCGCCACCGAGCCCGGTGACGGCACGCAGACGGCGGTACGCCCGTGAGCGCCCCCGTACCGGCCGCCGGATCCGGCGCGGCGGCCTCGCCGCTCGCCGAACGGCGGATCGCCCTCGTCGACCTGCTGGACCGGCTGCTGGCCGGAGGGGTGGTGCTCACCGGCGACCTGACGCTGAGCATCGCCGACGTCGACCTGGTCCGCGTCGACCTCCGGGCGCTGATCAGCTCCGTCAACGAGAACGTCCCCTCCCCGTTCGAGGTGCGCTGATGCGTGACGCCGAGCCCCCCTTCGAAGCCTTCGACGAGGAGCCCGGGGCCTTCGGCGAGGAGGCCGGTCCGGACCCCGCCGGCAAGCGCCGCGTCGAGCTGGACCCGGACACCGTCGAACGCGACCTGGCCCGCCTGGTGCTCACCGTCATCGAACTGCTGCGCCAGCTCATGGAGCGCCAGGCGCTGCGGCGCGTGGAGGGCGGCACCCTCAGCGAGGACCAGGAGGAGCGCATCGGGCTCACCCTGATGCTGCTGGAGGACCGGATGGAGCTGCTGCGCAGCCGGTTCGGCCTGGAGCCGGAGGACCTCAACATCGACCTGGGCCCGCTCGGCCCGCTGCTCTGAGCCGTCCCTCCGCCGAGGCCCCGCCCGTCGCCTGAGCCGTTCGCGCTCTACGAGGACCGGGCGAACTTCCCGCGCGTCGGCCCGGCCCGACGGGCGGCCCCGGGGTGATCAGCAGATCATCGCTTCCGTGGCCGCACGTCCCCGCCGCACGGCCGCCGGCGATGAAGGAAAGGCCCCCGCATGCCCGTCGTCCCCGCCGCCACCCGCGCAGGCCGCCTGCTGCTCGCCGCCGCGGTGGGCGCCGGACTGCTCCTCACCGGCTGCGCCCAGCCCGTCC
>NZ_PVLV01000393.1 GCF_002982015.1 Streptomyces solincola
TACGTCTCGTGGGCTCGGAGATGTGTATAAGAGACAGGACCTCGTCGGCGATGGCGGTGGTGTCCTCGGGCGCCTGGTAGCCGGGGATCGGGGTGCCCCAGACGAGGAAGTAGCGGTGCGGGTCGGCCAGGGCCCACTCGCGCAGGGCGCGTGCCAGTCCGGCGAGGTCGGTCCCCTCGGCGGCGACCGCGTGCAGGGCGTCGGCGAGGCTGCGGTAGGCGTCCCGGACCAGCTCGGTGATCAGCTCGTCGCGGCCGGCGAAGTAGCGGTAGAGCGCGGGGCCGCTCAGGCCCATGCTCTTGGCGACGGCGTTGAGGGAGAGGGCGGACGCGCCGGCCGTGGCGATCTGCTCCCAGGCGCGGTCCTTGATCTCCGCGCGGACCTGGGCGCGGTAGCGCTCCCGGGGCGTCGCGGCCCCCCTCGTGCGCGTGCTCGCGTCGTTCGCGGCCATCGCCCGCCGCCTCCTCTGCCCGTCGGTCACTTGCCCCTCAGCGGGAGTTATAAGGTATCACGATTGCTGTTGACTCTCCGAACGGAAGGAAGTTATAACTTCTCACGGAAGCAAGGGCTTCTCTCCGTGACGACATCCAGGGGGAAACGTCATGTCCCGCACCCGTACCGCCGCCCGTTCCCGTGCCGCCGCCCGTTCGCGTACCGCCGCGCTCCTCGCCGTGCCGCTGGTCGCCGGCGGACTGCTCGGCGCGGCCGCCGTCCCGGCCGGGGCCCACCCGCGGCCGGCCGCCGCCGCCCCGCTGACCTGCCAGGGCCGGGGCGTGGACCCGGCCGCCGCGGTCCGGCACCGCACCGAGACGGTGATCGACGCGCCGCTGAACACCGTCTGGAAGCTCCAGACGGACGTGGCGCGCTGGCCGTCCTGGCAGCCGCCGGTGGCGAGCGCGGAGCGCCTGGACCACGGGCCGCTGCGGGCCGGCTCGGCGTTCCGGTGGACGATCCCGGTGCCGCCCACGCCGAGCACTCCGGCGCTGGACCTGGACATCACCTCGACCGTCCGGCAGCTTGAGCGCGGCTCCTGCATCCGCTGGACCGGCCCGGCGGTCGACGAGGCGCACGGGGTGCGGATCGACGGCGTGCACGTGTGGCGGTTCTCGCCGACGCGCGGCGGCGGGGTGCGAGTGAGCACCGAGGAGACCCATACCGGCCCGGTGGTGGACGGGGACGTGCCCACCGCCACCAGGGTGCTCCGGGAGGGGCTGGAGGCGTGGCTGCGCGACCTGAAGACCGCGGCCGAGGCAGCGGAGGCGGGCGGCTGCCGGCCCTGAGCCGGCGAGGGGGCGTCTTGCGGTCACGGCCTGTCCAGGGGGACGTCCCCGTTCCGGAGGGCCGTGCGGCGAGGGGGCGGACGCGGCCCCGAGCCGGCCCGCTCCCGTACGGAGGCGCGCGGACGTTCCGTACGGAGGCGTGCAGGGAGAGGGCTCAGCGCAGGTGCGAGGTGTCGTTGAGCAGCCGCACCGAGGCGTTGCCGTCGCGGTAGTAGGCCACGACGGAGAGCGAGGCCGCCGACAGCTCCATCCGGAACAGCGACTCCGGCGGCGCGCCCAGGGCGAGCCGGACCAGGGTCTTGATCGGCGTGACATGGGTGACCGCCAGCACCGTGCGGCCGGCGTGCGCGGTGGTGAGCCGGTCCCGGGCGGCGGCGACCCGGCGGCTGACCGCCGCGAAGGACTCGCCGCCGGTGGGCGCCGCCTTCGGGGAGGCGAGCCAGGCGTCCAGGTCGTCCGGGTAGCGCTCGCGCACCTCGGCGAAGGTCAGGCCCTCCCAGGCGCCGAAGTCCGCCTCGCGCAGCCCTTCCTCGACCCGCACCTCCAGGCCCAGCCGTTCGGCGACCTCGGCGGCGGTCTGCCGGCAGCGCCGCAGCGGGGAGGTGACGATCTCCTGGACGGTGCCCCGGGCGGCCAGCAGCGCGGCGGCCGCCTCGGCCTGGCGGCGGCCCGCGTCGGACAGCTCCGGGTCGCTGCCGCCGCTGCCGGAGAACCGCCTCTGCGGGGTGAGCGCGGTCTCGCCGTGCCGCAGCAGGACGAGAGTGGCCGGGGCGCCCAGGTCGGCGGCGGCCCAGCCGACGGCCGGGGTGGTCGCCTCGGCGGCGGCAGCCCCGACCGACGGGACGGCCAAGGCGGCCCCGGCGACCGGAGCCGCACCCGGATCCGTACCCGCACCCGAGTCCGTACGAGCCCCGGCTCCCGTACGAGCGCCCGCACCCGTGACGGAGCCCGTCCCCGGCTCCGGACGCGTGCCCGCGAGTGCCGCGCGGGCCTTGGCGGCGCCGGCGGCGTGGTCGCCGACGACTCGGGCGGCTGCCGTGTCGGCGCCGGGCCCGGTGGCGGCGGGACGGGCCGCGGCCAAGGCCGCGGAGTGGCCGGGTTGCCACCGCTGCCCGCGCTTGCCCGCGTCCATCGCCTCGTTGGCGAGCCGGTCGGCGTGCTTGTTCCGCTCGCGCGGGATCCACTCGTAGCGGACCTGCGCGGCGGGGAAGACCCGGGCGGCCTCGGCGGCCAGCGGCTTCATGTCCGGGTGCTTGATCTTCCAGCGGCCGGACATCTGCTCCACGACCAGCTTGGAGTCCATCCGCACCCGCACCGACGCCTCCGGCGCCAGCTCGCGGGCGGCCTTCAGTCCGGCGATCAGGCCCCGGTACTCGGCGACGTTGTTGGTGGCCACGCCGATGTACTCGGCGGCCTCCGCCAGCGGCTCGCCGGAGACCGGGTCCAGCACGACCGCCCCGTAGCCGGCCGGGCCCGGGTTGCCCCGGGAGCCGCCGTCGGCCTCGACGATCAGTTCACCGATGCCCGCGGCGCCGGGGGTGGCAGCCATCAGAGGCCGGACTCCGAGGTGCGCACCAGGATGCGGCGGCAGTTCTCGCAGCGGACCACCGTCTCGGGGGCGGCGGCGCGGACCTCGTTCAGCTCGGTGATGTTCAGCTCGAGACGGCAGCCCTCGCAGCGGCGCTGGAACAGCTTGGCCGCGCCGACGCCGCCCTGCTGGCCGCGGATCTTCTCGTACAGCTTCATCAGGTCGGCGGGCACCGAGCCGGCGACGACCTCGCGCTCCTTGGCGACGGAGGCGGCCTCGTCGTCCAGTGCGCCCTGGGCGGCGTCCCGGCGGGCGGTGGCGTCGTCGGCCTTGCCCTGGACCGCGCCGACCCGCTCGGTCAGCTCGGCGACCCGCTCCTGGGCGGACTCGCGGCGCTCCATGACCTCCAGCACCACGTCCTCCAGGTCGCCCTGGCGCTTGGCGAGGGAGACCAGCTCCCGCTGGAGGTTCTCCAGGTCCTTGGGCGAGGTGACCGCGCCGGAGTCCAGGCGCTGCTGGTCGCGGACGGCGCGCTGGCGGACCTGGTCGACGTCCTGCTCGGCCTTGGTCTGCTCGCGGGCGCAGTCGCTCTCCTCGGTCTGCGCGGCGACCAGCAGGTCGCGCAGCTGGGCGAGGTCCTTGGTCAGCGACTCGATCTCGGCGTGCTCGGGCAGCCCCTGGCGCCGGTGGGCGAGCTGCGCCAGGCGCAGGTCGAAGCCCTGGACGTCGAGGAGGCGGATCTGGTCGGCGGGCGCGGCGTTCAGTTGGGGGCTCCAGTGTCGAGGTGAGCGGAGGAAGCGGAGTGGTGTGACCAGGGGTCGGTGACCGCCGTGGAGACCTGGACCTCCAGGTCCCAGCCGCGGCGGTCGGAGATCTCGGCGAGCTGGCGGGCGGCCAGGTCGCACCAGGGCTGCTCGGTGGCCCAGTGCGCGGCGTCGACCAGGCCCAGCCCGGTGTGCTGCACGGCCTCGGAGGCCGGGTGGTGGCGCAGGTCGGCGGTGAGGAAGGCGTCCACGGCGGCGGCCCGCACCGCGTCGAAGAGGCTGTCGCCGGAGCCGCCGCTGACCGCGACCCGGCGCACGAGCGCGTCGGGGTCGCCGGCCGTGCGGATGCCCTGCGCGGTGGCGGGCAGCGCGCGGGCGGCCCGCTCGGCGAACGCGCGGAGCGTCTCGGGCTCGTCCAGCTCGCAGATCCGGCCGAGGCCGGTCGCAGGGACGAGGGGGGCGACGGGGCGCAGGCCGAGCACGGCGGCCAGCGCGTCGGAGACGCCGGGGTCGGCGGTGTCGGCGTTGGTGTGGGCGACGTGCAGGGCCACGTCGTGCTTGATCAGGGTGTGCACCACCCGGCCCTTGAAGTGCCCGGCGGCCACCGTGGTGGTGCCGCGCAGGTAGAGCGGGTGGTGGGTGACCAGCAGGTCCGCGCCGAGCGCGACGGCCTCGTCGGCGACGGCCCGGACCGGGTCGACGGCGAACAGCACCCGGCGGACGGGGGCGTCCGGGTCGCCGCAGACGGTGCCGACGGCGTCCCACTGCTCGGCCCGCTCCGGGGGCCACAGGGCGTCCAGCTCGGCGATGACTTCAGACAGACGGGGCACGGGGCAAGGCTACCTGTCCGGCGTAACGCCGGTGGTCGCGGTCGGGGTCCGCCCGGGGCCGGAGCACAGCCGGGGTCGGGGCGCGCGGCGAATTCGCACCCGGCCACCCGTACAGGTGAAGCGGGCCGGGTCCCGTTGTCCGGCTGGGCGTGCGAAAACTAGCTTCTGTCGCCGGAGGTGACGAGTCGATGACTGCCTGTGCCATCGAGCCCGCCGCGCAGGATGACGGCGCGGCGGCGCGTACGGGTTCCACGACCGGGCCGGGTTCCGGCCCCGGGGAGGCGGGCGGGGGGTTCTCCCTCGCCGCGGACGGCGCCTACGCGGCGAGGCTGGCCGGGGAGGGCGAGGCCCGTTACCCGGAGCGCTGGACGCTGGACGGGCCCGAGCCCTACGCCGTACCGCTGCCGGCCGGGCAGCCGGAGGACGCCGACGCGCAGTTGCTGGCGCTGTCCGACGGGCGGGTGCTGATCGGGCGGCGAGTGGAGGAGCGCCGGGTCTACTCGCTGCTGTATCCGAGCGGGCCGCGCACCGGGGAGGTGCTGCTGGGCGCGGTGCCGGACGGGCCGGGGGCGGGCGGTGCGGTGCGGCTGCTGCCGCCGTCGCCGGACGGGCTCGGCGGGTACGCGCTGAGCGCCGGCGAGCGGGTGTCCACGGTGTGGCGGGTGACCGGCGGGCCGGGCGGGCCGGAGCCGGTGGCCGAGGTGCCGGGGTGGTGCACCGGCGGGGTGTGGCTGGACGGGAGCGGGCGGCTGCTGGCGCTGGACCGGCGGCCGGCCGGCGGCGGGCCGGTGAAGTCGGTGGCGGTGGACCTGGGGCGGGGCGGCGAGGTGACGCCGCTGCTGGAGATCGCCGAGAGCAGCGATGACCGGGTGCTGCTGGCGGACGCGGACAGCGGGCTGCTGCTGGTGCGCTCGGACGCGCCTTCGCCGGGCGCCCCGCGGCTGGGGTGGGGGGTGCTGGGCAGCACGCTGCCGGTGAAGTTCCCGGAGTGCCTGCGGCTTGCGGACGCGGCGGTGACGCCGTTCGCGGTGCAGCCGGGGCAGACGCTGACCCCGGAGGCGTGCGCGGTGGCGCTGCGGATCGACGGGGCGTCGGGGAGCTGGGTGGGGATCTGGCGGCCGGCCGAGCGCAGGCTGCACCAGGTGGGCGCGCCGGCCGGCTGGCAGGCCGGGGCGGGGCTGTGGTCCCGGGAGGGGGTGCTGGTGCTGCCGTACGCGACGGCGGCGGTGCCGTGCGGGCTGGCCAGACTGGCGCGCTCGGGCCCGCCGGAGCCCGCGCCCGACGGCGTACGACCGGCGGCGGAACGCCCGGCGCGGGGGCCCTCCACCACACCCGCACAAGCGGAAGGGGCGGAGCGGGAACCGCAGGCGGGGGCCGCGGCGACTGTCGGGGTGTGCCGACCGGTTCCGCTCCAGCAGGCGCCGCTGACCGGCCGCACGGCCTGAAGGGGGCAGGCCCTAGACTCACGGGCCGCACATCATCGAAACGATCACGACGGGGTGAAGTTCCCACATGTCTGAAGCCAGCACCGACACGACCCAGGCGGGACCGCAGGGGGACGCCGGCGGCTCCGGAAAGCACCGAGGGGGCGCCGCGCGCGCCGAGGACACCGGCGCGCAGCCGCACGGCCGGCACCGCAGGCACACGGAGGCGGAGGCCGCCTGACCGGCGGGACGACGGCGAGAGGGAGGGCCGTAGCCCGGGTGACCCCCGGGCTCCGGCCCTCCCTCGTCTGCGCGGTCAGTGGTGCTCGGTGCGGCGCGGCATCCACAGCCAGGTGAGCAGCGCGCCGGCGAGGACCACGATCGCCCCGGTGCGGAAGGCCATGGCGTAGCCGGCGGTGAGCGCCTCCGGCGAGGTGCCGCCGGCGGTCGTGGCGGCGGCGACGGTGGAGAGCACCGCGAGGCCGAGCGCGCCGCCCATCGTGCGGGAGGTGTTGACCAGGCCGGAGACCAGGCCGGCGTCGCCGGGCGCGGCGCCGGCGGTGGCCAGCGAGGCGAGCGGGGTGATGGCGAGGCCGACGCCCAGCATCATCAGGATGCCGGGGCCGAGGATGGTGGTGGCGTACGAGCCGTGGGCGTCCATCAGGGACTGCCAGCCGAAGCCGGCGGCGGCCACCAGCGCACCGGCGACGGCGAGGTCGCGGGCGCCGGTGACGGCCATCAGCCGGGGCGCGAGCTTGGAGCCGAGGATGACGCTGAGCGAGCTGGGCACGAGGGCGAGGCCGGCCTGGAGCGGGGTGTAGCCGAGCACGCCCTGGGCGTAGACGGTCATGAAGAACCACATGGCGAACGAGGCGGAGCCGTTGACCAGCATGGCCGCGTTGGCCGCGGAGACCGGGCGGGAGCGGAAGACCTTCAGCGGCATCAGCGGCTCGCGGGTGCGGGCCTCCACCGCGACGAACAGCGCGAGCAGGGCGAGGCCCCCGAGCAGCGGGACGAGGGTGGCGGCGTCGCCCCAGCCGGCCTCCTCGGTCTGCACGATGCCGTAGGCGACGGCGGCCAGGCCTGCGGTGGCCAGGACCGCGCCGGGCAGGTCGAGCCGCCGGCGGGCGTCCGCGCCGCGCCCCTCGCGTATGCACACCACCGCGGCGACGATGACGACGACGCCGACCGGCACGTTGATCAGCAGCACCCAGCGCCAGGAGAGCAGGTCGGTGAGGAGGCCGCCGACCAGTCCGCCGGCCGCGCCGCCGCCCGCGCCGACCGCGGACCAGGTGGCTATCGCCCGGGTGCGGGCCGGGCCGGGCGGCACCGCGGAGGTGACGATGGTGAGCGTCGCCGGGGCGAGGACCGCGGCCCCGAGGCCCTGCACGGCCCGGGCCGCCAGGAGCTGCCAGCCCTCGCCGGCCAGTCCGCCGGCCACCGAGGCGGCGGTGAACAGCCCGAGCCCGGTGAGGAACATCCGCTTGCGGCCGAAGAGGTCGGCGGCCCGTCCGCCGAGCAGCATGAAGCCGGCGAACGCGATGGAGTACGCGTTGAGCACCCACTGGAGCCCGACGGAGGACAGCCCGAGGTCGGCGCGCATGGACGGCAGGGCCACGTTGACCACGGAGACGTCGAGGACGACGAGGAACTGCCCGGCGCAGGCGGCGGCCAGGACCAGCCAGGTCCGGTTGCCGGCCGCCGGGGGCGCGGTCGTGGCGGTGGGAGCCGCAGAGGCGGAAGCGGAAGC
>NZ_PVLV01000394.1 GCF_002982015.1 Streptomyces solincola
GTCCAGCGCCGCCAGGACCCCACCCCCCGGCCACGGTACGAAGACGAGTGCGGCGACCAGGGCCACCGCGCCCGCCCCGCAGCCCAGCACCACCTGAGGGACCCGTTCCGTTCTCATCCGGCCACTGTGCGGGCGGCCCGGCGGTGTACCGGGGTTCCCCCGACCGGCCCCGCCCACGGGTTCACACCGATGGCCCCGGAGTGCCAGGCTGGAGCCGTGGACGAGCTCCTGACCCGGCTGCGCGCCGGTCTCCCGGCCGATGCCCTCATCACCGACCCGGACGTCACCGCCTCCTACGCCCACGACGCGGCGAGCTTCTGCGAGGCGGGCGCCCCGGCCGTCGTCGTCCTGCCGCGCACGGTGGAGGAGGTCCAGCACGTCATGCGGACCGCGACCGCGCTGCGCGTCCCGGTCGTCCCGCAGGGCGCCCGCACGGGCCTGTCCGGCGGGGCCAACGCCTCCGAGGGCTGCGTGGTCCTCTCCCTCACCCGGATGGACCGCATCCTGGAGATCAACCCGGTCGACCGGATCGCCGTCGTCGAACCGGGCGTCGTCAACGCCGCGCTCTCCCGGGCCGTCGCCGAACAGGGCCTCTCCTACCCGCCGGACCCCTCAAGCTGGGAGATGTGCACCATCGGCGGCAACATCGGCACCGCGTCCGGCGGGCTGTGCTGCGTGAAGTACGGCGTCACCGCCGAGTACGTGCTCGGCCTGGACGTCGTCCTCGCCGACGGCCGGCTGCTCACCACCGGCCGCCGCACCGCCAAGGGCGTCGCCGGCTACGACCTGACCCGCCTCTTCGTCGGCTCCGAGGGCACCCTGGGCATCGTCGTCCGCGCCATCCTCGCCCTGCGCCCCAAACCCCCGCAACAGCTCGTCCTGGCCGCCGAGTTCCCCTCCGCCGTCGCCGCCTGCGACGCCGTCTGCGCCATCATGGAGCGCGGCCACACCCCCTCCCTCCTCGAACTCATGGACCGCACCACCCTCCAGGCGGTCAACCGCCTCGGCAGCATGGGCCTCCCCGAGACCACCGAGGCCCTGCTCCTGGCCGCCTTCGACACCCCCGACCCGGCCCCCGACCTCGCCGCCGTGGCCGACCTCTGCACCGCCGCCGGCGCCACCCAGGTCGTCCCCGCCGAGGACGCCGCCGAGTCCGAACTCCTCCTCCAGGCCCGCCGGATGTCCCTCACCGCCCTCGAAGCGGTCAGTTCCGCCACCATGATCGACGACGTCTGCGTCCCCCGCTCCCAGCTCGCCGCCATGCTCGACGGCACCACCGCCATCGCCGCCAAGTACGACCTCACCATCGGCGTCTGCGTCCACGCCGGCGACGGCAACACCCACCCCGTCGTCTGCTTCGACCACCACGACCCCGACGAGTCCCGCCGCGCCCGCGAGTCCTTCGACGCCATCATGGCCCTGGGCCTCGAACTGGGCGGCACCATCACCGGCGAGCACGGCGTGGGCGTCCTGAAGAAGGACTGGCTCGCCCGCGAACTGGGCCCGGTCGGCGTCGAGTTGCAGCGCTCCCTCCGCAGGGCCTTCGACCCCTTGGGCATCCTGAACCCGGGGAAGCTGTTCTGACGGCCGCCGCTCAGCCCTCGCGGGTCGTGCTCCCGAAACCACGCCGCCGGGTGACCGGGCCGGGCTCAGCCCGCGGGTGTAGGACGGATGCCCGATGTGCCGGGGCGGGGCGGCGCCTAGCGTGGTCGGGGTCGAGGAGGACTACGGACCACCTGGAGGAGCCGTGCCCGCACGTCTTGACCACACCATCGTCCGCAGCCGGGACCGGTTCGCCGGGGCGCGGTTCCTGACCCGGCTGCTGGACGCGCCGGAGCCCACCGCGTTCGGGCCGTTCGCGTCCGTGCCGCTGGACGGGGGCGTGACCCTGGACTACCTGGACGACGGCGCGCAGGAGATCGTCTCGCAGCACCTGGCGTTCCTGGTCTCGGACGAGGAGTTCGACGCCATCTTCGGTCGGGTGCGGGAGGGCGGGCTGGACTACTGGGCCGACCCGCACCACCGCGACCCGGGGCGGGTCAATCACCTCTTCGGGGGGCGCGGGGTCTACATCGAGGACCCGGACGGTCACTCGATCGAATTCATCACGCACACGTACGTGGCGGACTGAGGCCGCGGCCCGTCAGGGGGTGTCGCCGGTGGCGCGGGTCAGGACGCCGGTGAGGACGGCGTCCAGGTTGTGCCGGCAGTCCTCCGTGCCCGGGGGGACGGCCGCCAGGGTGCGCTCCAGCCAGGCGACCAGGGGAGCGGTCGCGGTCTCCAGGAGGGCGTCGCCCTCGGGGGAGGAGAGCGCGAAGAGGACGACGGGGAGGGCGTCCACGGTGGTCGGCCAGATGCGGACGTCGCCGTGGCCGCACGGCTCGCCCACCCCCTCCACCAGCAGGTCGCGGGCGAAGGTCCAGTGCACCGGGTGCGCGGAGCCGGTGTGGAAGGTGACGCGCACCGCGTACGGGTCGTCGGTCCGGTAGACGAGCCGGCCCGGCACGGCGATCCGCCGCTCGGCCGTCAGCACCATCGTGAACTCCAGCTCGCTCGCCACCACGGTCGGCGTCATCGAAGGGTCCCTCCCCGCTCGTGTCCGGTGCCGGGCCCGGTGTGGGGCCCGCGCAAGGAGAGAGCGGGGACGGGGCGGGTTATGACGCGGGTTTGGAAGAAGAGCGCGAAGTCGCGGGCTGGGTGTACGGCGATGGCGGGTAGCGGGCGGTCGTGACCGGGGACTGACCGAAGGTGTCCGTTTGCTGTTCGGCCGGTCCAGGAGCGCGCGGCCGTCTGATAGATGTGGACCCCTTGAATTGCGGCCTCGAAGAGATACGGGACCACGGCTATGAGCGCCCCGACCCCCGCGACCGGCGACGGCAGTCCCACGCCCGGCTACTACCCCGACCCCTCCATCCCCGGGTACATCCGGTTCTGGAACGGCGCGGCCTGGGTGCCCGGCACCAGCCGTCCCGCGCCCAAGGACGACGAGGCGGCGGCCCCGCCGGTGCCCGCCGCCCCGGCTCCCGCGTCCGCGCCGGCGTCCGCTTCCGTACCGGCGCCCGCGCCCGTACCGGCGGTGGAGGAGACCGGGCCGGTCTTCTTCGACGAGGTCGACGAGTCGGGCGGGCGGCTGGGCGGGCGGCCCGGGGAGCACCACGCGTCCGCCGCGGTGTGGGGCGCGGACGCCTCGCACCAGAGTGGCTTCGGGGGAGACCGGGACCGCCGGGTGTCCTGGGGCGCGGAGCCCGGACGGGACCCCAGGGCGCCCGCCGCGGGAGCCGGGGACCCGACCGGGGGCGCGCTGCCCGGCGTACGCGCGGTGGACGGACCGGCGGAGGCGGGAACGGCGGCGCAGGCGCCGGCCGGCGGGCCGGTCGCGCAGGAGGGCACGGTGACGTTGCGGCCCGTACCGCGGCGGGAGGGGGAGCGGCGGCCCGCGGCCGCGGCCCCGGCTCCCGAGGCGGCGCGGGAGGTGCGGAGCCCGGACGCGGCCCGGGTCTCCGCCGCGCCCGCTTCCGCCGGTCCGTCGCCCGCGCCGGCTTCCCCGGCCGGGGGGTCGCCGATGAGCGCGGGGGCCGGCGGCGGCTCGGCGTCGTGGGCGCAGCAGGTGCACCGACTGGCCCAGCCGGGTGGTGCGGCGGCGGCCGCGGTGCCGGCGCAGGGCCGCGCGGCGGCGGGCCAGGAGCGGGTGGCGCCGTGGAAGCCGCCGGTGGCCGATCCGTTCCTTCAGGCCGCGCAGGCCCAGGCGGCGGCCCGGCCGGCCGGGCTCGGGCGGCGGCTGGCGGCCAGGCTGGTGGACGCCGTGGTGCTGGGCGCGCTCGCCGGGGCGGCCGCCGTGCCGCTGGTCGGCCGGGCGGTGGACCACATCGAGGGGAAGATCGAGCAGGCGAAGCAGTCCGGTGAGACCGTCACCGTGTGGCTGCTGGACGGGACGACGGGCGCCTGTCTGGGCGGCGCGGTCGCCGTGCTGCTCGTCCTCGGCGTGCTGTACGAGGCGCTGCCGACCGCCCGCTGGGGGCGCACCCTGGGCAAGCGGCTGTGCGGCGTCGAGGTGCGGGACATCGAGTCGCACGAGCCGCCGGCCTTCGGCGCGGCGCTGCGCCGCTGGCTGGTGTACGGGGTGCTGGGCCTGCTGGTGGTGGGCGTGGCCAACGTGCTGTGGTGCCTGTTCGACCGGCCGTGGCGGCAGTGCTGGCACGACAAGGCGGCGCACACGTTCGTGGCGCGGCGCGCCGGCTGACGGGGGCGCGGCGCCCCCGCCGTCCGCTCGCGGCGCACCCCGCCGTCCGCGCGCGGGGCGCCCGCCGAGGCGGGGCGCGGACAGCCCGTTCGGCGGTCGCCCGGACGGACGGTGAGCTTTTGCGGGGCCGGGGCCGCCGGGTTGCACTGCCGGTATGAGCAACGAACCTCCGACGTCCGGTCAGCAGCCGCCCGAGGACGATCCCTTCCGCAAGAGGCCGCAGGGGCCGGAGGGGTCGGAGGGCGCCGGTCCGCCGCCGCCTCCGCCCCCGCCGGGCGGCGCGGGCAACCCCTACGGAGGGGGCAGCAGCCCCTACGGCGGCGGCGGTGACCCGTACGGGGGAGGCGCCGGCGGCCCTTACGGCGGCGGGCCCGGCGGACCCGGACCTGGCGGGCCCGGACCGGGCGGGGCCGGTGGGCCTGGCG
>NZ_PVLV01000395.1 GCF_002982015.1 Streptomyces solincola
ACCAGATAACCGCCGTCGTCGACTCCGCCCTCCCCCCCGGCGGCGGAGGCCGCCGGGGGGGAGGGCGGAGTCGACGACGGCGGTTATCTGGTCGGGCGGGGGATCTCCGACGCGACCGGGGAGATCGCCGAGGTCGGGATGATGGGGTACGGCCGGTTCGACCAGCAGGCGGCCGGGCTGCACACCCGACTGCGGGCGCGGGCGTTCGCCGTGGTCGACAGGGCGAGCGGGGAACGGGTGCTGCTCGTCGTCGCCGACTCGCCGATGATCTTCGAGAGCGTGCACCGGGCGGTGCTGCGGCGGCTCGGGGAGCTGTACGGCGGGCTGTACACCGAGCAGAACGTGCTGATCACGGCGACCCACACGCACGCCGGACCCGGCGGCTACTCGCACCACGTGCTGTACAACAGCACCACCAACGGCTTCCACGCCAAGACCTTCGAGGCGGTCGCCGACGGTCTGGTGGAGGCGGCCCGGCGCGCCCATGAGGACCTGGCGCCGGGCGAACTCGTGCTCACGCAAACGGAGTTGACCGGGGTCAGCGTCAACCGGTCGCGTATCGCGTTCGACCGCAACCCGCCGGAGGTGCGGGCGTTCTTCCCGGACGCGGTGGACCCGCTCAGCACGGTGCTGCGGATCGAGCGCGGCGGGCGGGCGGTGGGCGCGGTCAACTGGTTCGCCGTGCACGGCACCAGCATGTCCGGGGACAACCGGCTGATCAGCGCGGACAACAAGGGCTACGCCGCCTACCACTGGGAGCGGGAGGTGGCGGGCGTGGACTACCGGGACGGCCGGCCGCCGGCGTTCGTCTCCGCGTTCGCCCAGACCAACGCCGGGGACATGTCGCCGAACCTGGACCTGAGGCCGCCGACCACGCCGGCCGACTTCGCCCGGACGAAGGAGAGCGGGCTGCGGCAGTACGAGGCGGCGGCCGGGCAGGCCGTACGGCCGGGGGTGCGGATGACCGGCGGGGTGGACGCCCGGCTGGTGTACCTGGATCTGGCGCGGACGGCGGTGGGGCCGGAGTTCACCGGGGACGGGCGCGCCCACACCACCTCGACGCCGTGCGTCGGGGCGTCGATGGCGGCGGGCAGCGTGGAGGACGGCCCGGCCTTCCCGGGCTTCCAGGAGGGCGAGAACCCGTTCTTCGACCTGGTCTCGGAGGGGCTGGTCTACCACGTCTCGCCGGAGCTGCGGCAGGCCCAGTCGCCGAAGGACGTGTTCGTGCCGATCGGGCTGCTCAACGGCGTCCTGCCGTGGGTGCAGGAGCGGGTGCCGGTGCAGTTGGTGCGGATCGGGCGGCTGTATCTGATCGGCATCCCCGGCGAGGTGACCATCGCGGCCGGGCTGGCGCTGCGGCGCACGGTCGCCGCGATCACCGGCTCCGAGCTGGAGGACGTGCTGGTCGCCGGGTACGCCAACGCCTACTTCCACTACGTCACCACGCCGGAGGAGTACGACTCCCAGCAGTACGAGGGCGGCAGCACGCTGTTCGGGCGGTGGCAGCTCGGTGCGCTGCGGCAGACGGCGGCGGCGCTGGCGAGCGCGATGCGGGACGGGCGGCGGCTGCCGCTGGGGCCGGTGCCGCCGGACCTGAGCGACCGGCAGATCGCCTTGCAGCCCGGGGTGGTGGTGGACGCGCCGCAGTTGTTCCGGCGCTTCGGGGACGTGCTGAGCGCACCGCGGGAGACCTACCGGGCCGGTGAGGTGGTCCAGGCCGTGTTCGCCGGCGCCCACCCGGGCAACGGCCTGCGGCGCGGCGGGACCTTCCTTGAGGTGCAGCGGGAGGAGGGCGGCGGGTGGCGGACGATCGCCGACGACGGCGACTGGTCGACCCGCTTCCGCTGGGAGCGGGACGGACTCGCGGCCTCCCGCACCACGGTGACCTGGGAGATCGCCCAGGGCACCCCGCCCGGCCGGTACCGGATCCGCTACCACGGCGACGCGAAGGGCCTCACCGGGCGGATCACCCCGATCAGCGGGACGACGCCGGTGTTCACCGTGCGCTGACCCCTCCGCGGCCCCTCGTCCGGGAGGTCAGGTGGTCAGCAGTTCCAGCGCGCCGGTCTCGGTGTCGAAGCTGCGCAGGATGGTGAGGCGGGCGG
>NZ_PVLV01000396.1 GCF_002982015.1 Streptomyces solincola
GTGCTGGGGGCGGCGGCGCTGGGGCTGGTGAGCTATGCGCTGATCGACACGGACTGGGTGACGGGGGCGCTGGGGGTCGTGGCGGCGGCGCTGTTCGTGCGGACCGAGCGGCGGCACCGCGCGCCCATGCTGCCGCCGTCGCTGTTCGCGGCCCGGATGTTCACGGTGATCAACGTGGTGACGTTGTTCGTGTACGCGGCGCTGGGCGGGTTCTTCTTCGTGGTGGCGTTGCAGTTGCAGGTGGTGGCGGGGTACTCGGCGCTGGCGGCCGGGACGGCGCTGCTGCCGACGACGGTGCTGATGCTGCTGCTGTCGGGCCGGTCGGGGGCACTGGGGGAGCGGTTGGGGCCGCGGCTGCCGCTGACGGTGGGCTGTCTGCTGGCCGCCGGCGGGATGCTGCTCCTGCTGCGGGCCGGGCCGGGCGCGGTGTACGTGCGGGATGTGCTGCCGGGGATGGTGGTGCTGGGGATGGGCATGGTGGCGTTGGTCGCGCCGCTGACGGCGACCGTGCTGGCGTACGCCCCGCAGGACCGCTCCGGGATCGCGAGCGGGGTGAACAACGCGATCGCCCGCGCCGCCGGGCTGCTGGCGGTGGCCGCTTTGCCGCTGCTGACCGGGATGGGGCCGGACGCCTACCGGCAGCCCGCCCTGTTCGACGCGGCCTTCGACCGGTCGATGGTGTGGTGCGCGGCCGTGTTCGCGGTGGCGGGGGTGTTGTCGTGGGCGCTGCTGCGGGTGCCGGCGGCTCCCGAGGCCGCTCTGCCGGAGTGCCGGATGCACTGCTCGCTCACCGCGCCGCCGCTGGACCCGGGCCGGGCCCGGGCGGAGACGGGGACGGGGACCGGAACGGGAAAGGGGGCGGGAGCGGTCAGGCAGCGACGAAACGGCGGCCCGTGAAGGCCTTCAGGGGCCACAGGGCCAGCCAGGACCACATGGCGGCCTGCGGGGAGGCGAAGGCGATCGGCACGCCCGCGCCCGCCACCAGCACCGTCGCCGCCATGTCCGCCGCCATCCAGCGGCCGGTGCGGTCGGTGACCGGGAGCCTGCGCAGGTGCTCGCGCTTCCAGACGGCGACCCACAGCGCCATGTGCAGCAGGGCGATCAGGGCGATCGCCGCCGAGTAGAGCGCCACCGCGAGGGACTGGCTCGGGTACTCGGAGAGCAGGGAGGTGGGGAAGGGGAGCAGCGCGACGGCCCCCAGCTCGGCCAGGGTGAGCACCACCATCGTGCCGTCCACGTGGTGCACATGGGCCAGGATCCGCCGCTGGCTGCGCCAGAAGCCGCCCAGGATGGCGAAGCTCAGGGCGTACGCGAGGACGTTCGGCACCGTGTCGGCCAGCGCCTGGTGGAACGCCCGGCCGTCCAGGTCCGGGTCCACCCGGACGTCCAGGACCAGCAGGGTCATGGCGATGGAGAAGATCCCGTCGGAGAGCGCGGTCAGCCGCTCCGGGGTGCCCTGGTGGGCGAGCGGGCCGAGCGCCCCGGTGTCGTCGCCCGCCGCGGCGGGGGGAGTGGTCATGGTGCGGGGCCGCCCTTCCTCGTCCGGCGGCCCCACCCTGCCGCCGGCGCCCCGCCCGGCCCGCCGATTAGGCCGCGGGCGGCGGGTCGGGAGGAGCCCCGGGCGTACGGGTCAGCCGCGACCGATGTACGGCATGGCGGTCGCCATCACGGTGGCGAACGGGATGTTCGCCTCCAGCGGCAGCGCCGCCATGTGGGCCACCGTGCGGGCCACGTCGGCGGCGTCCATCACCGGCTCCGGGGCCAGTTCGCCGTTGGCCTGGAGGATGCCCTGCTCCATGCGGCGGGTCATCTCGGTCGCCGCGTTGCCGATGTCGATCTGGCCGCAGGCGATCCGGTACGGGCGGCCGTCCAGCGCCAGGGACTTCGTCAGCCCGGTGACGGCGTGCTTGGTCGCGGTGTAGGCGACCGAGTGCGGGCGGGGGACGTGCGCCGAGATGGAGCCGTTGTTGATGATCCGGCCGCCCTGCGGCGACTGCTCCTTCATCGCCCGGAACGCGGCCTGGGCGCAGAGGAACGCGCCGGTGAGGTTGACGTCCACGACGGAGCGCCAGGTGTCGGGCGAGAGGTCCTCGACGGGCGTGCCGCCGCCGGCGAAGCTGCCCGCGTTGTTGAAGAGGAGGTCGACCCGGCCCCAGCGCTCGGTGACCGCGGCGAAGAGCGCGGCGACGGAGTCCGGCGCGGTCACGTCGGTGGGCAGGACGAGGGCCTCGCCCGCGCCTGCCGCCAGGGCGGCGGCGGTCTCCTCCAGGGGCTCGCGGCGGCGGCCGGCCAGCGCCACCGACCAGCCGTCGGCGGCGAGGGCGAGGGCCACGCCGCGGCCGATGCCGGACCCGGCCCCGGTCACCACGGCGGTCCCGCGCCGGCCGGCCGGGCGGGGTGCGGTCTCGGGGCGTGCGTCGCGTGCGTCCATGGGGCGGCAGCGTACGGCAGCGTCCGGGGGCTGGGACGGCGACGCCCGCCATGTGGAACAGCGACCGCCGCCCGCTGGTGCCGGCCGGGCCGCCGTCCGGCGGTGGCGGCCGGG
>NZ_PVLV01000397.1 GCF_002982015.1 Streptomyces solincola
CTCCTGCGCCGGCTCCCGCCCCCGCGGCCCCAGCGGCCGCTCCGGCCCCAGCGGCCGCTCCGGCGCCGGCGGCCGCTCCGGCGGCACCGGCGCCGGCCACCGCGCCGCCGACCGCCTTGGCCGCCGCGCCCGCGGCGAACCAGCCGATCACCGCCACCGGCACCACCGCCGGGATGCCGGAGTTGACCTGCTCCAGCTCGCCGACCGCCAGCCTGCACGCGGCGCATTCGGCGAGATGGGCCCGCAGGCCCCGCTCGGCCCGCGCCCGCAACCCGCCCCGGGCGTACGCGCCGAGCCGGTCCGCGTACCGGGCGCAGTCCCCGCCCTCGGTCAGCGCGCTGCTGACATGGGCCTGGAGGTACGCCTGCTTCAGGCCCTCCCGGGCCCGGCTGGCCAGTACGGCGGTGGCGTTGGCGGTCAGCCCGAACAGCGGGGCGACCTCGCTCGGCGACTCCTTCTCCACCGCCGTATGCCAGAGCACCGCCTGCCAGCGCTCCGGCAGCGAGCGGAACGCCCGTACCGCCAGGGAGCGTTCGGCCTCCCGCATCGCCCGGACGTCCGCGCCCGGCTCCACCACGGCGGCCCCCGGGGCCTGCGCCCTGCCGGCCGTCTGGTCCGCGAACACCGCGAAGTCCTCGACCAGGTGCTCCCGCCGGGAGGTCCGCGCCCAGTCGGCGGCCACCCGCCGCACGGTGGTCAGCAGGTAGGCGCGTACGGCGTGGTGCGGCCCGGCACCGGCGCGCACCGCGTGCAGGGTGCGGGTGAAGACCTCGGCCGTCAGGTCGTCGGCGGTGTCGGCGTCCCGGCAGCAACCGCCGGCGTACCGGCGCACCGCATCCGCGTGGCGACGGAACAGCTCCTCGTACGCGGTGCCGTCGCCGTCCCGCATCCGCTGGACCAGTTCCACGTCCGCCGGGGGCGCCTCCCGGGGCGGCGGCAGCACCGAGCCGCCCTGCTCCGGCACCCGCGGCTCGCTCTCCTCCCGGGGACCACCCGGCATGCCCCGGTCGTCACCGCTCACGCCGCAGGCTCCCGTACCGCTGTCGAGATCGGACCATCCCGCCAGCGTCCCAGCGCGGCCGCACCCCGTCAGGCGGTCACCGCAGCACCACTCCTCCGGTGACCCGCCCGAACCCGCGTACGACCGTCCGACCCGTCCGACCTCACCGGCCGGCGGCCCCGCGTCCGCCCGGCTGTCCAATTGTTCGGCTGTTCGGCTGTTCGGCTGTCCAGCTGTCCGACTGCCTGAGGACCGCCGACCGGAGTCAGCGGGGCCCGCGGACCGCCGTCAGCCGCGCCGCCTGCCCGCGCCCGCGGTTCAGCGGGCGCGCAGACCCTCCAGCAGGATGTCCAGCAGTCGCGAGGACGCCGCCCTCTCCTGGGCCGCGTCCGGCAGCGAGGGCGCCGCGGTGGCGATGACCAGCAGCACGTCCGCCACCGTCACATCGCCGCGCAGCTCCCCGGACCGCCGTGCCCGGTCCACGAGCCGGCCCACGACCTCCAGCAGCTCCCCGACCCCGGCCTCCTCGACCGGGTCGACGGCCGGGCCCGGTATCGCCGTGGACTCCACGGCGGCCAGGGCGGACACGGCAACGCCGCCGCGCTGCTGCGGCACCCGCAACGGCTCGCCCGGCTCCGTACCGGTCACCGCCCGCTCGTCCGCGCCGACCCGCAGCACCCGCGGCGGCAGCAGCCGGCCCGCGCCGGAGGCCACGGACGTGCGCAGGAAGCGGGCCAGCGCCGACCACGGCTCGTCCTCCTGGCCCAGGGCGGCACGCGCCTGCGCGGTCAGCCGGGCCGTCTCCTCCTCGGCTATCCGGCGCACCAGCACGTCCTTGCTGGGAAAGCGCCGGTACACCGTGCCGACGCCCACCCGGGCCCGACGCGCCACGTCCTCCATGGGCGCGCCGTAGCCCAGCTCGCCGAACACCTCGCGCGCGGCCCGCAGCACATGCTCCAGATTCCGCTGCGCGTCGACCCGCAGCGGCGCCGAGCGGCCGACCGCCCCGACACCCTGGCCCGGATCCGCCGACGCGGCCGGGTCGGCCGGTCGGGAGCCGTCCGCCAGGCTGTCGGCCGACCCGCCGCCGTCCAGCGGACCGAGGCCCTCCGGTCCGCCCGCGCGCGCGACGAGATCCGTCGGCGCGGTCGCGGTCGCCACTCCGTACACGTGCGTGTGCATATGTGTTCCCCCGATAGTCAATTCGTCTCCCCCCGGAGACGCCCCCTGATCTGACGGGCCGGGGAGGGCCGCTCGCCACGCTCCGGTCATGCGTGGTCACCCGGCTCCCCGACGGACTACGAACATAGTTGAGACGGGGTCAATTCAGAAGGGGCCGTTCCTGCCGGTGCGCCCCCCGATCAGCGCAACGGCCGGATCGCTCCCGTTCGGTCCCCTGCGCGCCCCCCTTCACACCATCTCTGAGCTGCGCGGAAGCCTCCCCCAGACCTCCCCGGCGCACCCACCCGCTCCGGCGCTGTTCGGTCATACGAATGGTCGAGCCTGTGGACAAACACCGTCGCTCGTTGCCTCATGGGAGGGTGACCGAACCTGTGCGCATTCTCGTTGTCGGCGGTGGTTACGTCGGGATGTACACCGCCCTGCACCTCCAGCGGCTGCTCAAGAACGAGCTGAGAAGCGGCGCCGCCGAGATCACGGTGGTCACCCCCGACCCGTACATGACGTACCAGCCCTTCCTCCCCGAGGCCGCGGCCGGCAACATCTCGCCGCGCCACGTGGTGGTCCCGCTGCGCCGGGTCCTCAACCGGTGCCGGATCGTCATCGGCGAGGTAAGGGGCATCGACCACGCCAAGCGCAGCGCCACCCTCACCACTCTCGCCACCGGCGAGGAGGGCACCGGCGCCCAGTACCTCGACTACGACGAACTGGTCATCGCGCCCGGCTCCATCTCCCGCACCCTGCCCGTGCCCGGCCTTGCCGACTACGGCATCGGCTTCAAGACCGTCGAGGAGGCCATCGGGCTGCGCAACCACGTCATCGAGCAGATGGACATCGCCTCCTCCACCCGCGATCCCGCCATCCGCGACGCCGCCCTCACCTTCGTCTTCGTCGGCGGCGGCTACGCGGGCGTGGAAGCCCTCGCGGAACTGGAGGACATGGCCCGCTACACCTCCCGCTACTACCACAACATCAAGCCCGACGACCTCAAATGGGTGCTGGTGGAGGCGACCGGCCGCATCCTCCCCGAGGTCGGCGAGGACATGGGCGTCTACGCCGTGCGGGAGCTGCGCGCCCGGAACATCGACGTCCGCCTGGAGACCCGCCTGGAGTCCTGCGAGGACCGGGTCGCCGTCCTCAGCGACGGCAACCGCTTCCCCACCCGCACCGTCGTGTGGACCGCCGGCGTCAAGCCCGCCCCGGTCCTGGCCGCCACCGACCTGCCCCGCAACGAACGCGGCCGCCTCAAGTGCACCGCCCACCTGACCGTCGATGGCGTCGAACACGCCTGGGCCGCCGGCGACGCCGCCGCCGTCCCCGACCTCACGGCCAAGGAGCCGGGCCGCGAGTGCGCGCCCAACGCCCAACACGCCGTACGCCAGACCAAGGTGCTCGCCGAGAACCTGGTCGCCTCCCTGCGCGGACAGCCGCTCAAGGAGTACGCCCACAAGTACGCCGGCTCCGTCGCCTCACTCGGCCTGCACAAGGGCGTCGCCCACGTCTACGGACGCAAACTCAAGGGCTACCCGGCCTGGTTCATGCACCGGGCCTACCACCTCAGCCGCGTGCCCACCTTCAACCGCAAGGCCCGGGTGCTCGCCGAGTGGACCCTCTCCGGCCTGTTCAAACGGGAGATCGTCTCACTCGGATCGCTGGAGCACCCCCGCGCCGAGTTCGAACTCGCCGCCGGCCCGCCGCCGCCCGAACCGGACGACGCCGCCTACCGCGCCGGAACCGCCGACGGCGCACCGAAGTCCCAGGACTGAAGGGCCGATCCGGAACGGCGGGGCCGAGGAGCGCCTCCCCGGCCC
>NZ_PVLV01000398.1 GCF_002982015.1 Streptomyces solincola
GCGTAGATCTCCACGGCGCGGCGGCGCGGGTAGAGCGCCTCGACCTGGACGGGGGTGTCGTCGGCGATCCGGCCGCCGGTGGTGAGGGGGCCGAAGCCGGCGACGCGGCGGTAGCCGGAGGCTTCCAGGGTGCGGGTGACGGTGGCGGTGGGGACGTGGCCCAGCTGGTCGGGGTCGAGGTCGCCCCGGACGACGACGTGGTGCAGTCCGGCCCGGTTGAGGAAGGCGGCGAGGCCGGGGACGCGGCCGCCGGAGGTGAGGGCCTGTTCGACGGCGTCCATGGCCCGGCGGTTGCCGGGGGTGCCGAAGGGCACGTAGTCGCGCTGGGCCCAGGGCGAGCGGGCCAGGGCGTGCAGCGGCTGGTCGACGGTCGTGCCCCAGGTGTGGATGCCGTGGGCGGTGGCGGGCACCACCAGGGCGCGGTCCTTCGGTGCGTTGGCGGCGAGCCAGTCGGCGGTGGTGCGCCAGTAGGCGGGCAGTTCGCGGAAGGAGCCGGGCTGGAGGATCCGGCCGTCGAGGTAGGGCAGGCACAGGCCGGGCAGCACGAGCAGCGCGGCGAGCACGGGCGCGTGCCGGCGGCGGGCGGTGGCCCGGGTGAGGGCAGCGGTGAGGTGGACGAGGCCGAGGGCCAGGGCGAGGGCGACGCCGGTCTGGAACTTGTAGATGTTGCGGAAGGGGGCCAGGGCGCCGTCGAGCCACTGCTGGACGGCGCCGTGGAAGGGTGCGCCGAGCGCGCCGCCGTAGCCGGCGAGGGTGATCAGTGCGGCGGTGAGCACGGTGAGCACCAGCCAGCGCCGTTCGGGCATGTCGCGCCGGGCCAGGCCGGCCAGGCCCAGGGCGGCGGCGAGCGCGGAGCAGCCGACGACCAGGACGGAGGTGGCCACCGCCCAGCCGGCCGGCAGCCAGGGCTCGCCGAAGTTCAGGTAGCCGACCCAGTTGCCGGCGCCGCGCAGCAGTTCGGTGGCGGACATGGTGGAGGTGGTGGTGCGGGCGGTCTCCACGTACGGCATGAAGTTCTCGCCGTAGCCGCCGAGCAGGAGCAGCGGCACGGTCCACCAGGCGGTGGCGGCGGCGACCAGCGGTGTCCACCAGGCGATCAGGGCGCGTCGGCGCGGGCCGGCCGGGCGGGTGAGCAGGTAGAGGCCGGCCGGGAGGAGGGAGGCGAGGGTGGAGGCGGCGTTGACGCCGCCCATCAGCGGGATGAGCAGCGCGGAGCGGGCGGCGGCGAGCCGGGGGGTGAGCCGGGGGTCGGTCAGCGGCAGCAGCACCCAGGGCAGCAGCGCGCCGGGCAGCGCGGCGGCCGAGGTGGAGCCGACCACCGTGGTGTACGTGGGCCACAGCGCGTACCCGGCCGCGCCGAGCAGGCGGCTGCGGTCGGAGCCGGCGGCGAGGCGTTCGGCCAGCCGCAGCGCGCCCCAGAAGGCGCAGGAGACGACCAGGGAGAGCCAGAGCCGCTGGGTGAGCCAGACGGGCAGTCCGACCAGGTCGCCGGCGGCGTGGAACGGCAGCATCGGGATGGTGTAGCCGGTGTACTGGTCGGCGATGCCGCCGAAGCCGGACCGGTCGTGCCAGAGGGTGGCCAGGTCGGCGAGGAAGCCCCAGGGGTCGGTGGTGACGCCGAGTTTGGTGTCGAACGTCATCCGGCCGGGTGCGGCGGCGAGGAAGGCGGCGAGGACCGCCGCCCAGAAGCCGAG
>NZ_PVLV01000399.1 GCF_002982015.1 Streptomyces solincola
GTACTACGCCCGCTGACCCGAGCGCGGTACACACCCCCAAGCGGTGCCGCAAGCCCGCCGCTCCGGGGAGGAGCGGCGGGCTTGCGGCACCGCTTGGGGGTGTGTACCGCGCTCGGGTCAGCGGGCGTAGTACTCGACGACGAGCTGCTCGTCGCAGATCACCGGGATCTCCTTGCGGTTCGGGTCGCGGTCCAGGCGGAAGGCGAGGGCCTTCAGGTTGACCTGGAGGTAGCGCGGGGTCTCGCCGTCGGGGGCGAAGCCGCCCTCGCGCGCGACCTGGAACAGGCTCTTGGCGCGGCTGCGCTCGCGGACCATCACGACGTCGTCGGGACGGACGCGGAAGGACGGCTTGTCGACCTTGCCGCCGTTGACCTCGATGTGGCCGTGGACGACCATCTGGCGGGCCTGGTAGATGGTGCGGGCGATGCCCGAACGCAGGACCAGGGCGTCGAGGCGGCGCTCCAGCTCGACCACCAGGGCCTCGCCGGTCTTGCCCTCGGCCTTCTTGGCGCGGTCGTAGGCACGCGCCATCTGGCGCTCGCTGATGTCGTACTGGGCGCGGAGGCGCTGCTTCTCCAGCAGACGGACCTTGTAGTCCGAGTTCTGCTTGCGACCGCGGCCGTGCTCGCCCGGCGGGTAGGGGCGGGCCTCGAAGTACTTGACGGCCTTCGGCGTCAGCGCGATGCCGAGCGCACGGGACTTCTTGACCTTGGGACGCGACTGGTTAGGCACGTTCTCCAGACCTCCGATATAGGTTAGGTTAGGCTTACCTTAATCAAGGAGATCGCATGTCGAGCCCTGGGAACACCACGCGCATCACAGACGGCAACACGAAAGGCGATACTCCTGCGCAGGCGCAGCAGGGCATCGACGTGACGGAGGTCCGATCAGCTCATGGTCAGCCGCGTCCCAGCGGGCTTGAGATCACCCGGATGCCGTCAGCAGCCGAGCGCACACGAACTCTCGTACAGAGTACATGCTCCGGAGCACTGGTCCTTCCCGGGATGGACGGCGCCCGCCCGGACCAGCTCGTGCCGGAGGCCAGGACCGTCGGCGCCGACGGGGAGGTGTTCCTCCTCTTCCCCGCCGACGCGCCCCCGGTGCGGGCCGCCACCCACGCGCAGGACGACGAGCTGCCGGCCGTGCTGGAGCTGACCGACGTCGCCCCGGTCTCGGCGCCCGACCGCATCCGCGGCCGCGCCTGGGTCTCCGGCTGGCTGACCTGCGCCCCGGGGATGGCCGAGCCCGGCCGGACGATGCTGCGCCTGGAGGTCGGCGAGGTCTACGTGGACGACCTGTGGGGCGACGGCTCGGTGGACCCGGACGACTTCGCCGCCGCACGGCCTGACCCGCTCGCCGACTACGAGACCGAGCTGCTCCAGCACCTGGCCGCCGCCCACGGCGAACAGGTCCGGGGACTGAGCACGCTGCTCGGGCGCCGGGCCGGCGAGGGCGCCGCCGCGGTACGCCGGGTGGTGCCGCTGGCACTGGACCGCTTCGGCCTGCGGGTGCGCTGCGTGGACGCGGCGGGCCGGCGCTTCGACGCCCGCTTCGACTTCCCCGAGCCGGTCCGCGACGTCCACGGCCTGCGCCGGGCGATGCACACCCTCTTCGAGGCCGCCCAGAGCTGACCGCGCGGAGCCGGGCGCCACCCGGGCCGCCCCCTGGCCGAGTGACACGGCGGCGGCCATGCTGGGGCTGAGGCAGGTGGGACGAGGCGGATGTGGGAGGCAGTGTGGACGGGGCCAGGGAAGACGGCGGCGGAGTCATCGTCGTGGGCGGCGGGCCCACCGGCCTGCTGCTGGCCGGCGACCTCGCCACCGCGGGCGTCGACGTGGTCGTGCTGGAGAAGCGCCCGCCCGGGATCAGCAACCTCTCGCGCGCCTTCGTGCTGCACGCCCGCACCCTGGAGCAGCTCGACGCCCGGGGCCTGGCCGACGAACTGGAGGCGACCGGGCGGCCGCTGGACCGGATGCGGCTCTTCGGCGGCCTGTCCCTCGACCTCTCCGCGCTGCCCTCCCGCTTCCCCCATGTCCTCGTCATCCCCCAGTACGAGGTGGAGCGGGTGCTGCGGCGCTACGCCGTCGAGGCCGGGGCCGAGTTCCGCCACGGGCACCAGGTGACCGGACTCGCCGACGACGGGCACGGCGTCGACGTCGCCGTGCGGACCCCGGGCGGGACGGACGCGCTGCGCGCCCGGTACGCGGTGGGCGCCGACGGGATGCGCAGCACGGTCCGGCAGGCGATGGGCCTGCCCTTCCCCGGGCGGTCGGTCATCCGCTCCATGCTGCTCGCCGACGTCCGGCTGGACGACCCGCCGCCGTCGCTACTCACGGTGAACGCCGCCGGGGGCGCCTTCGCCTTCCTCGCGCCGTTCGGGGACGGCTACCACCGGGTGATCGGCTGGTGCCGCGACCGGGACGTGCCGGAGGACGAGCCGGTCGGTCTGGAGGAGGTGCGCGAGCTGGTCCGCCGGGCGCTCGGCCGGGACTTCGGCATGCGCGACGCCCGCTGGATGTCCCGCTTCCACAGCGACGAGCGGCAGGTCCCCGCGTACCGCGCCGGCCGGGTCCTGCTCGCCGGCGACGCGGCCCATGTGCACTCCCCCGCGGGCGGCCAGGGCCTCAACACCGGCCTTCAGGACGCGGCCAACCTCGGCTGGAAGCTCGCCCAGGTCCTGCACGGCCACGCCGGTCCCGAGCTGCTCGACACCTACCACCGCGAACGCCATCCGGTGGGGCGGGCGGTGCTGCGCAGCAGCGGGGCGATGGTGCGGGCCGCCATGGCCCACCGGCCCTGGAGCAGGGCGCTGCGAGCAGGCGGCGCTCTCCTGGTCGGGCGGGTGGGCCCGGTGCGCCGCCGGGCCGCCGGGCAGGTCACCGGCATCGGCTACCGCTACCCGGCCCCGCGCGGCGCCCATCCGCTCACCGGGCGGCGGATCCCCGACGTGGCGCTGGCCGGCGGCGGCCGGCTGCACGAGGCGCTGCGCGGCGGGCGCTTCGTCCTGATCACGCCGGCGCCGTACGAGGCGGGGGACGACCGGCTGGCGGTGGCGCGGTGGGCGGGCGAGCGGCGCACGGCGCTGCTGGTCCGGCCGGACGGCTACGCGGCCTGGGCGGCCGAGTCGCCGGAGCCGGCCGGCATCCGGGCGGCCGTCCGCGCGCACCTGGGCTGACACCAGGGCGGCCGCTCACGGTCGGACCGGCCTAGCCGCCGGACTCCTCGCCGCGCAGGCGGGCGCGGACCTTCTCCACCACGTCGGCGTACCGCGCCTCGGCTCCGTACCGGGTGGGTTCGTAGTAGCGCTTGCCGTGCACCGCGTCCGGGGCGTACTGCTGGGCGGCGATGCCGCCGGGGACGTCGTGCGGGTAGACGTACCCCTGGGCGTGGCCGAGCTTGGCGGCGCCCTTGTAGTGGCCGTCGCGCAGGTGCGCGGGGACGGGGCCGGCCGCTCCGGCGCGCAGGTCGGCGCGGGCGGCGGCTATCGCGGTGGTGGCGGCGTTGGACTTGGGGGCCAGGGCCAGGGCGATGGTGGCATGGCTGAGGGTGAGCGCGGCCTCCGGGAAGCCGATCATGGCCACGGCCTGGGCGGCGGCGACCGCCAGCGGCAGCGCGGTGGGGTCGGCGAGCCCGATGTCCTCGCTGGCGGAGATCATCAGCCGGCGGGCGATGAACCGCGGGTCCTCCCCGGCCTCGATCATGCGGGCCAGGTAGTGCAGGGCGGCGTCCACGTCCGAGCCGCGGATGGACTTGATCAGTGCGCTGGCCACGTCGTAGTGCTGGTCGCCGTCCCGGTCGTAGGCGACGGCGGCGCGGTCCACCGTCTCCTCGACGGTGGCGAGGGTGATCTCGTCCTCGGACTTGGCGATGGCCGCTCCGGCGGCGGCCTCCAGGGCGGTCAGGGCGCGGCGGGCGTCGCCGCCGGCGATCCGCAGCAGGTGGGCCTCGGCGTCCTCCGGGAGGGTGACCGCGCCGCCGAGGCCGCGCTCCTCGGTGAGGGCGCGGCGCAGCAGGCCGCGGACGTCCTCGTCGGTGAGGGACTCCAGGGTGAGCAGCAGCGAGCGGGAGAGCAGGGGGGAGATGACCGAGAAGTACGGGTTCTCGGTGGTGGCGGCGATGAGGGTGACCCAGCGGTTCTCCACGGCGGGCAGCAGGGAGTCCTGCTGTGCCTTGCTGAAGCGGTGGATCTCGTCCAGGAAGAGCACGGTCTCGGTGCCGAAGCCGCCGGAGGCGCGGCGGGCGCCGTCGATGACCGCGCGGACCTCCTTGACGCCTGCGGTGATCGCGGAGAGCTCCACGAAGCGCTTGTTGGTGGCCTTGGAGACGACGTAGGCGAGGGTGGTCTTGCCGGTGCCGGGCGGGCCCCAGAGGATCACCGAGGACGCCCCCGCCGGGCCGCCCGCGCCGTCCCCGACGAGCCGGCGCAGCGGTGAGCCGGGCTTGAGCAGGTGCTGCTGGCCGACGACCTCGTCGAGGGTGCGCGGGCGCATCCGGACGGCCAGGGGGCTGCCGGTCGGGTCCTTCTCCTGGCGGTCTTCGGCGGCGGCGGTGAAAAGGTCGGGCTCCACGCGATGAAGCCTATGCCAGCCCGCTGACACCCCGGCCCGGCCGGGGCGGGGTCAGCTCACCCAGAAGTCCCACCAGCGGGTCAGGACGAGCATCCCGATCACGCCGATGTGCAGGGCGGGCAGCACCCAGGTGAACTCGTCGAAGAAGGAGCGCAGGCCGGCCGGGGCGGGCAGCAGGCCGCGGCGGACGTTGTGCGAGGTGACGTACCAGAACATCACGATGGTGGCGACCCAGGCCAGGCAGCACCACAGGCACAGGGCGTTGATCTCGTACAGCGACTGGTAGGTGAGCCAGGCGCAGAAGCCGACGCCGAAGAGGGCGCCGGCGTTGAGGCCGAGCCAGAACCAGCGGCGGAAGCCCGCGCCGGCCAGCAGCGCGAAGCCGATGGCGACGACGATCGCGTACGTCACCAGGCCCAGCATCGGGTTGGGGAAGCCGAACACCTCGGCCTGCGCGCTCTTCATCACGCTGCCGCAGGAGACCACCGGGTTCAGGCTGCACCCGGGGGTGAAGCCCGGGTCTTCCAGGAGCTTGAGCTTGTCGAGGGTGATCACCCAGGCCGCCAGCAGCCCCGCCGCCCCGGTCACCACCAGCATCCAGGCGAACGCCCGCCCCGCGCCGACCGTTGCGGGCGCGGGCGCGGCCGACCGGTCGGCGGCGGTGGCTTCTGTCATCTCGCGGTGTCCTCACTCGGGGCGGCGCCGGGGACGGGACCGGCACCGGTCATTGTGCCGCAGGCCGCCCGCCGTCCGCCGTTCGGTGGACATAAGGAGCGGCGTGCGCGAAGGCGGTGCGCGGCAGGGGCCCGGGGCGCGTCGTACGCACCCCGGGCCCCTGTCCGTACGCCTCAGCGGGCGGTGCGCAGCCGGTCCACGACCTCCGCGAGTGCCACGGCCTGCTGCTCGCCGGACTCCATGTCCTTGAGCTGGACGACGCCGTCGGCGAGGTCCCGCTCGCCGGCGACCAGGGCGTACCGGGCGCCGCTGCGGTGGGCGCTCTTCATGGCGCCCTTCAGGCCGCGCGCGCCGTAGGCGAAGTCGGCGGCCACGCCGGCCCGGCGCAACTCGGTGACCAGCCCGAACAGCGTGCGGCGGGCCTCCTCGCCGAGCGGCACGGCGTAGACGCTGGTGGCGGCGGGCAGGTCGAGCGCGACGCCCTCGGCCTCCAGGGCGAGCACCGTGCGGTCCACGCCGAGCGCCCAGCCGACGGACGGCAGCGCGGGGCCGCCGATCATCTCGGACAGGCCGTCGTAGCGGCCGCCGCCGCCGACCGCGGACTGCGAGCCCAGGCCGTCGTGGACGAACTCGAAGGTGGTGCGGGTGTAGTAGTCCAGCCCGCGCACCAGCCTCTCGTCGTCCTCGTAGACCACGCCGGCCGCGGTCAGCAGGGCGCGGACCTCCTCGTGGTACGCCTTGCAGGCGTCGCACAGGTAGTCGCGCAGCACCGGCGCGCCGGTGAGCTGCTTCTGCACCTCGGGGCGCTTGTCGTCCAGGACCCGCAGCGGGTTGATCTCGATGCGGCGGCGGGTCTCCTCGTCGAGGTCGAGGCCGCGCAGGAAGCCCTGGAGTGCGTCGCGGTAGACCGGGCGGCACTCGGCGTCGCCGAGGGAGTTCAGCAGGATGCGGAACTTCCGCAGGCCCAGCGAGCGGTACGCCTGGTCGGCGAGGATGATCAGCTCGGCGTCCAGCGCCGGGTCCTCCATGCCGATGGCCTCGGCGCCGACCTGCGAGAAGTGGCGGTAGCGGCCCTTCTGCGGGCGCTCGTAGCGGTAGTACGAGCCGGAGTACCAGAGCTTCACCGGCAGGTTGCCGGACTTGTGGAGGTTGCCCTCCAGGGCGGCGCGCAGCACGGATGCGGTGCCCTCGGGGCGCAGGGCGAGCTTGTCGCCGCCCTTGGTCTCGAAGGCGTACATCTCCTTGGTGACGATGTCGGTCGACTCGCCGACGCCGCGGGCGAACAGCTCGACGTTCTCGAAGCCGGGGGTCTCGACGTAGCCGTAGCCGGCCGCGCGCGCCGGGGCGGCGATGGCCTCGCGGACGGCGAGGTAGACGGCGGAGTCGGGAGGGAGCAGGTCGTAGGTGCCCTTGGGGGCCTTGAAGGTGCTCACGGTGTGCGTCTTTCCGTCACATTCCTCGTCGGGGGGTGCCCAGCGGGCCTCCCTGGCCGGTCGCCACCTCGCGCAGGTAGGGGTTGGCGGCGCGCTCACGGCCGATGGTGGTCTGGGGACCGTGTCCGGACAGCACCACGGTCGAGTCGTCGAGTGGCAGGCACACGCGGGCCAGCGACGCGAGCATCTCGTCCATGTCACCGCCGGGCAGGTCGGTGCGTCCGATGGAGCCGGCGAACAGGAGGTCGCCCGAGAACAGCAGCGGCGGGATGTCCGCCGCCTCGGGCATGCCGAAGGTCACCGACCCCTTGGTATGGCCGGGGGCGTGCGCGACGGTCAGCTTCATGCCGGCGAGCTCCAGGGCTGCGCCGTCGGTCAGCTCGTGGACGTCGTCCGGCTCGCCGACGGTCAGCTCGCCTATCAGCGGCATGCCGATGGAGCGGCCGAGGGCCTTCTCCGGGTCGCTCATCATGTACCGGTCGGCCGGGTGGATCCACGCGGGCACGTCGTGGGCGCCGCAGACGGGGACGACCGAGGCCACGTGGTCGATGTGGCCGTGGGTGAGGACGACGGCCACGGGCTTGAGCCGGTGCTTGGCGAGTGCCTCCTCGACGCCCTGGGCGGCCTGGTGGCCCGGGTCGATGATCACGCACTCCTCGCCGGCGGCGGGGGCGACCAGGTAGCAGTTGGTCCCCCAGGCCCCGGCGGGGAAGCCGGCAATGAGCACGATGCGTCCTCGGTGGGTCGTCGGTGGCGGTTCCCGGCCGGGCCGGGGGCGGCTCCGGTCCGGGGACGCCGCGGAAGGAAAGCCTACCGGCGCTGCTCGACGCACAGCCAACCCGTATACCGTACGGGCACACCCGGGCAGGACGGGAACAGGTGACCGAGAAGGAGTGACCGGTGGTCAGCAGCGATCAGCGGCGGCGGCAGCTCGCCCGGCAGAAGTTCGAGCGGCAGCGGCAGCGCCGGGAGGAGGCCCGCCGCAAGGCCAGGCGCCGCAACGCGGTGATCGCCGCCGCGCTGGCCGTGGTGGTGGCCGCGGGCGCGACCGCCTACGCGGTGAGCGCGATCGGCGGCGACGACGGGCCCGACCCGGCCGCGCAGCCGCCGGCCGCCTCGGAGAGCCCCGCGCCCAGCGAGTCGTCGTCGCCGGAGCCAAAGCTCGCCGTGGACACCAAGGCCGACTACACCATGAAGCTGGCGACCGACCGGGGCGACATCGCGATCGCCATGCAGGCCGCGAAGACCCCGCGCACGGTCAACTCCTTCCAGCACCTCGCCGGGAAGAAGTTCTTCGACGGCACGCCCTGCCACCGGCTCACCACCGAGGGCATCTTCGTGCTCCAGTGCGGCGACCCGACCGGCGACGGCAGCGGCGGCCCCGGCTACAACATCCCGGACGAGAACCTGGCCTCGCTGGGCAAGCCGGGCAAGGACGGCAAGGCGCTGTTCAAGGCCGGCACGGTGGCGATGGCCAACACCGGGCAGCCCGACTCCGGCGGCAGCCAGTTCTTCCTGGTCTACAAGGACACGAAGCTGCCGCCGCAGTACACGCCGTTCGGGACCATGGACGCGGCGGGCCTGAAGGCCGTGCGGAAGATCGCCGAGGCGGGCACGGCGGACGGGCAGTCCGACGGTGCGCCGAAGACGCCGGTCACCGTGGAGAAGGCGACCGTGAGCAAGGGGTGAGCCGCGGCGGCCGGCCGCCGGTCCAGCGGCGAATTCGCTCCTCCTCGGTGCGGACAGCCGGGCGGCCGGTCGCCTAGATTGGCGTTGTGCAGGGCGGGCCGTGCCCGCCCGAGGAAACTGTGGACGATGCCGGCGGTGTTTCCCCCGGCATCAGGTGGAGGAGGCGCTGTGAGCAGCGACCCGTGGGGCCGCGTCGACGAGACGGGCACCGTGTACGTGCGGACAGCCGACGGTGAGCAGGTCGTCGGATCGTGGCAGGCCGGTTCTCCCGAGGAGGCCCTGGCCTACTTCGAGCGCAAGTACGAGGGGCTGGTCGTGGAGATCGGCCTCCTGGAGAAGCGGGTGAAGACCACCGACCTGTCCGCCAAGGACGCGGCGGCGGCGATCGACCACATCCGGCAGCAGGTGGACGAGCACCATGTGGTCGGCGACCTGGAGGCGCTGCGCAAGCGGCTGGACGCGCTGGTGGTCACGGTCGACAAGCGCCGCGAGGAGCGCAAGGTCGCCAAGGCCAGGCAGACCGACGAGGCCCGCCAGGCCAAGGAGAAGCTGGTCGCCGAGGCCGAGGAGCTGGCGGCCAGCGAGCAGTGGCGGTCGGCCGGCGAGCGGCTGCGGGCCCTGGTGGACACCTGGAAGGGCCTGCCCCGGCTGGACCGGAAGTCCGACGACGAGCTGTGGCACCGCTTCTCGCACGCCCGCTCGGCCTTCTCCAAGCGGCGCAAGGCGCACTTCGCCTCGCTGGACGCCCAGCGCGAGGAGGCCCGCAAGGCCAAGGAGAAGCTGGTCGCCGAGGCCGAGTCGCTGTCCGGCTCCACCGACTGGGGCGCCACGGCGGCTCGCTACCGGGAGCTGATGACCGACTGGAAGGCCGCGGGCCGCGCCCAGCGCGAGCACGAGGACGACCTGTGGAACCGTTTCCGCGGCGCGCAGGACGTGTTCTTCGCGGCCCGCAGCGGGGTCTTCGCCGAGCGGGACGCCGAGCAGGGGGAGAACCTCAAGCTCAAGGAGGAGCTGGCGGCCGAGGCCGAGAAGCTGGTGCCGGTGACGGACCTGAAGGCGGCCCGGGCCGCGTTCCGGGCGGTCAACGAGCGCTGGGAGGCCATCGGCCACGTGCCGCGCGACGCCCGGCCGAAGGTCGAGGGCCGGATGCACGCGGTGGAGCGGGCGATCCAGGAGGCCGAGGAGGCCGAGTGGCGCCGCACCAACCCGGAGGCGCGGGCCCGCGCGGCGGGTCTGACCGGTCAGCTCCAGGACGCGGTGGACAAGCTTCAGAAGCAGATCGACGCGGCCCGCGCGGCGGGCAACGACGCCAAGGCCGACAAGCTGGCCCGTGAGCTGGAGGGCCGGCAGGCGCTGCTGGACCAGGCGCTCAAGGGGCTCCAGGAGTTCGGCGGCTGACGGTCCGCGCACACGCGAAGGGGCCTCCCGTGCGTCTCGCACGGGAGGCCCCTTCGCGTGTGCGCGAGCGCTACGGCCTGCGGGCCGAGGTGACGCGGTAGACGTCGTAGACGCCCTCCACCCCGCGGACCGCCTTCAGCACGTGGCCCAGGTGCTTGGGGTCGCCCATCTCGAAGGTGAAGCGGGAGGTGGCGACCCGGTCGCGGGAGGTCTGCACGGCCGCGGACAGGATGTTGACGTGCTGGTCGGACAGCACCCGGGTGACGTCGGACAGCAACCGGGAGCGGTCCAGCGCCTCGACCTGGATGGCGACCAGGAAGACCGAGGACTGGGTGGGCGCCCACTCCACGTCCAGCATCCGCTCGGGCTGCTGGGACAGCGAGTCGACGTTGACGCAGTCGGCCCGGTGGACCGAGACGCCGCTGCCGCGGGTGACGAAGCCGATGATCGGGTCGCCCGGCACCGGCGTACAGCAGCGGGCGAGCTTGACCCAGACGTCGTCGACGCCCTTGACGACCACACCCGGGTCGCCCTTGGCGCGCCGCTTGGAGCGGCCGCGGGAGGGCGGCGCGGACTCGGCGATGTCCTCGCTGGCGGCCTCCTCGCCGCCGAGCGCCTGCACCAGCTTCTGCACGACGCTCTGGGCGGTGACATGGCCCTCGCCGATCGCCGCGTACAGCGAGGAGATGTCCGGGTAGCGCATCTCGTGGGCGAGGGTGACCAGCGAGTCGCCGGTGAGGATGCGCTGGATCGGCAGGTTCTGCTTGCGCATGGCCCGCGCGATGGCGTCCTTGCCGTGCTCGATGGCCTCGTCCCGGCGCTCCTTGGAGAACCAGGCGCGGATCTTGTTGCGGGCCCGCGGCGACTTGACGAAGCCGAGCCAGTCCCGGGAGGGGCCTGCGCCGACGGCCTTGGAGGTGAAGACCTCCACCAGGTCACCGTTGTCCAGGGTGGACTCCAGCGGCACCAGGCGGCCGTTGACCCGGGCTCCTATGGTCCGGTGGCCGACCTCGGTGTGCACCGCGTAGGCGAAGTCGACCGGGGTGGCGCCGGCGGGCAGCGCTATCACGTCGCCCTTGGGGGTGAAGACGAAGACCTCGTTGCGGGAGAGGTCGAAGCGCAGCGACTCCAGGAACTCGCCCGGGTCCTCGGTCTCCTTCTGCCAGTCCAGCAACTGGCGCAGCCACGCCATGTCGTTGACGTGGTCGTCCTTGCCGCCGGCCCGGCGGGGCACGTCGGTGCGGACCTTGGAGGCCCCGGCGACGGCCTCCTGCTTGTACTTCCAGTGCGCGGCGATGCCGTACTCGGCGCGGCGGTGCATGTCGAAGGTGCGGATCTGAAGCTCGACGGGCTTGCCGTTGGGGCCGATGACGGTCGTGTGCAGCGACTGGTACATGTTGAACTTGGGCATCGCGATGTAGTCCTTGAACCGGCCGGGGACCGGGTTCCATCGCGCGTGGACGGTGCCGAGGGCGGCGTAGCAGTCGCGGACCGTGTCGACCAGCACCCGGATGCCGACCAGGTCGTAGATCTCCGCGAAGTCCCGGCCGCGGACGATCATCTTCTGGTAGACGCTGTAGTAGTGCTTGGGGCGGCCGGTGACGGTGGCCTTGATGCGGGCGGAGCGCAGGTCGGCCTGGACCTCGTCGGTCACTATGGCGAGGTACTCGTCGCGCTTGGGGGCGCGCTCGGCGACGAGCCGGACGATCTCGTCGTACATCTTGGGGTAGAGGATCGCGAAGGCGAGGTCCTCCAGCTCCCACTTGATGGTGTTCATGCCCAGCCGGTGCGCCAGCGGGGCGTAGATCTCCAGCGTCTCGCGGGCCTTCTTCTCCTGCTTCTCCCGCTTGAGGTAGCGCATGGTGCGCATGTTGTGCAGCCGGTCGGCGAGCTTGATGACCAGGACCCGGGGGTCCTTGGCCATGGCGACGACCATCTTGCGGACCGTCTCGGCCTGTGCGGCCTCGCCGAACTTGACCTTGTCGAGCTTGGTGACGCCGTCGACGAGGAGGGCCACCTGGTCGCCGAAGTCCTTGCGCAGGGTCTCCAGGCCGTAGTCGGTGTCCTCGACGGTGTCGTGCAGCAGCCCGGCCATCAGCGTCGCCGGGTCCATGCCCAGCTCGGCGAGGATGGTGGTGACGGCGAGCGGGTGGGTGATGTACGGGTCGCCGCTCTTGCGCTTCTGGCCGCGGTGCCAGCGCTCGGCGACCTGGTACGCCGACTCGATCTGGCGCAGGACGGCGGTCTCGGTCTTGGGGTCGTTGCCGCGGACGATGCGCAGCAGCGGTTCGAGGACCGGGTTGTACGGGGAGGAGCGCTGCACGCCGAGGCGGGCCAGTCGGGCGCGCACCCGGTTGGAGGAGCCGCCGCCGCTGCGGGCGGCGGCCGGCGGGTTGGGCTTGGGCGTCGAGACGGGGGCGGGCCCGGCCGAGTGGCGCACCGACTCCGAGAGGCGGTCGGCCGCCTTGTTCGGGGACGCGGCGGGGGGCGCCGCGGCCTTCTCGGCGTGCTGGTCGGGCTTCGCGGCGGAGAGTGGCTGGGCCTCGTCTGGCAAGAGCGCTCCTCGTGCGGGGTCCGGGTCCCCCGGTCAGGCCCGGAATCCCATGGTACTGACCTCGGACGGACGGTTCGCCCCGAGCCCGCCGGGGCCCCGGCGGGAGGGGGCCGCGGCGCCGTTCGGTCCGGGGCCGGGCCGGACGACGCGACGGCGGGCGCCCGGTGTCCCGGACGCCCGCCGTACACGTGCCTCGTGCGGTGCTCAGAGGGTGATCAGTGCCTCCAGCGGGGCGCCGCGCAGGGCGGGCTCCAGGCGGGCCCGGCCGCCGAGGAAGCCCAGCTCCATCAGCACGGCGACCCCGGCGACCTCCGCTCCGGCGCGCCCGATCAGCTCCAGCGACGCCTCGGCGGTGCCGCCGGTGGCCAGCACGTCGTCGATGACCATGACCCGGTCGCCGGCGGCCAGGTCCTCGGCGTGCACCTCGATCTCCGCGGTGCCGTACTCCAGCTCGTAGCCCTGCTTGAGGGTGGCCCCGGGCAGCTTGCCGGCCTTGCGGACCGGGATGAAGCCCAGCTTGGCGGAGACGGCGACCGGGGCGGCGAGGATGAACCCCCGCGCCTCCAGGCCGACGATCCTGGTCGCGCCGTACCGCACGGCCAGCTCGGCCAGCTCGGCGGTGAGCGCGGCGAACGCCTCCGGGTCGGCCAGCAGCGGCGTGATGTCCTTGAAGACCACGCCTTCCACCGGGTGGTCCGGGACGTCGCGGATGCGGCTGAGCAGCAGCTCGCGGGTGCCGGGGCTCATCGGCGCCTGCCCCGCCCGCGGGCCGGCTGGCGGCGCGGGCCGACGACCGCGCCGGCGGCCGTGGTGTCGTCCGCCTCGTCCGCCTCGTCCGGCTCGTCGGCGGAGGCGGCCGTCTCGTCGGCGAGGCGGGCGTCCTCCGGGCCCTGCTCGCCGCTCTCGCCCTTGGCGCGCTTGGCCAGGACCCGCTTGCGCAGCGCCTTCATCTGCGGCTCGCGCTCCTTGAGGTCGGCGACCAGCGGGGTGGCGATGAAGATGGAGGAGTACGCGCCGGCCGCCAGGCCCACGAACAGCGACAGCGAGATGTCGTTGAGCATGCCCGCGCCGAGGACGCCGCCGCCGATGAACAGCAGGCCCGCCACCGGCAGCAGCGCCACCACCGTGGTGTTGATGGAGCGGACCAGGGTGCCGTTGATGGAGCGGTTGGCGACCTCGCTGTAGGTGTACCGGGTCTGCTTGGTGATGTCCTTCGAGCTCTCCTTCAGGCTGTCGAAGACGACGACCGTGTCGTAGAGGGAGTAGCCGAGGATGGTGAGCAGGCCGATCACGGTGCCGGGGGTGACCTCGAAGCCCACCAGGGCGTAGATCCCGACGGTGATGGTGATGTCGTGGATGAGGGCGATCAGCGCGGCGACCGCCATCCGCCACTCGAAGGCGATGGCGAGGTAGACGACCACCAGCACCATGAAGATGCCGAGGCCCATCCACGCCTTGTTGGCGATCTGCTCGCCCCAGCTCGGGCCGACGATGTCGGCGTTGAGGTCGCCGGCGGGGACCTTCAGCTCCTGCGCCAGCTCACCGGTGATGCGGTCGGCCTCGCCGGTGCCCACGTCGGAGATCTGGATGCGCAGACCGCCGGAGCCCAGCTCCTGGACGATCGGCAGGTGTCCGGAGACCTCCTCGGCGGCCTCACGGGCCTGCTCGGCGGAGACGGAGGTCTTCGGGGTGGTGACGACCAGGCCGCCCTTGAACTCGATGCCCAGGTTGAGGCCCTGGACCACCAGGCCGAGGATGGCCGTGATGGTGATCAGGATGGAGACGCCGTACCAGAGCTTGCGCTTGCCGACGAAGTCGTAGCCGACCTCGCCGCGGTACAGGCGGGCTCCCATGCTGCCGAGCCGTGACATCTCACGCCTCCTTCGGTTCGGTGGGGGCGGAGGTGCGGCGGGCCCGGCGCAGCGGGGGCTTGGCGCCCAGGCGCTTGGGGTCGAGGCCGGACCACGGGTGCCCGCCGCCGAAGAACTTCGTGCGGGCCAGCAGGCTCATCAGCGGCTTGGTGAAGAGGAACACCACGACGACGTCGAGCAGGGTGGTCAGGCCGAGGGTGAAGGCGAAGCCCTGCACCTTGCCGACGGTGACGATGAAGAGCACCGCGGCGGCCAGGAACGACACGAAGTCGGAGACCAGGATGGTGCGGCGGGCGCGCGGCCAGCCGCGCTCCACGGCGGGGCGCAGGCTGCGTCCCTCGCGGATCTCGTCCCGGACGCGTTCGAAGTAGACGATGAACGAGTCGGCGGTGATGCCGATCGCCACGATCGCGCCGCAGACGGCCGGCAGGTTGAGGGCGAAGCCGATGGCCGGGCCGAGCAGCGACATCAGGGTGTAGGTCAGGATCGCGGAGACGCCGAGGCTGGCGATCGCGATCAGCGACAGGCCGCGGTAGTAGACCACCAGGTAGATGATGACCAGGGCGAGGCCGATGGCGCCGGCGATCAGGCCGGCGTGCAACTGCTCGCCGCCGAGGGCCGCGGTGACCGTGGTGGTGCTCTCCTGCTCGAAGGAGAGCGGCAGGGCGCCGTAGGACAGCACGTTGGCCAGCTCGGTGGCGGACTCCTGGTTGAAGCTGCCGGAGATCTCGGCGCTGCCGCCGGCGATGGCGCTGCTGACCGAGGGCGCGGACATGACCTGGCCGTCCAGGGTGATCGCGAACTGGTTCTGCGGCTGCTGCTGGGTGGCGAGCTTGCCGGTGGTGGCGGCGAACTTCTTCGCGCCGCCGTCGGTGAAGCCGAGCTGGACGATCCACATGCCGCGCTGCGGGTCGAGGACGCCCTTGGCCTCGTCGACGTCGGTGCCGGCGACCTCGGCCGGGCCGAGGATGTACTTGGCGTCGCCCTCGGTGCCGCAGGCCAGGGTGGGCTTGGCCGGGTCGGCGGTGGAGGCCGGGTTGGCGACCTGCTTGGTCTTGGGGTCGGGGGCGCAGTTCAGCGTGGCGAACTTCTGGCCCAGCTCCTGCACGGCGGCGTCACCGGTGCCGGTGGGCTGCGGGGCGGGGGTGGGG
>NZ_PVLV01000039.1 GCF_002982015.1 Streptomyces solincola
CCACCAGCGCCCCCACCGTCACCGACCCGCCGTCCCCCTCGCCCGCCGGGTCGGTGACGGTGGGGGCGCTGGTGGTGGCCGGGGCGGCCGCGCTGTGGTTCCTCGGGTCGCGGGCGCGGCGGCGGCGGCGCGCCTGAGGCCGGCGCCCGGCCTCAGGCGGGGCCGCGGCGGGCCGCCACGACCGCCTCGAAGCCGGTGACCAGCGCTTCCAGTCCGAAGGCGAAGTGGTCGAGGGAGGAGCCGAAGGCGTCCTCGGAGAGGGCGGCCAGCAGCGGGAACTCCCCGCTGCGCATGGCGCGGTCGAGGACCGGCGCCTGGCCCTGCCAGAACTCCTCGTCGCTGACGCCGGTCTCCTGGGCGGCCTCGGTGGTCTCCAGCTCCATCCGGGCCGCGCCGACCGTGTAGTTGTGCACGGCGACGATGACGCCGATGGTCTCCGGGTCGGTCATGCCCATGCCCTTCAACCCGGTGAGGGCCAGTTCCAGGCTGCGCAGCGCGTTCGGGCCGAGCACCGTGCGGGCCTGGTTGACCTTCAGCAGCCAGGGCCGCGCGCGGTACATCTCCAGCTCGGCGCGGCCCAGCGCGCGGACCATGTCCCGCCAGTCGGCGGGCAGTTCGCCCGAGGGGCCCATGGCCAGGCCCTGGACGTGGTCGAGCATCAGGTCGAGCAGCTCGGCCTTGCCGGGGACGTAGCGGTAGAGCGACATGGTGCCCACGCCGAGGTCGGTGGCGAGGCGGCGCATCGAGACGGCCGCCAGACCCTCGGTGTCGGCGACCGCCACCGCGGCGGTGGTGATCTGCTCCAGGGTGAGCCCTCGCCTGGGGCCCCGGTTGGGCTGCTCGCCCAGTCCCCACAGCAGCTCCAGGCTGCGGACGACGTCGCCGCTGCCGCTCGTCGCCGTGGCCTGCCCCGTCACGCTCTCGCCGCTGCTCATGTCGGCCAGGGTAATCCGCCGCACAGAAGGTGAGTACGCCGTACGCTGATAACTGTGTACGGTGTACTCAGAAAGTCGGCGGACGGCGACGGGGAGGGGTGTGCCATGAGTGGGTGGGCGGTCCGGGTGGAGGGCCTGCACAAGCGGTACGGGGACAAGGCGGCGCTGGACGGGTTCGACCTGGCCGTGCGGCCCGGCACCGTGCACGGGCTGCTCGGGCCGAACGGGGCGGGCAAGACCACCGCCGTACGGGTGCTGGCCACCCTGTGCCGGTACGGCGGCGGGCGCGCCGAGGTCGCGGGCGTCGACGTGGCCCGCGAGCCGCGCCGGGTCCGCGGGCTGATCGGGCTGACCGGGCAGTACGCGGCGGTGGACGAGGGCCTCACCGGGCGGCAGAACCTGGAGATGTTCGGCCGGCTGTTCCACCTCGGCCGGCGGCGGGCCCGGTCGCGGGCCGGCGAGCTGCTGGAGCGCTTCGCGCTCACCGAGGCCGCCGACAAGGGGGTGGAGGGCTACAGCGGCGGCATGCGCCGCCGGCTCGACCTGGCCGCCTCGATGGTCCTCACCCCCCGGGTGCTGTTCCTGGACGAGCCGACCACCGGGCTCGACCCGCGCGGGCGCGGCGAGGTGTGGGACGCCGTGCGGGCACTGGTCGCCGACGGGACGACGGTGCTGCTCACCACCCAGTACCTGGAGGAGGCCGACCGGCTCGCCTCCCGGGTCACCGTCATCGACCGGGGCCGGGCCATCGCCGACGACACCCCGGAGGCGCTGAAGAACCGGGTGGGCGGCGACCGGATCGAGGTGGTCGCGGCGGACGCGGCCGACCTTCCGGCGGTGGCGCGCGTGGTCGCCCGGGTCTGCCAGGGCGAGCCGCGCACCGAAGTCGGCGAGCGGCGGGTGCACGCCCCGGTCGCCGACCGGGTCGCCGCGCTGACCGAGGTGGCCCGCACCCTCCAGGACGACGGCGTCCCGGTCGAGGACATCGGACTGCGCAGGCCGAGCCTGGACGACGTCTTCCTGCGCCTGACCGGAGAGAAGGCGAGCGCATGAGCGGCACCGGCACGATCACCCCGGGCACGGTCACCGAGGGCCCGGCGGCGCGGGTCCCGCCGACCGAGCGGCCCGGACGGGCGTACTGGGCGGTGGCCGACTGCCTCACCCTCGTCCGCCGCACCCTGACGCACTACGCGCGCAAGCCCGTGAACATCGTCTGGCAGCTCGGCTTCCCGATCGTCTCGGTGCTGCTCTACGGGTACGTCTTCGGCGGCGCGATGAAGCCGCCGGGCGGCGGCGGCGCGAGCGACTACCGGGACTTCCTGATGCCCGGCATGTTCGTGATGACCATGGCCTTCGGGTTCATGAACTCCGCCCTGGCGGTGGTGACCGACACCGAGAAGGGCGTCACCGACCGGTTCCGCTCGATGCCGATGGCCCCCTCCGCCCTGGTCAGCGGGCGCTGGGTGACCGACCTGCTGGTGGCCGCCGCCGAGCTGGCGATCCTCGCGCTCACCGCGCTGGCCATGGGCTGGCGGCCGGACGGCGGCCTGGCGGGCGGCCTGGCCGGCTTCGCGCTGCTGCTCCTGCTGCGCTCCTGCCTGATCTGGGTGGGCGTCTGGCTGGGCCTGCTGGTGCCCAGCGTGGAGGCGGCCGGCGGACTGTACGCGGTGGCCTTCCCGCTCACCATGGTCTCCAGCGTGTTCGTCGCCCCCTCGACCATGCCGGGCTGGCTGGGCGCGGTCGCCGCGTGGAACCCGGTCTCCTCGACGGCGGCGGCCGCCCGCGAGCTGTTCGGCAACCCGGTCGGCTCGGACGGCAGCTGGGTGCAGGACAACGCGGTGCTGATGGCGGTGGTGTGGCCGCTGGCGATCACGGCGGTCTTCCTGCCGCTGGCGGTACGCCGCTTCCAGCGGCTCGGCCGCTGAGCGCGCCGCACGCGCGAGGGGCCCGGCGGGTGTCGCACCCGCCGGGCCCCTCGTACGCACGGAGCCGTTACAGCCGCTCGATGACGTAGTCGACGCAGGCGGTCAGCGCCTCGACGTCGGCCGGGTCGACCGCCGGGAACATCGCGACCCGGAGCTGGTTGCGGCCCAGCTTGCGGTACGGGTCGGTGTCCACGATCCCGTTGGCGCGCAGCGTCCTGGCGATCGCGGCCGCGTCCACGTCGTCGCTGAAGTCGATGGTGCCGATGACCTGGGAGCGCTGGGCCGGGTCGGTGACGAACGGGACGGCGTGCTTGGACGCCTCCGCCCACCCGTACAGCGTCCGGGCGGAGGTGGCCGTGCGGCGCACGGCCCAGTCCAGGCCGCCCTGGCCGTTGATCCACTTGAGCTGCTCGTTGAGCAGGAACAGGGTGGAGAGGGCGGGGGTGTTGTACGTCTGGTTCTTCAGCGAGTTGTCGATGGCGGTCGGCAGGCTGAAGAACTCCGGGACGTGGCGGCCCGAGCCGTGCACGCGGGCGGCGCGCTCCAGGGCGGCCGGGGAGAACACGCCGATCCACAGGCCGCCGTCGGAGGCGAAGGACTTCTGCGGGGCGAAGTAGTAGACGTCGGTCTCGGTGATGTCGACCGGCAGGCCGCCCGCCCCGGACGTGGCGTCCACCAGCACCAGCGCGCCCTCGTCCGCGCCGGCCACCCGCCTGATCGGGGCGGCGACACCGGTGGAGGTCTCGTTGTGGGTGAACGCGTAGACGTCCACGCCCGCCTCGGCGGCCGGCTCGGGGTGGGTGCCCGGGTCGGCGGAGATCACGGTCGGCTCCGCCAGCCAGGGGGCGAGCTTGGCGGCCTTGGCGAACTTGGAGGAGAACTCGCCGAAGGAGAGGTGCTGGGACTTCTCCTCGATCAGACCGTGGGTCGCGACGTCCCAGAAGGCGGTGGAGCCGCCGTTGCCGAGGATCACCTCGTAGCCCTCGGGAAGGGAGAACAGCGCGCGCACGCCGTCGCGCACCTCGCCGACCAGGTTCTTGACCGGGGCCTGGCGGTGGGAGGTGCCGAGCAGGGAGGTGCCGGTCGCGGCCAGGGCGTCCAGCGCCTCCGTACGCACCTTGGAGGGGCCCGCGCCGAAACGGCCGTCGGCGGGCTTGATGTCAGCGGGAATCCGGATCTCAGCCACGGGCCGGAGCCTAGTCCCTGACGGACACGGCCGAGAGCCGTGTCCGTCCGATGAGACGTGATCTTGAGACGCGGACCGCTGGAGGATCAGCCGAGGGTGACCGGCAGCTCGAAGAGGTCGTTCTGGGTGACCACCGGCTTGTTGCGCAGCTCGGCGGCCGGGACGGCCAGGTCGAGGGCGGGGAAGCGGGCGTAGAGGGCGGGCAGGGCGACCCCGGCCTCCAGCCGGGAGAGCGCCGCGCCGGGGCAGACGTGCGGGCCGTGCCCGAAGGAGATGTGCCGGACCGGGGCACGGGTGGCGTCGAAGTCGCCGGCCGTGGGCCCGTGCTGCCGCTCGTCCCGCCCGATCGCGGCGTACGAGACGATCAGCGCCTCGCCCGCGGGCAGCACCCGGTCGCCGACCGCCACGTCCTCGGTGGCGAACCGGAGCAGCACGTGCGAGGTGGGCGTGTCATGGCGCAGGGTCTCCTCGACGACCGCGTCCCAGCCGATCTCGCCGGCCAGCACCCGGGCCCGCTGGCCGGGGTGGGTGGAGAGGTTGACCACGGCGTTGACGATGAGCGAGATCGTGGTCTCGTGCCCGGCGGCCACCATGAGCTGGAGGGTGGAGACGATCTCCTCGTCGGTGAGGTGGTCGCCGTCCTCGGACGCCTGGATCAGCGCGCTGGTGAGGTCGTCGCCGGGGGCGGCGCGCCGCCGGGCGACCGTGCGGCCCATGATCTCGGCCAGCTCCATCAGCGTGGCCAGGACCTCCTCGGGCGGGGTCTGGGTGGAGAAGAACCGGTCGAACAGCACCTTCAGGCGCGGGTGGTCGGCCTCGTCCACCCCCATCAACTCGCTGACCACGTACATCGGCAGCGGGTAGGCGAAGGCGGCCTTGAGGTCGACCGGGCCGCCGGTGGCCGCCTGCTCGGCGGCGAGCCGGTCCAGCAGGCCGTCCACCAGCTCGGTGATCCGGCCGCGCAGCTGCTCCACCCGGCGGGCGGTGAGCGCCTGGGCGACCAGCGAGCGCAGCCGGCGGTGGTCCTCGCCGTCCACGGTGAGCATCGAGCGGGGCGGGTTGGCCAGGCCGATCAGCGGCCAGTCGGGGGCGATGCGGCCCTCGCGCCAGGCGGTCCAGACGTTGATGTCCTTCACCAGCCGCTTGTCGGTGAGCAGCTGCCGGGCCTCGGCGTGCCGGGTGACCGCGTACACCCGCACGCCGCCGGGCAGCACGGCCCTGGCCAGCGGGCCCGCCTCGCGCAGCCTGGTGCTCTCGCCGTCGAGGTCGGCGACGAAGGGGTCGAGGACGATGGCGTCGGACCAGGACCCGGCGCCGGAGGCCGCGGCCCCGCTCACCGGGCAGCCGGCCGGCCGGGCCCCCGTGGCGGCCGCCGGTGCGGAGGCGGCCGCCGGCTCGGCTCCGGGCTCGGGTGCGGTCAGCGAATCGGCGCTCACGGGTGGCCTCCCAGGGCGGGGGTCGGGGTGAAGTGGACGGGCAGGTCGGTCATCCCGCGCAGCCAGGGCGACGGGCGGCGGGCCAGCTCATCGGCCTTGACGGCCAGTTCCAGGTCGGGCAGCCGGTCGAGCAGCACCTCGATCCCGGTCCGGGCGATGACCTCGGCGATCTCCTGGGCCGGGAAGGGGCAGCGGTGGTCGCCGTGGCCGAAGGAGAAGTGCGCGCCGTTGCCGCCGGTCATCGCCGAGCCGTCGATGTGCACCTGCGGGTCGGCGTTGGCGGCGGCCAGGCCGAGCAGCAGCAGGTCGCCGGCCTTGATGTGCCGGCCGCCCAGGTGGGTGTCGCGGGAGGCCCAGCGGCCGGCGACGTTCTGGGTGGGGGTGTCGGCCCACAGCACCTCGTTCATCGCCTCCGCGACCGAGTGCCGGCCGCCGGACAGCGAGGCGGCGAACCGCTCGTCGGTGAGCATCAGCCGCAGCGAGTTGCCGATCCAGTCGGCGGTGGGCTGGTGGCCGGCGGCCAGCATCACCATCATGTCCTGGGCGACCTCCTCCACGGTGAAGCCGGAGGTGTCGGCCAGCATCCGGGACGCCACGTCCTCCTGCGGATCCTGCTGCCGGTCGGCGAGCAGCTCCACGGTCGAGGCGGCGAGCCGCTGCTGTCCGGCGAGCGCGCCCGCCTGCCCGTTGATCATGTCGTTGAGCGCGGTGACCAGGGCCGGGCCCTGCTCGTCCGGCACCCCGTAGATCCGGAGCAGCACGCGGACCGGGAGGAGGGAGGCGTACTGCCCGATCAGCTCGGCCTCGCCCACCCCGCAGAAGGCGTCGACCAGCCCGTCCGCGTACGTCTCGGCGTACCGGCGCAGGGTGAAGGGGTCGACGGACTCCAGCGCGCCGGCGACCATCTGGGCGCGCAGCCGGTGGCGTTCGCCGACGGTGTAGAGGATGGACGGCTGCCTGCGGCCGATCATCGGCAGCAGCGGCCAGTCGGCGGGGATGCGGTCCCACTGGTTCCACAGCTCGGAGTCGCGGCTGAAGAGCACCGGGTCGCTGGTGACCTGGTGCAGCTCGCGGTAGTCCAGCACCAGCCAGGCCGGCACGTCGCCGTCCAGGACGACCGGGGCGACGGGGCCGTGGTCGCGGCGCATCTCGCGGTAGAGCCGGGTGGGGTCGGTCTGGAACCGGGGCCCGGACAGGGGCACGGGCGCGGTCATGCGGGGGTCTCCTGGAGTGGGGCGGCGGGTGCGGCCCGGGCCACCTGGGCGCGCAGGTGCTCGATCAGGGTGATCAGCACGTACTTGCTGGACGAGCGGTCGCGGGCGTCGCACTCCACCAGCGGTACGTCGTCGGCGAGGTCGAGCGCCTCGCGGATCTCCGCCTCGGTGTGCGCCGGGCCGCCGAAGTCGTTGCAGGCCACGATGAACGGCGTGCCGTGGTGCTCCAGTCGGTCGATGGCGTACCAGGAGTCGGAGATCCGGCGGGTGTCGACCAGCACCACCGCGCCGAGGGTCCCGGAGAACAGCCGGTCCCAGAGGAACCAGAAACGTTCCTGCCCGGGCGCGCCGAAGAGGTAGAGCACGTTGTGCGCGTCCAGCGTGATCCGGCCGAAGTCGAAGGCGACGGTGGTGGCCGTCTTGGAGCCGACCCCGCTGGTGTCGTCCACCGCCTCGCCGGCCCGGGTCATCG
>NZ_PVLV01000003.1 GCF_002982015.1 Streptomyces solincola
AGGGGCGATAGCGGGGCCGGGTCGGCGGGCGACGCTCGGTGGTGCGGCGTGGCGGCCGACCGGGAGGCTCCATGGCCCACCAGGCGTATGGAGGTCAGCGGGCGACGGGTGGCGGCAGCCCGCTCCGGGCCGGCGGCGTCAGTCGGTTCCTTGGCGGCCTCCGGCTGGTGCGCAGTGGAGGCGGCCGGGTCGGCCGCGTCAGGGTGCGACGGCCCGTTCACCGGCTTGCGCGGGGTGAACCAACCGCCACCCCCGCCGCTGTCACCCGCGGTGCCGTTGTCGGCCGACGTGGTGGTCGGAGCGTCCATAGAGTGCCTCGCCTCGAACATCTTTCGGTCGGCCCGGACGCCTTCCACGGTGGGAAGGGCGCCTCGGTTCGCCGTTGCTGCCTGGTGATCACTGCCTGTCGCTCGCCCACGGTATCGCCCGAGCGTCCGGCGTATACGAGCCGCACGCCCCGAAGGACGCGCGTGGTCGGCCGCCGTGGTCGCAGCATGTCAGTCGTCGCCGGGCTGGTCGGCATGAGCGGGAAAAGCCCGGTATTCCGCCCCTGATTTCGTTAGGCTGCGTGACCGCCGTGTCCCCGGACGCGCCGTGTGGTCCTGTCAGTTCCCGGGACCCTTCCGTTGTCGGACGTGCGTGCGGACCAGCGCGGCCTGCCGGCGGGCAAGGGCCCGCACCCCGGTCAAGCAGGCGGCAGTCAAGCGATCACCGCGTCGCACATCGAATCACTGGGCCTGCCCTGGGCGTCCCCCTTCCTCGCGATCTCTGCACAAAGCCCGTTCCCGATCTTCACGCGCCAACGCCTGTAGCCGTCAGCGATCCTTCGACCGGGCCGGACGATGTTTCACGTGAAACCTCGAACGGATGCCGGGTGATGTTTCACGTGAAACATCACCATCGAACGCACCGCGTCCCCCGACCGAAGTGCCGTCGGGGGACGCGGTGGACGGGCTGCGGGCCCTAGGCGAGGGCGCGGACCGCTGCCTCGGCGAAGCCGTGGTCCTGCTCGGGTACTCCGCCGCCGACGCCGATCGCTCCGATCAGCCGGCCGTCGCGGTGGACGGGAACACCGCCCGCGATGAACAGCAGCGGCCGGTCCAGCGCCGTCGGCAGGGTGTGGAAGAGCCCGCCCGGCTGGACCGCGTCCACGAGGTCGGCGGTCGGCGCGTTGAGCTGGAGGGCGGTGTACGCCTTGCGGGTGCTGGTCTCGCCGGCGATCAGCACGGCACGGTCGTCACGGCGGAAGGCCAGTAGATGGCCGCCCGCGTCCAGGACGGTCACCGCGACGGCGACCCCGGCCTCCTCAGCCGTGCGGCGGGCGGTGTCGAGCAGGATCTCGGCATCGTGCGTGGTGAGCGGACGGACGGCGGTGGCGGTGGCGGTGGTCATGGGTGGCTCCTTGCTGCGGTAGGGGGAAGTACTGCCGGCGATACGGGAGTGGCGGTCAGGACCGGCCCGCGGGGACGGCTGCCTGCTCGGGTGCCAGCGTGCTGACGGTGACGGCGGCGGCCTGCTCCGACCGGCGGGTCTGGTCTCGCTCCAATGCCGAGGAGAGGACGGCCAGGCCCAGGGCGGCGGCGGCCAGGAGGGCGCCGACCCAGTTGGGGGCGGTGATGCCGAGCCCGGCCGCGATCACCATGCCGCCCAGCCAGGCGGCGATCGCGTTGCCCAGGTTGAAGGCGCCGATGTTCATGGCGGAGGCCAGAGTGGGCGCTGCGGCCGCCTGGTCGAGGACTCGCTTCTGCAGCGGCGGCACGGTGGCGAAGCCGAACGCCCCGACCAGCACGATGGTCACGGCTGCGGCGATCTTGTTGTCGGCGGTGAAGGTGAAGGCGACGAGCGTCAGGGCCAGCGCGGACAGCGAGACGTACAGCATCGGCATCAGCCGCCGGTCGGCGAACCTCCCGCCGATGAGGTTGCCCGCGACCATGCCCAGACCGAAGAGGACCAGCAGCCAGGTCACGGAGGACTCGGCGAAGCCGGCGGCCTCGGTCATCATCGGCGTGATGTAGGTGATGGCGGCGAAGACCCCGCCGAAGCCGAGGACCGTCATCGCCATGGCGAGCAGCACCTGGACGTTGCGGAAGGCGGCCAGTTCCTGGCTCAGCCGGGTGCCCTCGGCCCTGCGCTGCTCCGGGATCAGCTTGGCGACGCCCAGCAGACCGAGCACGCCGAGGGCGGCGACGGCGAAGAAGGTGGTCCGCCAGTCGGCGGCCTGCCCGAGGAAGGTGCCGGCCGGCACGCCGACCACATTGGCGACGGTGAGTCCGGTGAACATCATGGCGATGGCACCGGCCTTCTTCTCCGGGGCGACGAGATCGGCGGCGACGATCGCGCCGATGCCGAAGAACGCGCCGTGGGCGAGGGACGCGACGACCCGGCCGGTGAGCATCAGCCCGAAGACAGGGGCCATGGCGGACAGCAGGTTGCCCGCGATGAACAGCCCCATCAGCAGCATCAGCATGCGCTTGCGGGAGACGCGGGTGCCCAGTGCGGTCATCAGAGGGGCGCCGAGGACGACACCGATGGCATAGCCGCTGACGAGGTAGCCGGCGGTGGGGATCGACACCTGGTAGTCCGCCGCGACCTGCGGCAGCAGGCCCATGATCACGAACTCGGTGGTCCCGATACCGAAGGCCCCGATGGCCAGGGCGAGGAGCGCGAGCGGCATGGGGTAACACCTTCCATAGATTGCGACTGCGCCTTACGAGCGCCCACAATAATTGCAGACGCCGGTTAATTGCAAGCGCGGGCTATTGCGGCGGTCGTCTATCCTGGGAGCACGCCGCTCCGGACGTCCGGCGGATGGAGGAGACAGAGAGATGACAGCGACAGACCCGGCCCTCACCGCCCTCTCCCAGGGCTGGTGCGCTCTCTCGCTGCTGCACGGACGGATCGAGGCGCACATCGAGCGGGCTCTGGAGAGCGGCCATGGACTGAGCGTGCGCGAGTTCTCGCTCCTCGACGTGCTCAGCCGCCAGCACAACGGCCCCGGAGGACACCTCCAGATGAAGCAGGTGGCCGATGCCGTGGTGCTCAGCCAGAGCGCCACCACCCGCCTAGTGACCCGCCTGGAGGACCGGGGGCTGCTCACCCGGTACCTGTGCGACACCGACCGGCGGGGCATCTACACCGATGTCACCGAGGCCGGGCTGACCCTGCTCGCCGAAGCCCGCCCCACCAACGCGACGGCGCTGCGCGAGGCGTTGGACGAGGCGGCCCGGAATCCCGAGCTGGCCCCCCTGGTCAAGGCCGTCGAGGAATTGCGCGTACCGGCCTGAGAACGGCCCTGGGTGCGCCGCTCGGACAGGGCTACTCTGCGGCCATGAGTGATCTTGACATCAGGGCGGCCCGCCCGGCCGATCTGCCGGCCATCGTGGCCATGCTCGCGGACGACCCGCTGGGTGCGCAGCGCGAGTCGCTCGACGATCTCACGCCGTACAGCGTCGCGTACGAACGTCTGGCCGCCGACCCACACCAGCACCTGGTGGTCGCGGTCCAGGGGGGCCAGGTCGTCGGCACGCTCCAGCTCACCGTCATACCCGGCCTCTCCCGGCGCGGCGCTCTGCGGTCGGTGATCGAGGCGGTTCGCGTACATGCCGACGCCCGGGGGAGCGGCCTCGGCACCCAGCTCATCGAGTGGGCGGTGGCCGAGTCCCGCCGGCAGGGCTGCCGGCTGGTCCAGCTCACCTCGGACGCCACCCGCACCGACGCCCACCGGTTCTACGAGCGGCTCGGCTTCGCTGCGTCGCATGTCGGCTTCAAGCGGGCATTGTAAGGCGGGAGCGCTGACGCCGCGCCCCTCCCAGGAACACGGTGACGATGTTCACGTGCAACCGTGTGTTTCACGTGAAACATCGTCACTCGGCACCTTGAGGAACGGCGTCAGGGCTGCCCGCGCCACCCGTCCGCGTCCACTCCGCCCGGTACCGCGTCTCCCTGCTCATAGGGCTCCCGGGTGAAGACGAAGGAACCGACGTCCAGGTGGCTCACCCGGCCGTCCGGCGCGCGCACCACCCGCAGGGTCTCACCGGTGAAGTAGTCGTCCAGGCCGGTCCAGGTGCCGCCCGGTTCGGCACGGAAGCGGGCGGCGCGGCCCTTGCCCCGCAGGGGCCGCAGCTCCACCCCGCCGTCGGCGACGACCGCGAGGCCATAGGCGTAGGTGCCCCAGTACCACGGCCCGGTGAGCGCCAGCAGCTCCTGGTCCACGGCCGGCAGCGGCTGCCAAGGGGCGGGGATGCGAGGTTCGGTGTCGGCGACGATGCCCAGCAGATCGGCGGCGACCGCGCCCGGCTGGGGACCCGAGGTGGCGTTCGTCAGCACCGCGGCGGCGACCCCGTCCACCACGCTGAAGCGAAGCCCCGCCAGGAAGCCCGGCAGTGACCCGCCGTGGCCCACCAGGGTGCGTCCGGCCACCCGCTCGATCTGGAGACCGAGGCCGTAGGCCCCGTCCCACTCCCCCTCCGGCGCTGGGACGGCGGGGGCGCGCATCTCGCGTACCGTCTCGGCCCGCAGCACCCGGTCGTCGCCCTCTGCGAGGAAGAGGGCGAACCGGCACAGGTCGCCGACCGTCGACCAGAGCTGTCCGGCGGGCGCCATGATCCCCAGGTCCTGCGCGGGCTCCGGAAGGAGCACATCGGCCCAGGGATGCACCGCCCAGCCCTCTGCGTGCGGGGCGGAAGGGCGTACACCGGTCCGCAGCAGTCCCAGCGGCTCCAGGATCTCCGCGCGCAGGACGTCCTCCCAGCTCGTCCCGCGCACCGCCGCGACCAGCGAACCGAGCAGGGTGTAGCCGGTGTTGGAGTAGTGGAACCGCCGGCCGGCCGGGTGCAGGACGGGTGCGTCCCCGAGCACGTCGCCCAATCCGGGGCGCAGGGTCCCCGGGGTCCGCTCCCACCAGGGGGCGGGCGACTCGGCTGCCAGGCCCGAAGAGTGGGCGAGCAACTGCGCGACCGTCACCTCGCCGACGCCCGTACCGGGCAGGTGCTTCTCCAGCGGATCGGCCAGATCCAGCAGGCCCTCGTCGCGCAGCCGCATCACCAGCACGCCTGTGAACGGCTTGGTGATCGAGCCGATCCGGTACTGGGTGTCGGCGTCCGGTACGGGCGTCCCCTCGGCGGCGCGGCCGCCCGACCACACCACGGCGCCGTCCCGGGCCACCGCCCCCACCAGGGAAGGGGTGCGCCCCTCCGACTGGGCACGGGCGACCCTGTGCAACAGGGCGCGCTCCGTGCCGGGCAGCAGGGGTACGGGGGCCGGGAAGGGCGCCGAGGGCGAAGTGGAAGAAGTGGTCATGCGGCAGGTCTATCCGGCACGCCATGCGCCTGTCGACCGCGATACACCGGCACGCGGTGCGGTTGTCGAGCGCGATCCACCCGGCGCGCCATGCGGCTGCCCACCCGCCGCGATAGACCGGGCAGCCCGCCCTGCGCCTGTCGACCGCCGCGATACACCGTGCGCACCGCACGGCCGTCGACCGCCGCGATACACCGGGCACGCCGTGCGGCTGTCGACCGCGGTGCGTCGCCGGGACCCCCCGGGCGGAGTCACTCCCCCGCCGCCTCCCGGTGCTCGTCGCGCACCGGCATCGCCAGCGAGGTGCAGCTGCCCTGGTCGGCCGAGCGGACGAGTACCGGCTGGGTGGCATCGGCGACGTCCAGCAGTCCTCCTGGACGACGGCTGCCTCGGCCTGAGCCGCGACCTCCGCGGGCGAGCGATCACACCGCCGAGAAAATCTCGGCCGGGAGCACTTCCCAGCAGAGTCGAACAGTGGGAACGCGACCGCCACGGCCACTCTTCCGACCGCATCACCGTGGAACACGCCCTCGCCGACCACAAACGCTGGAAGCAGCAACTGACACACTGCACCCATCGCCGAGACCGCTTGCCCGACTCCTACCGCGCCATCGCCGGCCTCGTCTTTCACCTCACGGCCAATATCCGAAGACGGCTGTGAGCAAGGCAAACACACCTCACCCGCTATCACGCCGCAACTTGTACCTGTTCGTTTCAGAATGCGATTCGTTCCGGCGGTCGCGGTGACGACATCACGCAGCTTCTGTCTCTCCTCGCCAAGGTCCCGTCCGTCGCGGGCTTGGTGGGGCGGCCGCGGCGGCGACCCGACGTCCTCGATCGACGGGCCGCGCCCCGCCCCGCTCCGCCGACATGGCCCTGACCTTCTTGCGGCTGCCGCGACCCTGAGACCGGTGCGGGGCCTGGCCGCCCGCCGGCCTTCCGTGCCGGTGACGCGAGGCGAGGCGAGGCCTCAGCCCAGTGCGCGCAGCGACTCGCCGAGGACCTTCGCGCCCGCGGCGGCGACACCGGGGGGGAACGGCCGCATACCCCAGCACCAGGCCGGGCGGGCCGGGCAGCTGCCGGTACCTACCAGGACAGCGGGTGGCACTTCACGCCGCGGGCCAGCGCGGCCGCGGCCAGCTCGGTGTCCGGCACGTCCGACGCGTAACCGACGGTCAGGTGCAGCCCCGCCGCCGCGCCGTGGACGACGGCGCCCGGCAGCTGCTCGGCGAGCGCGGCGATCATCGCGTCCCGGCGTCGCCGGTGGCGTGCGCGCACTGTGCGCAGATGCCGCTCCAGCGCGCCCGACTCCATCAGGCGGGCCAGCACCAACTGCGGCAGCACGGGGTTGCCCAGGTCGGTGAAGCGTTTCGCTTCCAGGAGCCGCTCCCGCCAGCGCGGCGGCGGAACCATCCAGCCGGTCCGCAGCGCGGGCGCGAGCAGCTTGGACACGCTGCCCAGGTAGTAGACCCGCTCCGACAGCAGCGCGCGCAGCGCGGGTGCCGGCGGCCGGTCGTAGCGGTGCTCCGCGTCGTAGTCGTCCTCCAGGATCAGCCCGTCGTCCTCGGCCGCCCAGCGCAGCAGCTCCCGCCGGCGCGGCCCGCTGGTGACAACGCCGGTGGGGAACTGGTGGGCGGGGGTGAGCAGCACGACGGACGCGCCGGTGGCCCGCAGTGCGGCGACGCGCACGCCGTCGTCGTCGACCGGCACGGGCGGCGTGTCCAGCCCTCCGTACCGCAGGTGCTGGCGTACGCCGAGGGAGCCGGGGTCCTCCACCGCGACCGCCCCGACGCCGCCCGCCCGCAGGACGGGGCCGAGCAGGGTGAGCGCCTGGGCGGTCCCGGCGACGATCAGCACCTCGTCCGGCTCGACGCGAAATCCCCGGTTCCGCGCGAGCCACTCGGCGACCGCGCCGCGCAGCCGCGCCGTGCCGCGCGGGTCGCCGTATCCGAGCTGCTCGGCCGACAGTCCGGCGAGCACCTCCCGCTCCGCGCGCAGCCAGGCGGCGCGGGGGAACGCGGTGAGGTCCGGTCGGCCGGGCGTGAGGTCCACCGGGGCGGACGTGGTGCGCAGCGCGTCGAAGATCTCGTACCCGGGTGCGCCGACGAAGAGCCCGTCCGGCCCGGGGTTGGGGTCCGCGCGACGCGGTGGCGGGGTGCGGGGTGGTGCGGGCGCCGCGACGACGACGGTGCCGCCGCGCCGCCGGCCCGAGAGATGCCCGTCCTCGGTCAGCAGCCGGTACGCCTCGGTGATCACGCCCCGCGAGACGCGCAGCTCGGCGGCGAGGTGCCGGGTCGGCGGCAGCTTGCTGCCCAGCCCCAGCCTGCCGTCCCCGATCGCCCGCCGCAGCAGCGCGGCCAGCCACTCGGCCTTGCCGGCCGCCGGCACGTCACCGGCCCGCAACTGAAGGAAGTCCGACCCGGGCGGTTCGGGCCCGCCGCCCGCCGTCGGCGGTGACTGACCAGGCAGTACGGGGTCGTGGCACGCCGCCGCAGTGCCGAGGCCGGGTCTCATGTGGGCACCTGCCGCAGTACCGGGACCTGGGACCGGACGGGTGCCTGCCGCAGGGCCGGGGCCGGATAACGGGCAGGCACCTGCCCCAGTGCCGGGACCGGCTGCTGGGCAGGTGCCTGCCGCAGGGCCGGGCCCGGTTGCCGGGCGGGTGCCTGCCGCAGTGCCAGGGCCGGGTGCCGGGCGGGTGCCGCCGTTCTTCCGCCCGCCGTCCGCCTGGTCGCCGTGCGCCGCCTGCTGCTCCACGAGCGCCATGGTGTCACCGCCGCGCGCTCAGGCCGCCGCCAGGCGGGCGCTCAGCGCGACGAAGGAGGCGGCGAAGACCCGGCGCAAACCGGTCATCGCCTTCGGACGGACCAGCAGTCGGTCGCGGACCGCGGCGGCGCAGAGCGCGTAGCCGGCGAAGACGACCAGGGTCATCCTTATGAAGACGGCGCCGAGCCGGAGCATCGACCCGAGCGAACCGGCCTGCCCGGAGGGTGCGAACTGCGGCAGGAATGCGGCGAAGAACAGGGTGACCTTGGGATTGAGCAGGTTGGCCAGGATCGCGGAACCGATCGCCCGGAGCGTCGGCGTCCGCTCGGACGCCGTCTCGGCGACGGTCAGCGCGCCCTTGTTCCGGAGTATGGCCCAGGCCAGATACAGCAGGTAGCCGACCCCGGCGTAGCGGACGGTCTCGTAGGCGGCCGCGCTGGTGTGCAGCAGCGCGGAGAGCCCGGCGACCGACGCCGCCAGGTGCGGCAGGACGGAGAGGGTGGAGCCGAACGCGGCGACCAGGCCGGCCCGCCGGCCTTGGGACAGCGCGGCGGCCAGGGTGTACACCACGCCGGCGCCGGGTGTGGCCACCACGACCAGCGTGGTGAGCAGGTACGCGGAACTCACGGAGGCCTCCGAGCGGTTGGACCCGGCTCCATCGGGTCCGAGCGGTGGGGACGCCTCCACCCTGCCGGGCGCACGGACCGGTCCACAGAGCCAAAGACGGCCCGGTACACCGGTCCATATCCCGTCGACCGACCCGCGAGGGGCCCGGGTCAGACCCCGGCCGGCTCGTCGCCGGATCCGCCCCGCCCGACTGCCGGCTCGGCGAGGCGGATGTCGAAGGCGCGCGGGGACGGGCAGCCGACCGCCTGGCGGACCCCGTCCAGGCCGCGGTCGCCCCGCCGGAGCAGCGCAGTCGCCCGCTTCCTCCGTCGTCTCATCAGACAGGCGTACGGAGACGCGGCGTACGCCAGCGTGAACTGGCGGCTCAACTGCCCGGGCGGCAGGTCCACGGCACGGGCGAGCGCCAGGACGTCCAGCGGCCGCGCGTACTCCCGCTCGATCCGGTCCCGCACCCGTCGGAGCCGTGCGAGCTGGTCCAGGCGCTGCGCCGCGAGGCGGGCGCGCCCCCACGAGGGGTGGCACATCGGCGGAACCCTTCCTTCCGGACGGTGGGACGCGGCTCGCTCAACGGAGCTGCTGGATGCGGACCAGGTTGCCCGCCGGGTCGCGGAAGGCGCAGTCGCGGATGCCGTACGGCTGCTCCGTCGGCTCCTGGACCACCTCGGCGTCGCGCGCCTGGACCTTCTCGAACACGCCGTCCAGGTCGGGGGTCGCCAGCAGGATCCAGCCGTAGGTGCCCTTGGCCATCATCTCCGTGATGGTGCGGCGCTCGTCCTCGGTGACCCCGGGGTCGGCGGCCGGCGGGGCCAGCAGGATGGACGTGCCGGGCTGGCCGGCGGGGCCGACCGTGATCCAGCGCATCTTGCCCTGGCCGACGTCGTTGCGGACCTCGAAGCCGAGGACGTCCCGGTAGAAGGCGACGGACGCGTCCGGGTCGTCGTGCGGGAGGAAGGTGGTGTGAATCGTGATGTCCATGTCCACGACCCTAGGCTGGCGGGTCCGCCCGGGCTTCTCGAAAACTGACCGATCCGACGCCGCGGGAGCCGGGCGCGGGCTGCCCCCGGCGGCACGGCTGCCGGTCAGGTCTGGGCCATGTCCACGAAGCGGGAGTAGTGGCCCTGGAAGGCCACGGTGATCGTGGCGGTGGGGCCGTTACGGTGCTTGGCGACGATGAGGTCGGCCTCGCCGGCGCGCGGCGACTCCTTCTCGTAGGCGTCCTCGCGGTGCAGCAGGATCACCATGTCGGCGTCCTGCTCGATGGAGCCGGACTCACGCAGGTCGGAGACCATCGGCTTCTTGTCGGTGCGCTGCTCGGGGCCACGGTTGAGCTGCGAGAGGGCGATCACCGGCACTTCCAGCTCCTTGGCCAGGAGTTTGAGGTTACGGGACATGTCGGAGACCTCCTGCTGGCGGTTCTCCGCCCGCTTGGAGCCGCCGGACTGCATGAGCTGGAGGTAGTCGATGACCACCAGCCTGATGTCGTTGCGCTGCTTGAGCCGGCGGCACTTGGCGCGGATCTCCATCATCGACAGATTGGGCGAGTCGTCGATGTACAGCGGCGCCTGGGACACGTCGGGCATGCGCCGGGCCAGTCTCGTCCAGTCCTCGTCCGTCATGGTGCCCGAGCGCATGTGGTGCAGCGCCACCCGCGCCTCGGCGGACAGCAGGCGCATGGCGATCTCGTTGCGGCCCATCTCCAGGGAGAAGATGACGCTGGGGAGGTTGTTCTTGATGGACGCCGCCCGGGCGAAGTCCAGGGCGAGGGTCGACTTGCCCATCGCGGGACGGGCCGCGATGACGATCATCTGACCGGGGTGCAGCCCGTTGGTGAGGGAGTCGAAGTCGGTGAAGCCGGTCGGCACACCCGTCATCTCGCCGCTGCGGGAGCCGATCGCCTCGATCTCGTCGAGCGCGCCCTCCATGATGTCGCCGAGCGGCAGGTAGTCCTCGCTGGTGCGCTGCTCGGTGACCGCGTAGATCTCGGCCTGCGCCGAGTTGACGATCTCGTCCACGTCGCCGTCGGCGGCGTATCCCATCTGCGTGATCTTGGTGCCGGCCTGGACCAGGCGGCGCAGCACCGCGCGCTCGTGGACGATCTCCGCGTAGTACGGGGCGTTCGCCGCGGTGGGCACGGACTGGACGAGGGTGTGCAGGTAGGAGGCGCCGCCGACGCGGTTGACCTCGCCGCGCTTGGTCAGCTCGGCGACGACGGTGATGGGGTCGGCCGGCTCGCCCTTGGCGTACAGGTCGAGGATCGCCTGGTAGATCGTCTCGTGGGCGGGCTTGTAGAAGTCGTGGCCCTTGAGGATCTCGACGACGTCGGCGATGGCGTCCTTGGACAGCAGCATGCCGCCGAGCACCGACTGCTCGGCGTCGAGGTCCTGCGGCGGCACCCGCTCGAAGCCGCCGGCGCCGCTGTCCCAGGGGGTCTCGCCGCCGCGGTCGTGCTGTTCCTCGCGCCCCTTGCCCCGGCGGGCGAAGTCGCCGCGCTGGCGGGAGGCGGGCAGACGGTCGCCGGGACCGATGTCAGTCCACGGTTCGTCCAAGGGCTCGGGGATGCTCACCGGCCCACCTCCTCCCGATCCGCTGCCGCGGATGTCGCCGTGCCACTCATTCCTACGGCACGACACTGACAAAGCAGGGCGCCCCACTCCGCGTGCGGCGGTCCGCTTCTCGCGCGTCGAGCGCCGCACCACGTTAGGCCCGTGGGCACCGTCAGCCAATCCGGTTATCCACAGGCCCTGTGGGTGAAGGCCCGGATGCTGTGGAGAACCTGCCGATACCTGTGCACGGACCGGGGGACAGTGATGTGGACAAACTCATAGCCCCTCCCACCTCACCCGCCCTGACCTGCTATTTCTCCATCCACCGACTGTGGGGGAGAAAAAGTTTCCCGCCCAGGTCAAGATCAGGGCGAACCACCCTCGCCCGGCGGTGCGTTCCGAGCACCAGGTAAGGGTCCCATTGTGCTTGTATCCATTACCTGTGGACGATTAGATTGCCACCATGAACCAGCCGTCCACGAAGCCGCGGAGCGAACGACGACGCCACGACCGCGAGATCGTCTCCCTCGCCGTCCCGGCGTTCGGAGCGCTGGTCGCCGAACCCCTCTTCGTCCTGGTCGACAGCGCGGTGGTCGGCCACCTCGGCACTCCCCAACTGGCCGGCCTGGGCATCGCGGCGGCGCTGCTGACCACCGCGGTCAGCGTCTTCGTCTTCCTCGCCTACGCCACCACCGCGGCCGTCGCCCGGCGGCTCGGCGCCGGGGACCTGCCCGCAGCCCTCCGCCAGGGCATGGACGGCATCTGGCTGGCGCTCCTGCTCGGCGTGGCCGTCATCGCGGTCACCCTGCCCACCGCCCCCTGGCTGGTGGAGCTCTTCGGCGCCTCGGGCACCGCCGCCCCGTACGCCACCACCTATCTGCGCATCTCCTCGCTGGGCATCCCCGCGATGCTCATCGTCCTCGCCGCCACCGGCGTGCTGCGCGGCCTCCAGGACACCCGCACCCCGCTGTACGTCGCCGTCGCCGGGTTCGCCGCCAACGCCGCGCTCAACGTCGGACTGGTCTACGGGGCGGGGCTCGGGATCGCCGGCTCCGCCTGGGGCACCGTCATCGCCCAGTGTGGCATGGCCGCGGCATACCTGATCGTGGTGGTCCGCGGCGCCCGGCGGCACGGGGCCTCGCTGCGCCCGGACGCGCCCGGCATCCGGGCCAGCGCCAAGGCGGGCGTCCCGCTGCTGGTGCGGACGCTGTCGCTGCGGGCGGTGCTGCTGCTGGCCACCGCCATCGCCGCCCGCCTCGGCGACGTCGACGTGGCCGCCCACCAGATCATCCTCTCGCTGTGGAGCCTGATGGCCTACGCACTGGACGCCATCGCCATCGCCGGGCAGGCCATCATCGGCCGGTATCTGGGCGCGGACGACGCGGACGGGGCCCGCCGGGTCTGCCGCCGCATGGTCGAGTGGGGTGTGGCGTCCGGCGTGGTGCTGGGCGCGCTGCTGGTGCTGGCCCGGCCGCTGTTCATCCCGCTGTTCACCGGTGACCCGACCGTCCAGGACACCCTGCTGCCCGCCCTGTTGGTGGTGGCCCTCACCCAGCCGGTGGCCGGTGTGGTGTTCGTCCTGGACGGGGTGCTGATGGGTGCGGGCGACGGGCCCTACCTCGCCGGTGCCATGGTGGTGACGCTGGCGGTGTTCGCGCCGGTCGCGCTGCTGATCCCGGTGTGGGGAGGCGGGCTGACCGCTCTGTGGTGGGCGATGGGGCTGATGATGGGCGTCCGCCTGGTCACGCTGGCTCTGCGGATGCGGTCCGGGCGGTGGATCGTCACCGGCGCGGTCCGCTGACCCCCCGCGACCGCCACCGGGACGGCCCGCTGAACCCGCAGCCACCAGCGCGCTCCGCTGAACCCGCGACCGCCACCGGGACGATCCGCTGCCCCTCAGCCTCTCGGGCATGTTTCACGTGAAACATCCTCCCCGGGTACGAACGCGAGAAGGGGCCGCACCTTTCGGTGCGGCCCCTTCCGTCCTGCTCAGCGCCGTACTACCCAGCGCCGTACTGCTCAGCGCAGCGGTCCTCCCGAGCCGGAAGCTCAGGCGGCGACGATCTCCACGTTGACCGTCGCGGCGACCTCGGCGTGCAGACGCACGGAGACCTGGTGCGAGCCCAGCGTCTTGATCGACGAGCCGAGCTCGACGCGGCGCTTGTCGACGTCCGGGCCACCGGCGGACTTGATCGCCGAGGCGACGTCAGCCGGGGTCACCGAGCCGAAGAGCCGACCGGCGTCGCCGGAGCGGACGGCCAGGCGGACCTTGGTGCCCTCGAGCTGGGCCTTGATCTCGTTGGCCTGCTCGATGGTCGCGATCTCGTGGATCTTGCGGGCGCGGCGGATCTGCGCCACGTCCTTCTCGCCACCCTTGGTCCAGCGGATCGCGAAACCGCGCGGGACCAGGTAGTTGCGAGCGTAACCGTCCTTGACGTCGACGACGTCACCAGCGGTGCCGAGGCCGGAGACCTCGTGCTTGAGGATGATCTTCATAAGTCGGTCACCCTCTCCTTAGCGCGCGGTGGACGTGTAGGGCAGCAGCGCCATCTCACGGCTGTTCTTCACGGCCGTGGCGACGTCACGCTGGTGCTGCGTGCAGTTGCCGGTCACGCGGCGGGCACGGATCTTGCCGCGGTCGGAAATGAACTTCCGCAGCATGTTCGTGTCCTTGTAGTCCACGTAAGCGGTCTTGTCCTTGCAGAACGCGCAGACCTTCTTCTTAGGCTTGCGCACAGGCGGCTTCGCCATGGTGTTTCTCCTGTGTGATCAAGAAGTGGGGTGACGAGCCCGCTTCCCGTCCCAGGCCCGTCGGGCCTAGAAGGGGGGCTCGTCCGAGTAGCCGCCGCCGCTGGAGCTGCCGCCCCAGTTGCCTCCGCCGCCCTGCTGCTGGCCGCCGCCGGACGGGGCGCTGGTGGCCCAGGGGTCGTCGGAGGGAGCTCCGCCGCCCTGCTGGCCGCCACCCGGGGCGCCGCCGCCCCAGTTGCCGCCGCCCTGCTGCTGGCCACCGCCGCCGTAGCCGCCCTGGCCACCGCGACCGGTGGTCTTGGTGACCTTGGCCGTGGCGCTCTTGAGACTGGGGCCGACCTCGTCGACGTCCAGCTCGTAGACCGTGCGCTTGACGCCCTCACGGTCCTCGTAGGACCGCTGCTTCAGCCGGCCCTGCACGATGACGCGCATGCCTCGCTGGAGCGACTCGGCGACGTTCTCCGCCGCCTGGCGCCAGACCGAGCAGGTCAGGAACAGGCTCTCGCCGTCCTTCCACTCGTTGGTCTGGCGGTCGAAGGTGCGGGGAGTGGACGCGACGCGGAACTTCGCGACCGCCGCACCGGACGGGGTGAAGCGCAGCTCGGGATCGTCGACAAGATTGCCGACGACCGTGATGACGGTCTCGCCTGCCATGGGGTACCTCTCGGCGGGATTGCTGCTGGCTGCTTGCTGCTACTCGGACCCGACGACCGTGAGCCGGAGGCTCAGTGGGTCTCGGGGCGGAGGACCTTGGTCCGGAGGACCGACTCGTTCAGGTTCATCTGGCGGTCGAGCTCCTTGACGACCGCAGGCTCGGCCTGCAGGTCGATGACCGAGTAGATGCCCTCGGGCTTCTTCTTGATCTCGTAAGCGAGACGACGACGGCCCCAGGTGTCGACCTTCTCCACCTTTCCGTTGCCCTCACGGACGACGGAGAGGAAGTTCTCGATCATGGGAGAGACAGAGCGCTCCTCCAGATCGGGGTCGAGGATGACCATCACCTCGTAGTGACGCATGTGGAACCCACCTCCTTTGGACTCAGCGGCCACGGTCGTTCCGTGGCAGGAGGGTCGTGATGCGTACGCAACGGTAGCCGCAGCCACTGACAGTCCCCGCCGAAATCGGCGGCTCCTGCTTTCGGGCATGACGGGATACCGGTGCAGACCGTACAGAGTACCCGCACAGCCGCTTCCGGTTGAAATTCCCGGGAGGTGGCACTCACTCTGTACCCATCGAGTGTGTGCGGCGCTACCATCCGCCGTCCTCTGCGAGCCAGGAGGTCCCCCATGGCCCAGGCCTTCCAACGACCGCGTCGTCACCCCTCCTCGTCACTCTTCGCCACCGACGGCAAGCCGCACCCCCTCCAGGACACGCTGATGGCCGTCACCCTGGTGCTCGGTGCGATCGCGTTCGTCACCGCCCAGTTCCACAGCCTGCACCTGATCAGCTCCTGGACCGGCCTGATCGGCGTGGTCGCCGGCGCCTACGGCCAGTTCGTCTCGGTCACCACCCGCGAGCGCACCGGTCTGGTCATCGGCATGGGCGCCTCGGCGCTCGGCCTGGGGCTCGGTCTGGCGCACGGTGGCCTGTTCGGCGGCGTGCTCGGCTGACCCCTCCCACCCCGCCCGTGCGCCCCCCGTCCCCGTCCGGCGCACGGGCCCGTGAGGGCGCTCCGCGGTGCCAGTAGGCTTTCGGCGCGAGAGCCGGAGCCCCTGACCGATGGGGACACACCTGCCAAGGAGCGCCCCGCATGAGCCTGACCCTGAGGACCATCAGCCGCGAGCAGCATCTGGCGTACATCCAGAGCCTGCCCTCGGCGAGCCACTGCCAGGTCCCCGCTTGGGCTGATGTGAAGACCGAATGGCGCTCGGAGAACCTCGGCTGGTTCGACCAGAGCGGGCAGCTCGTCGGCGCCGGGCTGGTCCTCTACCGGCAGCTCCCCAAGGTGAAGCGGTATCTCGCGTACCTGCCCGAGGGCCCGGTGATCAACTGGTACGCGCCCAACCTGGACGACTGGCTCCAGCCGATGCTGGCGCACCTGAAGCGGCAGGGCGCGTTCTCCGTGAAGATGGGCCCGCCGGTGGTCATCCGCCGCTGGGACGCCGGGGCGATCAAGTCCGGCATCCAGGACCCGGACGTCAAGCGGCTGCGGGACGTGGAGGCCACCCACATCGAGCCGCGCGCCTTCGAGGTGTCGGACCGGCTGCGCAAGATGGGCTGGCAGCAGGGCGAGGACGGCGGCGCCGGCTTCGGCGACGTGCAGCCCCGCTACGTCTTCCAGGTGCCGCTCGCCAACCGCTCCCTGGACGAGGTCCTCAAGGGCTTCAACCAGCTCTGGCGCCGCAACATCAAGAAGGCCGAGAAGGCCGGCGTCGAGGTCGTGCAGGGCGGCTACCACGACCTGGAGGAGTGGCAGCGGCTCTACGAGATCACGGCCGTGCGCGACAAGTTCCGGCCGCGCCCGCTGTCGTACTTCCAGCGCATGTGGACCGTCCTCAACAACGAGGACCCCAACCGGATGCGGCTGTACTTCGCCCGCCACAACGGCGTGAACCTCTCCGCCGCCACCATGCTCGTCGTCGGCGGGCACGTCTGGTACTCCTACGGCGCCTCCGACAACATCGGCCGCGAGGTCCGGCCGTCCAACGCCATGCAGTGGCGGATGCTGCGCGACGCGTACGCCATGGGGGCCACCGTCTACGACCTGCGCGGCATCTCCGACTCGCTGGACGAGACCGACCACCTCTTCGGACTCATCCAGTTCAAGGTGGGCACCGGCGGCGAGGCCGTGGAGTACATCGGCGAGTGGGACTTCCCGCTGAACAAGCTGCTGCACAAGGCGCTCGACCTCTACATGTCGCGCCGCTGAACCGCGTCGCACCGACGCACCCGACCACCCCACACCGAAGCCTTGAGAAAGGGTCAGTCCGGCCATGGCGCTCTCCCTCTACGTCGACACCGCTCGCTGGCGGGCGCACCAGAAGACCGTGCTGGACCAGTTCCCGGGGCTGATCCCGGTGTGCAAGGGCAACGGTTACGGCTTCGGCCACGAACGGCTCGCGGAGGAGGCCGCCCGGCTCGGCACCGACGTGCTGGCCGTCGGCACCACCTACGAGGCCGCCCGCATCAAGGACTGGTTCAGCGGCGACCTGCTGGTGCTCACCCCGTTCCGGCGCGGTGAGGAGCCGGTCCCGCTGCCGGACCGGGTCATCCGCTCGGTGTCCTCGGTGGACGGGGTGCACGCCCTGGTCGGCGCCCGGGTCGTCATCGAGTGCATGAGCTCGATGAAGCGCCACGGCATCGGCGAGCACGAGCTGCACCTGCTGCACAACTCCATCGACGACGTACGGCTGGAGGGCTTCGCCCTGCACCTGCCGCTGGACCGCACCGACGGCACCGACGCCGTCGAGGAGGTCATCGCGTGGATGGACCGGCTGCGCGCGGCCCGGCTGCCGCTGCACACCATGTTCGTCAGCCATCTGCGTGCCGAGGAGCAGGCCCGGCTCCAGCAGCAGTTCCCGCAGACCCGCTTCCGGGCGCGGATCGGCACCCGGCTGTGGCTGGGCGACCACGAGGCCACCGAGTACCGCGGCGCCGTGCTGGACGTCACCAAGGTCGCCAAGGGCGAGCGGTTCGGCTACCGCCAGCAGCGCACCGCCTCCGAGGGCTGGCTCGTCGTCGTCGCCGGCGGCACCTCGCACGGCGTGGGCCTGGAGGCCCCGAAGGCCATGCACGGCGTGATGCCGCGCGCCAAGGGCGTCGCCCGGGCCGGTCTGGCCACGGTCAACCGCAACCTGTCGCCGTTCGTGTGGTCGGGCAAGCAGCGCTGGTTCGCCGAGCCGCCGCACATGCAGGTGTCCATCCTGTTCGTGCCCTCCGACGCCCAGGAGCCCCGGGTCGGCGACGAGATGGTCGCCCACCTGCGGCACACCACCACGCAGTACGACCGCCTGGTCGAGCGCTAGGAACCACCGCGCCGAAGGCGGCGGCCCGGTCCTCCGAGGACCGGGCCGCCGCCGTCTGCCGCAGGGGTGTCACTCGCGGGCCGCGCCCCACTCCACCCGCGTCCAGGTCGCCGTCCGCTCCGCGTGCCGGGGGGCCCGGGCGGCCTCGCCGACGGTGAAGACGTCCTCCGCCCCGTCCAGGACGCCCCCCGAGGGGTCGTCGGACCCGTCGCGGCGTACGACGTCGCGGTCCGGGCGCAGCGCGTCGCGCACGATGACCGCGCACAGGTAGAGCGTGCCGGCGACGTGCAGGACGATCGCGAACTGGTAGCCCTCGGTGGGCAGGCCCTGCTTGTCCCCGCTGGAGGTGTACGCCAGGTAGAGCCAGATGCCGAGGAAGTACAGCACCTCGCACGTCTGCCAGACGAGGAAGTCGCGCCAGCGGGGGCGGGCCAGCGCGGCGAGCGGGATGAGCCACAGCACGTACTGCGGCGAGTACACCTTGTTGGTGAGGATGAACGCCGCGATCACGAGGAACGCCAACTGGGCGAAGCGCGGGCGGCGGGGCGCCATCAGGGCGAGGGCCGCGATGCCGGCGCAGGCCAGGCCCATCAGGAGCATGGCGTAGGTGTTGACGTCGGCGGGTTCGATCTGCCCGCCGGTGCGCTGGGTGATGACCAGCCAGAACGAGCCGAAGTCGATGCCGCGTTCCCGGCTGAAGGCGTAGAACTGCTTCCAGCCCTCCGGCGCGAACAGCAGCACCGGTACGTTGACCGCGAGCCAGGCGCCGGCCGCGCCCAGCAGGGCGGTGGTGAACGCCCGCCACCGCCAGGCCCGCCAGCACAGCAGCAGCAGCGGTCCGAGCAGCAGCGCCGGGTAGAGCTTGGCGGCCGTGGCCAGCCCGAGCAGCACGCCGAAGGCCAGCGGCCGCTCGCGGGACCACATCAGCATCGCGGCGGCGGTCAGCGCCAGGGCGAGCAGGTCCCAGTTGATGGTGGCGGTGAGCGCGAGGGCCGGGGCCAGGGCGACCAGCAGGCCGTCCCAGGGCCGGCGGCGGTGGGTGCGGGCGGTGCAGACCGCGGTCACCACCGCGCACACCATCAGCATGGCGGCGTTGAGCAGCCAGTACATCTGCTCGCGGTACATCAGGTCCCCGTCGAAGGGGAGCGTCAACCAGGATGCGACCTGCATGAACAGCCCGGTCAGCACCGGGTACTCCAGATACGGCATGTCGCCGCCGAGCCGGTCGAAGTACGGCACCAGCCCGTCGGCGAAGCCGCGCCCGACGAACAGGTGCGGAATGTCGGAGTAGCAGGCGTGGGTGTACTGGGAGCTGGTGCCGCGGAACCAGGCCCAGTTGTAACAGGGCAGCTTCTGCACCATGCCGAGGGCGAACATGCCGATCACCGTCAGGGCGACGACCCGTACCGGGGACAGCGCGAAACCGCCGGGCCGCGCCCAGCGGCCGAACCGCCCGCCGACCAGCTCGCTGGCGGCGGCGGCGACCTCGTCGTGTCGGGTCGGGGCCACGACGGACCGGTCGCGTGGCGCGCTCGTCGTCTTCTCCGGGATCGGCATGGGGGACATCCTGCCGTACGGCGCTGTGCGCCCCCGCCGCTGGCGTGACGCGGGTACGGCCCGGATACGGCGAGGGCCGCCGCGCCCCGCCGGCCCACCGGTGGGGGGGGGTACGCGGGGCGCGGCGGCCCTGGTGCCGGGTGCGGGGGAGTGGTGGTCAGCCGTCCTGGCCGCCGAGCCAGCCTCCGCCGCCGGTCTGGCCGCTGGTCTGGCCGCTCGTCTGACCGCTGCTCTGACCGCCGTTGGCTTGCCCGCCGTTGCTCTGGCCGCCGTTGCTCTGGCCGCCGTTCGTCTGGCCGCCGTTGCTCTGGCCCTCGGTGACGCCGCCGTCGGTGGCGCCACCGTCCTGGCCCTCGGCGGTGCCGCCGTCGTCGCCTCCGCCGGTCTGGCCGCCGTTCGGGTCGCCACCGCCGTTGTCACCGTCGTCGCACGTCCAGTCCAACGGACCGCAGGTGGACGGGGAGGGGCTGGTCGGCTCCTTCGACGGCTCCTTGGACGGAGAGGGGGACGGCTTGCTCGGCGTCGGGCTCGGCGACGGGCTCTGCGTCGAGGGCTCCGGGGACGGGGTGGGCTCGGGGCTCTTCGCGCCGCCTCCGTACACGGTGTCGGCGTCCAGGTCCTCGGGCTCGGGGAACCGCATGACCTTCTCGCCGTCGAGCGCCTTGGACATGTACGCCTGGAAGATCTGCGACGGGAACGACGAGCCGTGGATCTTCGGCTGGTCACCGGTGCCGAACATCTCCTCGAACTTGCGGTTCTTGTTGGCCGCGTTGTCGTCCAGCCGGTACATGTCGATCGCGGTGGAGAGCTGCGGGGTGTAGCCGACGAACCAGGCCGACTTGTTTCCGTCGGTGGTTCCGGTCTTGCCGGCGACCGGCCGGCCGGGCAGCCTGGCGTTCTTGCCGGTGCCCTTCTTCACGACGTCCTGGAGCACGTCGGTGACGTTGCTGGACACCGCGCTGGAGAACGCCCGCTTGGACTTCCCGCCGTCGTGCGTGTAGACGGTCTCGCCGAGCCGCTCCACCTTGGTCACCGAATAGGGCTCGCGCTGCTTGCCGTTGGCGGCGAAGGTGGCGTATGCGCCGGCCATCCGGATGGCGCTGGGGTCGGAGATGCCGATGGAGAACGACGGCACGTCGGCGCCGATCAGGCTGTCCTCGCGCAGACCGGCGTCGACCGCAGCCTCCCGGACCTGCTTGATGCCGATGTCCATGCCGAGCTGGACGAACGGCGAGTTCGCCGAGTGGATCATCGCCTCACGCAGGTTGATGTCCCCGTAGTCGGTGTGCTCGTCGTTGGTCTGGTTCCACTCCTTGCCGTTCTCGTCGTGCCAGACGCTGCCGTCGTAGTTCTTGATCTTCAGGCCGTCGTCGCCGTTGTAGATCGCCGTGTCCGGGTCGATGATCCGGCGCGTGTCCGAGCCCTGCTCGAAGTCACCCTCGGGGTCGCGCACCCCGTCCCGCATCGCCGCGGCCAGCACGAACGGCTTGAACGTCGAGCCGACCGCGGCACCGGTCTTGTCGGCGTTGTTGGTGTAGTGCTTGGTGGCGTCCTGGCCTCCGTAGATGGCGACGAGGGCGCCGGTCCTGGGGTCGACCGAGGCGCCGCCGAACTGGACGTGGGTGTCGGTCTCCGGGCGCTTCTTCGGGTCGATGTGCTTGTCGTAGACCGCCTGCACGGACTTCTCGAGCTTGTCGACCTTCGTCTTGTCAAAGGTCGTGTGGATCTCGTAGCCGCCCTCGGCGAGGTCCTTGGCCGTGATGCCCTGGTCGTTGTTGTTGATGAAGTTGGCCTTGGCGGTGTCGACCAGGTAGCCGATCTGCCCGCCGAGCTTGGCTTCCTTCTTCGGCTCCTCGGGCATCGGGAACTCGGTGAAGTCGGCGCGCTCCGCCGCCGTGAGGTGGCCGTCCTGCACCATCTGATCGAGGATCCAGCCCCAGCGCTCGGTGGCCCGCCGGGTGTTCTCCTCCCGGGTGGCGCCCTTGGGGTCGATCTCGGGGGCGCCGGCCGGGTCGAAGTAGGTGGAGCCCTTGAGGACGGCGGCGAGGAAGGCGCACTGGCTGGCGTTCAGGTCCTTCGCGCTCTTGCCGTAGTAGGCGCGGGCGGCGGCTTGCAGGCCGTAGGCGCCGCGGCCGTAGTAAGAGGTGTTGAGGTAGCCCGCCATCACCTCCTCCTTGGTTCTCTTCTGGCCGACCTTCACGGAGATGAAGAGCTCCTTGGCCTTACGGGAGAGGGTCTGGCTCCGGTCGTCCAGCATGGCGTTCTTCACGTACTGCTGGGTGATGGTGGAGCCGCCCTGGGTGTCGCCGCCGCTCGCCATGTTGTAGAAGGCACGCCCGATACCCTTGGGGTCCACCCCCCAGTCGTCCCAGAACGACTTGTTCTCCGCGGAGACGACCGCGTTCTGCATGTTCTTGGGGATGTCTTCGTACGCGAGGTTCTGCCGGTTGATCTCGCCGCCGGTCGCGGCCATCTGCTTGCCGTCGGCCCAGTAGTAGACGTTGTTCTGCGCCTTGGCGGTCTTCGCCATGTCCGGCAGGTCCACCCAGGCGTACGCGATCGCCGACGCGCCCAGCACCGACACGACGAACCCGAGGAACAGCCCGCCGACCAGCTTCCAGGACGGCGTCCAGCGCCGCCAGCCGTACTTGTCGTGGCGGGGGTAGTCGATCAACCGCTTCTTGCCGGGAGGCCCGCCCGCCGCGGCGGCGGCCGCCGCCGGAGCGCCACGCCGGCGTCCACCGCGCTGCGCGGCCCGCCGGGCCTCGGCGCGGCCGCCGTAGGCCGGCTGCTCCTCGCCGTGGGATCCGTGCTGCGGCTGCGGGTCCGGACGGCCGGGAGCCGCCCGGCGGCCGGATGACTGCTGGGCGGCTCGTCTGGCCGCGGCACGCCCGCCACCCTGGGGCTGCGGCGGTTTGCGACGGTGCTCGCTCATCGAACGACTACTCCTCGGGCAGGCACTGCGGCCTGGAAGCGGCGCTTGAGTTCCGGTCCCCCGACATGGATACGGACGAGCACATGCCGGGGCTCATCCGCAATGCACCCAGGGAGAGGACGCTTCCCGTGGTCACGCGGTTCCCAGTGGTGTGCATGCCGCACAGACTACGCAGACCGCCAAACCATGGCGGACCGAAGTTCCCCCCAAATCAGGCAAGTCGTTTACTGCGTTCCGCGTATGTGATGCCGCTCACCCAGGTCGCCCTTGTCGCACCACCGCCCCACCCCTATCGTCGGGATGTATCGGACCGATACATCGGATCGGCATAGCGCGCCGATACGTGGGCACCCGGCAGCGCGTGACGGGCGGCGGAAGAGGAGAAGACGGGTGAGCAGACGCTCCGGCATCCTCGAGTTCGCCGTCCTCGGTCTGCTCCGGGAAGCGCCGATGCACGGGTACGAGCTGCGCAAGCGGCTCAACACCTCGCTCGGGATCTTCCGGGCCTTCAGCTACGGGACGCTGTACCCCTGCCTCAAGACGCTGGTCGCAAACGGCTGGTTGATCGAGGAACCGGGCAGCGCCCCGGAGGAGGCGCTGGCCGCGTCGCTCGCCGGCCGCCGCGCCAAGATCGTCTACAGGCTGACGGCGGAAGGGAAGGAGCACTTCGAGGAGCTGCTCTCCCACACCGGTCCCGACACCTGGGAGGACGAGAGCTTCGCCGCCCGTTTCGCCTTCTTCGGGCAGACCGAGCGCGAGGTGCGGATGCGGGTGCTGGAAGGCCGGCGCACGCGTCTGGAGGAGCGCCTGGAGAAGATGCGCTCCTCGCTGGTCCGCACCCGTGAGCGCCTGGACGACTACACGCTGGAGCTGCAACGGCACGGCATGGAGTCGGTGGAGCGCGAGGTGCGCTGGCTGAACGAGCTCATCGAGAGCGAGCGGGCCGGGCGGGACCGACGGCACACCGCTCCCGGCGGTTCCGTCCGGCAGGACGACACATCTGACACGGGCGGCCTGCCCCGGCACGGGGGCAGCACCCGGCCGGATCCGTCCGACGACACCGAAAAGTGAGGTCCCGCATGCAAGCGGGCCTCGAACGAACACAGGGAGCAACCGGAATGGGTTCGGTTCGCGTAGCCATCGTCGGCGTGGGCAACTGCGCCGCCTCGCTGGTGCAGGGCGTCGAGTACTACAAGGACGCCGACCCGGCGGCCAAGGTGCCGGGTCTCATGCACGTGCAGTTCGGCGACTACCACGTCAAGGACGTGGAGTTCGTCGCCGCCTTCGACGTGGACGCGAAGAAGGTCGGCCTGGACCTCTCCGACGCCATCGGCGCCAGCGAGAACAACACCATCAAGATCTGCGACGTGCCCTCGACGGGCGTCCAGGTCCAGCGCGGCCACACCCTGGACGGGCTCGGCAAGTACTACCGGCTCACCATCGAGGAGTCCGCCGAGGAGCCGGTCGACGTCGTCCAGGTCCTCAAGGACAAGCAGGTCGACGTCCTCGTCTGCTACCTGCCGGTCGGTTCCGAGGACGCCGCGAAGTTCTACGCGCAGTGCGCCATCGACGCCAAGGTCGGCTTCGTCAACGCCCTCCCGGTGTTCATCGCCGGCACCAAGGAGTGGGCCGACAAGTTCACCGAGGCCGGTGTCCCGATCGTCGGCGACGACATCAAGTCGCAGGTCGGCGCCACCATCACGCACCGCGTGATGGCCAAGCTGTTCGAGGACCGGGGCGTCGTCCTGGACCGCACGATGCAGCTCAACGTCGGCGGCAACATGGACTTCAAGAACATGCTGGAGCGGGAGCGGCTGGAGTCCAAGAAGATCTCCAAGACCCAGGCCGTCACCTCCCAGATCCCGGACCGGGACCTCGGCGAGAACAACGTCCACATCGGCCCCTCGGACTACGTGGCCTGGCTGGACGACCGCAAGTGGGCCTACGTCCGCCTGGAGGGCCGCGCCTTCGGTGACGTCCCGCTGAACCTCGAGTACAAGCTGGAGGTGTGGGACTCGCCGAACTCGGCGGGTGTCATCATCGACGCGCTGCGCGCCGCGAAGATCGCCAAGGACCGGGGCATCGGTGGCCCGATCCTCTCGGCGTCCTCGTACTTCATGAAGTCCCCGCCGGTGCAGTACTTCGACGACGAGGCCCGCGCCAACGTCGAGAAGTTCATCAAGGGCGAGGTCGAGCGCTGATCCGCGCCTCCCGCTGAAGGTCCCCGTGGCTCCTGCCCGGGGACCTTCGCCGTGTGTGACCCTTGTCGCCATGTCCGTCGTGCGCGATCTGCGGGTGCTGCTGCGACTGGGGGACTTCCGCAGGCTGCTGGCCGTGCGGTTGCTCTCCCAGTGCGCCGACGGCGTCTTCCAGGTGGCGCTGGCCGCCTATGTCGTCTTCTCTCCCGAGAAGCAGACCTCGCCCGCGGCCATCGCCTCGGCCATGGCCGTGCTGCTGCTGCCGTACTCCCTGCTCGGACCGTTCGCCGGCGTCCTGCTCGACCGCTGGCGGAGGCGCCAGGTGCTGCTGTACGGGAACCTGCTGCGGGCCACCCTCGCCGGCGCGACGGCGCTGCTCGTCGTCGCCTCGGTCCCGGACTGGCTCTTCTACGCCTCCGCGCTCTCGGTGACCGCCGTCAACCGGTTCGTGCTGGCCGGGCTCTCCGCCGCGCTGCCCCGGGTGTTGGACGCCGACCGGCTGGTGATGGCCAACTCGATCTCCCCGACCGCCGGCACGCTCGCCGCCACCGCCGGCGGCGGCATCGCCTTCGCCGTCCGGCTGGCGGGAGCAGACTCGGATGCCGCGGTCCTGCTGGTGGGCGCCGTCCTCTACCTCTGCTCGGCGCTGGTCTCCCTGCTGCTTGGGCGCGAACTGCTCGGCCCGGACCCCGAGCAGGTGCAGTCCCGGCTCCGGGCCGCCCTGCTCTCCACCGCCCGCGGGTTGCTGGACGGGCTGCGCCATCTCTCCGAGCGGCGCGCGGCCGCCCGGGCGCTCGCGGCGATGACGGTGGTGCGCTTCTGCTACGGCGCGCTCACCGTGATGGTGCTGATGCTCTGCCGGTATGCCTGGTCGTCCACCGAGTCGCAGGGGCTCGGCCTGCTGGGGCTGGCCGTGGGCGTTTCGGGAGCGGGCTTCTTCGCGGCGGCCGTGCTGTCCCCGTGGGGGATCGGCCGCTGGGGCCGGGCGGGCTGGATGACCGGCTGCACGGTGTCGGCCGCCGTGCTCACTCCGGCGCTTGGTCTGCCGTTCGCGCTCGTCCCGATGCTCGCCGCGGCCTTCGTGCTGGGACTGACCACCCAGAGCGTGAAGATCACCACCGATACGGTCGTCCAGACGCAGGTGGACGACGCCCACCGCGGCCGGGTCTTCTCGCTCTACGACGTGCTCTACAACACGGCCTTCGTCGCCGCAGCCGCGGTCTCCGTGCTCCTGCTGCCACCGGATGGACGGTCGGTGCCCATCGTCCTGCTGGTGACCGCCCTCTACGCACTGGTGGCGGCCCTGCTCCTGCGCTGGCGGGCCCGGCAGGCACTGTGAGCGGAGGTCTCGGCATGAGAGCGGGGCGATGTTTCACGTGAAACATCGCCCCGCTTGCCGCGTCCCCAGGCTTGGGGAGGGATGTTCCACGTGAAACATCCCACCTGAGCCCGCCGGCACCGCCCTCCCGTCGATGTTTCACGTGAAACATCGACGGAAGCTTCCGCCTCACTCCTGGGCGGCCCACCACTCCTTCAGCGCTGCCACGGCGTCGTCGTACGCCATCGGCCCGTTCTCCAGGCGGAGGTCGAGCAGGAAGGCGTAGGCCCGGCCGACCGCGGGGCCCGGCGTGATGCCGAGGACCTGCTGGATCTGGTTGCCGTCGAGGTCCGGTCGGATGGCGTCCAGTTCTTCCTGCTCCTGGAGGCGGGCGATGCGCTCCTCCAGACCGTCGTAGGCGCGGGAGAGCGCGGACGCCTTGCGCTTGTTGCGGGTGGTGCAGTCCGACCGGGTCAGCTTGTGCAGCCTGCTCAGCAGCGGACCGGCGTCCCGGACGTAGCGGCGCACCGCCGAGTCGGTCCACTCACCGGTGCCGTACCCGTGGAAGCGCAGGTGCAGCTCCACCAGCTTCGAGACGTCCCGTACCAGCTCGTTGGAGTACTTCAGCGCCGTCATGCGCTTCTTGGTCATCTTGGCCCCCACCACCTCGTGGTGGTGGAAGGAGACCCGGCCGTCCGGCTCGAAGCGGCGGGTGCGGGGCTTGCCGATGTCGTGCAGGAGCGCCGCCAGCCGCAGCACCAGGTCGGGGCCGTCCTGCTCCAGGTCGATCGCCTGGTCCAGCACGGTCAGCGAGTGCTCGTAGACGTCCTTGTGGCGGTGGTGCTCGTCCCGCTCCAGGCGCAGCGCCGGCAGTTCCGGCAGGACGCGCTCGGCGAGCCCGGTGTCGACCAGCAGGCCCAGGCCCTTGCGGGGGTTGGCGGACAGCAGCAGCTTGTTCAGTTCGTCACGCACCCGCTCGGCGGACACGATCTCGATCCGCTCGGCCATTCCCGACATCGCCTCCACCACCTCGGGTGCGACGTCGAAGTCGAGCTGGGCGGCGAAGCGCGCGGCCCGCATCATCCGGAGCGGGTCGTCGGAGAACGATTCCTGCGGCGTGCCGGGGGTGCGCAGCACGCGCTGGGCCAGGTCCTCCAGTCCGCCGTGCGGGTCGATGAAGTCCTTCTGCGGCAGGGCCACGGCCATGGCGTTGACGGTGAAGTCGCGCCGGACCAGGTCCTCCTCGATGGAGTCGCCGTAGGAGACCTCGGGCTTGCGCGAGGTGCGGTCGTACGCCTCGGAGCGGTAGGTGGTGATCTCGATCTGGTAGCCGGCCTTCTGCGAGCCGACGGTGCCGAAGGCGATGCCGACGTCCCATACCGAATCGGCCCAGGGCCGGACGATCTTCAGTACGTCCTCGGGGCGGGCGTCGGTGGTGAAGTCGAGGTCGTTCCCGAGCCGGCCGAGCAGCGCGTCGCGTACCGAACCTCCGACCAGCGCGAGGCTGAACCCGGCCTCCTGGAAGCGGCGGGCGAGATCGTCGGCGACAGGGGACACGCGCAGCAGTTCACTGACGGCGCGGCGTTGCACCTGACTCAGGGCGGTCGGGGTCTCTTCGTTGGCGTTCGGCACAACAGAAAAGGGTACGTGTCGCCGCCCTGGGCACCGCCCGGTATTCGGCTCTCGGGAGCCGCACCCCGCGCCGCTCCGGTCGCGATCTTGTGGAGCAGTCCGCGGCACTCGGCGGCCGCGGTGCTCGTTACCATGCCTGGACGCAAGGAACCCGCACCACGCCAGGACGCAAGGAATCCGGCGATCAGGGACCGCGACAGACGACGAGGACGGGCGAGCACGTGGCCGAGGCGGCAGATCTCCAGGGGACGACCGGTCCCGGGCCTGCCCGGCGCCGGCTGCGGCGGATGGCCGCGGTCCTGGCCGGGGCACCGCTGCTGGCGGCTCTGCTGACCATGCCGCCGGCGCATGCCGCCCCCGCCGCCCCGCAGCAGCCGGCGAGGCTCGCCGCCGCGAACGCCGCCGCGAAGGCCCCCGAGCGGGGGTCGGTGGATGTGGCGATCGACACGCTCTCGCCGAACACGCCCATGGAGGGTGACACCCTCACGGTCAGTGGCACGGTGACCAACCGCGGCAAGGAGACGGTCGGCCCGGCCACGGTGGACGTGCGACTGGGCTCACGGATGTCCAGCCGGGGCCAGATCGACGCGGTCGCCAAGCGCGGCGCGTTCCGGTCCGGCGCGGACGGCGAGGCGCTGGGCGGCTCCTATCGGGTGCGGATCCCCGCGCTGCCCTCCGGGGTGAGCCAGGACTTCAGCCTGCGGGTGCCGGTGGACGAGCTGGGACTGGACGGCGAGGGCGTCTACCAGCTCGGGGTGACGCTCTCCGGGCGTACCCCGAGCGAGCCCTACGACCAGGTCCTGGGCATCGAGCGGACCTTCCTGCCGTGGCAGCCGGAGGCCACGGAGAAGAAGACGCAGCTCACCTATCTCTGGCCGCTGGTCTCCTCCGCCCACCTCTCCGCCGAGACCGGGACGGACGACCAGCAGACTCCGGTGTTCGAGGACGACAAACTGGCCGCGGAGCTGGCCCCGGGCGGCCGGCTGGAGCGGCTCGTCTCCCTGGGCGCGGAGCTGCCGGTGACCTGGGTGATCGACCCGGACTTGCTGGCCACGGTCGAGGCGATGACCAACAGCTACCAGGTGAAGAACGGGGATCAGCAGGTCGCCGGGAAGAACCAGGCCGTCGCCGAGCGGTGGCTGGACTCGCTGGAGAAGGCGGTACAGGGCCGCAAGGTCGTCGCGCTGCCCTACGGGGACCCCGACCTGGCCTCGCTGGCGCACCGGGGCAAGGAGGTGTCCGGCTCGCTCAGCCACCTCCGACCCGCCACGGACGTCGCCGAGACCGCCGTGGAGACCATCCTTCACGTGAAGCCGTCGGTGGATTTCGCCTGGCCCGTCGACGGGGCCGTCGACCCCTCGATCGTCGACGTCGCCACCTCGGCCGGTGCGGACAAGATCATCGCCCGTGGCGACAGTCTGCGCGACGACCTCTCCTACGCGCCGAACGCCGCCCGGCCCATCGGCGGCGGGACCACCGCCGTGGTCTCGGACGCCTCACTGTCCACCGCCTTCCAGGGCGACATGACCCGAGCCGACTCCTCCACCCTCGCGGTCCAGCAGTTCCTGGCGCAGACCCTCGCCCTCACCCACCAGCAGCCGGGCAAGGAACGCAACATCGTCGTCGCCCCGCAGCGGATGCCCAGCGCCGCGCAGGCGCAGTCGATGGCGACCGCCCTGCGGGCCCTTTCCGCCCAGCGCTGGAGCCAGCCCAGCGACCTGGTCGCGGCCGCTGCCGCCAAGCCGGATCCCGGCGCCGCCACCCAGGTACCGGGTGAGCGGCGCTACCCGGGTCGGCTGCGTGCGGCGGAGCTACCGGTGGCGACGTACCGCGATGTGCGCACCACCCAGGAGACGCTGGACGACTTCGCGGGCATCCTCACCCAGCCGGACCGGGTGGTGACGCCGTTCGGCAACGCCATCGACCGGGGGATGTCGACGTCCTGGCGCGGTCAGGCCGAGGCAGCGAACGGCTACCGGACCGGGGTGCTGCGCCATCTGAAGAACCTCACGGCCGAGGTGCAGTTGATCGACAAGTCCGATCTGACGCTGTCCGGCCGCAGCGCCACCATCCCGGTCACGGTGCAGAACCAGTTGGTCCAGGGCATCGACCGGCTGACCTTGCGGCTGACCTCGACCAAGCCGACCCGGCTGAAGCTGAACGGCGACTCCTCGGTGGCCGAGCTGCCGGTGCGCATCGATGGTGGGCACAGCCAGTCGGTGAAGTTCACCGCGTCCGCCGCCGCCAACGGCCGGGTCCCGGTGACCGCACAGCTCTTCACCCCCGACGGCAAGCGGTACGGCCGGCCGATGACCTTCACCGTCGAGGTCTCGGAGATCACGCCGACCGTGATGCTGGTGATCGCCGGCGGTTTCCTGCTGCTGGTGCTGGCCGGGGTGCGGATGTACACCCAGCGCAAGCGCGCCGCGGCGGACGGCGGCGGCGAAGCCGACGACGCACCCACCGACGGCGGTCCGGGCCCCGAGGGCGGCGACGGCGGACCGGTCGGGGCCGGTTCCGACTCCGCCGAGGACGACCGTCCGGGGGCCGCGTCCGGCCCCGGGCAGCCGAGTGACCCCGCGCCGGACACCGCGGCGCAAAGCACCGCCGCGCCGGGCCAGGGTGAGAAAGTGGACCGTTGAGCGATGTCGTGGCCGGTCGGCCGGGGACGATGAGGGTGGGTAAACCATGAACGCGCCGTACGACGGTGACCGCGGTCCGGGCGCGGGCGGAGGCGGCACGCCCCACGACGGGGCGGCCCCCGAGCCGGTCCCGTACCCGCCGGAGCTCGCCGCGCCCGATCCGTACCTCCAGCACGCCTACGACCAGGACCCCTACGGCAGCCGCGACCTGGCCGCGCAGGACCCGGTCGGGGAGGCGCTGTACGACCGGGCGGCGCACCCGCCGCCGCCTCCCGGCACCTACCCGGAGCCCCAGCCGCTCTACCAGCAGCCGGTGGCCCCGCAGTACGCGCCCGACCCCCGGGTGTGGGCGCAGACCCCGGCGCCCGAGCCCGACGGCCCCTCCCGGCACCTGCCCTACGGCGACGACGCCCGCACCGTGCAGTTCACCGGTGTGGACGACCTCGTCACCCGGGCCGGCGAGGAGCATCCCGAGCCGGACGCCTTCGCGCACCTGTACCGCGACCAGCAGGGGCAGGGCGGGCAGCCCGCGCCGGCGGAGCCCGAGGAGGCCCCCGGACCGGCCCCGGCCGTCAAGAAGTCCGGCGGCCGTGCCTCCGGCCTGCTGAAGTCCAGCGCCGTGATGGCCGCCGGCACTTTGGTCTCCCGGCTCACCGGCTTCGCCCGCACCCTGGTCATCACCGGCGCGCTCGGCGCCGCCGTGCTCGGTGACGCCTACACGGTGGCCGCCACCCTGCCGACGATGATCTACATCCTAACCGTCGGCGGCGGACTGAACTCGGTGTTCGTGCCGCAGCTCGTCCGCTCCATGAAGAACGACGAGGACGGCGGCGAGGCGTACGCCAACCGGCTGCTCACCCTGGTCATGGTGGCGCTCGGCGTGATCGTCGCGCTCGCCGTGATCGGGGCGCCGCTGCTGGTCAAGGCGATGTCGGATCCCATCGCGGACGACGTCGCCGCCAACAGCGTGGCGGTCACCTTCGCCCGGTTCTGCCTGCCCACGATCTTCTTCATGGGCGTGCACGTGGTGATGGGGCAGATCCTCAACGCCCGCGGCCGGTTCGGCGCGATGATGTGGACCCCGGTCCTGAACAACATCGTGGTGATCTTCACCTTCGGCATGTTCATCTGGATCTACGGCACCTCCGCCGCGTCCCGGATGGGCGTGGAGACCATCCCCGCCGAGGGCGTGCGGCTGCTCGGCATCGGCACCCTGCTGGGCCTCGTCGTCCAGGCCCTGGCGATGCTGCCCTACCTGCGGGAGGCCGGCTTCAGGTTCCGCCCCCGGTTCGACTGGAAGGGCCACGGCCTCGGCAAGACGGTGAAGCTGGCCAAGTGGACGGTGCTGTTCGTCCTCGCCAACCAGGCCGGCGTGGTCGTCGTCACCCAGCTCGCCACCGCCGCCGGCAAGGCCTCCGGCCAGGACGGCGCGGGCATCATGGCCTACTCCAACGCCCAGCTCATCTGGGGCATGCCGCAGGCCATCATCACCGTCTCGGTGATGGCCGCGCTGCTGCCGCGGATCTCCCGCGCCGCACACGACGACGACCCCGGGGCCGTCCGCGACGACATCTCGCAGGGCCTGCGCAACTCCGCCGTCGCCATCGTGCCGATCTCCTTCGCCCTGCTGGCGCTGGGCCTGCCGATGTGCACCCTGCTGTACGCCTCCGCCAGCGATCAGGCCGCGACCGGGATGGGCTTCATCCTGATGGCGTTCGGCCTCGGCCTGATCCCCTACTCGGTGCAGTACGTGGTGCTGCGTGGCTTCTACGCCTACGAGGACACCCGCACCCCCTTCTACAACACGGTCATCGTGGCCGCGGTCAACGCGGCGGCCTCCGCCGTCTGCTACCTCGTCCTGCCGGCCCGGTGGGCGGTGGTCGGCATGGCCGCCGCCTACGGCCTGGCCTACGCGGTCGGCGTCGGCGTCGCCTGGCGGCGGCTGCGCCTGCGGCTCGGCGGCGACCTGGACGGGGCGCACGTGGTGCGCACCTACGCCCGGCTGTGCATGGCCTCGCTGCCCGCCGCGGTGGCCGGCGGCGCCGTCGCGTTCGGCGTCCTGGAACTGCTCGGACGCGGCGCGGGCGGATCGCTGATCGCCCTGCTCGTCGGCGGGCTGGTGCTGCTGATGGTCTTCTACGTGGCGGCCCGGAAAATGCGGATCGCCGAGCTCAACGCCATGGTGGGCATGGTCCGCGGCCGGCTCGGCCGCTGACCGGGAGATCGAACCGGGGCCGGTCGCACAACCATCGCCCAGGGCCGCGTGTCGTGCATAGCACCGGACTGTGGGCACAATTGGCATGGCTGTCAGACATGGCGCTACGGATGGGGAGGCAGGAACGACGGTGGCGGAACGGAGCACGGCTGCCGTCGACGTGGCCGACAACAGCGGTGACGAGCCGCTGACCGCGAAAGCGGAGAAGGCCGCGACCGACGGGGTGGAGCAGGCGCAGGATCCGACGGACACGTCCGCGGAAGACGGCGACCGGGCGCCGGGTGAGCCACCCGCCCCCGCCGCCCCGGAACTGCACAGCGGGTACAAGATCGCCAGACGGTACCGGCTGGAGGAGTGCGTCACCCGTCTGGACGGCTTTAGCAGTTGGCGCGCAGTCGACGAGAAGCTGCGCCGCGCGGTCGGCGTCCATGTCCTGCCCGCCCGTCACCCCCGGGCCCGGTCGGTGCTGGCCGCCGCCCGCTCCTCCGCCCTGCTGGGCGATCCGCGGTTCGTCCAGGTCCTCGACGCGGTCGAGGACAGCGAACTGGTCTACGTGGTCCACGAGTGGCTGCCCGACGCCACCGAGCTGACCAACCTGCTGGCGGCCGGCCCCATGGAGGCCCACGACGCCTACCAGTTGGTCAGCCAGGTCTCCCAGGCCATGGCGGCCGCCCACCGCGAGGGCCTGGCCCACCTGAGGCTCACCCCTGGAGCGGTACTGCGCAGTTCCACCGGCCAGTACCGCATCCGCGGCCTCGCGGTGAACGCGGCCCTGCGCGGCATCAGCGCCGAGCGCCCCCAGCGCACCGACACCGAGGCCATCGGGGCGCTGCTGTACGCGGCGCTCACCCAGCGCTGGCCGTATGAGAACGACGCCCACGGACTGTCCGGGCTGCCCAAGACGATCGGCCTGCTGCCTCCGGACCAGGTACGGGCGGGGGTGCACCGGGGCCTCTCCGAGATCGCCATGCGCGCCCTGGTCAACGACGGCGCCACCGCCTCCCGGCAGGAGCAGCCCTGCACCACGCCGGACGAGCTGGCCAAGGCCGTCGCGGCGATGCCCCGGATCCGGCCGCCCGAGCCGGAGTTCCCCACCGCCGCCGAATACCAGCAGGGCACCACCTATCAGCAGGGGTTCAGTCGGGGCACGGGGCACCACGCCGGCCCGGTCGCCCCGCTGCCGCCGCTGCCGCCTCCGCCGCTCCAGACCCGCACCGGCAAGGCGCTGAAGTGGGTGGTCTCGGCGCTACTGATCGCCGCGCTGGGGCTGGGTAGCTGGCAGATCGCCGACAAGCTCCTCGGCCGTCAGGACGCCGCCGACGAACCCAACCCCTCGCAGTCCACCACGACCACCACCGGCGGCGGCGAGGAAGATGACAAAAAGCCCGGCGTCCCGGTGCCGCTGAAGGTGCAGGACGCCCAGGAGTACGCCCCGGACGGCGTCGCGCAGAAGCCAGAGGACGTCGCCGACACCTACGACGGCGACCAGGAAAGCCACTGGCGCACCAAGTACTACGTGGACGGGCCGGAGTTCGCCCCCACGGTGAAGCGGGGTGTGGGCATCGTCTACGACCTCGGCGCCGAGAAGGACGTGTCCACCGCCACCCTGGCCCTGCGCTACGGCGGCGACCACACCACGGTTGCCCTCTACGCCACCGATTCGCTTTCCCCGGGCGGCAGTTCGGGCGACCCGGTGGGCTCCCTGAAGCAGATCGCGAAGGGCACCACCAGCGGCACCACGCTGGACCTCAAGGCGGAGAAGCCCGTCAAGAGCCGCTATGTGCTGATGTGGATCACCGCCATGCCGTACTCGGGCCAGGACGGCTACAGTTCGCCCGGATACAAACAGGGTGTCGCCGACGTGCGCTTCACCGGCTGACGCCATCGCCATGAGCAGCCAGGGAGGGGGCGCACCCTTGGAAGCCGACGAGCTGGGCACGGTGGACGACCGCGATCTCCTGGCGCGGCATGTCGCCGGCGACCCGGACGCGTTCAGCGAGCTGGTCCGACGCCATCGCGACCGGCTCTGGGCCGTGGCGATGCGGACCCTGGGCGACCGGGAAGAGGCCGCCGACGCCGTCCAGGACGCACTGGTATCCGCGTTCCGTGCTGCCCACACCTTCCGTGGTCAGTCGGCGGTCACCACCTGGCTGCACCGCATCACCGTCAACGCCTGCCTGGACCGGGCCCGCAAGGCGGACTCCCGCAAGACCTCCCCGGTGGACGACACCCAGAAGCTGGAGCAGCTCCTGGAGCCGCACGAGTCGGCGGAGGCCCCCGCCGAGCGCCACGACCTCCACCGGGAGCTGCTGGCGGCACTGGGCAGGCTGCCGGCCGAGCAGCGGGCGGCATTGGTGCTGGTGGACATGCAGGGCTATCCGGTCGCCGAGGCCGCCGCGATCCTCGGCGTCCCCACCGGGACGATCAAGAGCCGCTGTGCGCGGGGCCGGGCACGCCTCCTGCCCATGCTCACTCATCTGCGCGGCGACAACGGGGATAGCGCGACCAGCGACCGGGGAAGGAACCGGACGCCAGGGACATCCGTCCCACCGGCGTCGGGACCGAGGGATGCGGGACCGCACGATCCTGCAGCAGTGAAGGGCGGAGGTGGGCGCGCATGACATCCACGACCGACACGACCCGGCACCCGGATGTCTCGGAGATCTCCGATCTCACCGAGGGCCTGCTGCCGCCGTCCCGTACGGCCGCCGTCCGGACCCATGTGGACGCCTGCCCGCTCTGTTCCGATGTCCGCTCCTCGCTGGAGGAGATTCGCGGCCTGCTGGGCACCCTGCCGGGGCCGACCCGGATGCCCGCCGACGTCGCCGGCCGGATCGACGCGGCCTTGGCCGCTGAGGCACTGCTCGACGCGACCGCCCCCTCGACCGGCGATGTTGCACGTGAAACAACGCCGGCGGACGAGCCGTCGGGTGGGGAGCCGACCGCTGATGTCGCAACCGCTGATGTTTCACGTGAAACATCAGCGGCCGCTCCGGCTTCCACCACCGCATCGGACGAGCGGCCTCGGTCCGGTGCCGCCGATCGTCCGGCCGGGCGCTCCGCCGCCCCGACCGCCCCCGGCGGCACTGCCGGGCCGGGGCGCGGTCAGCGCTCGACGCGCCGGCGGCGCGGGGCCGTGCTGGGCGCCGTGCTCGGGGTGGCCGCCGTCGGCATGAGCGTCTTCGTGCTACAGGCGATCCAGCCTGCCGATGCTCCGCCCACCGCCGCCCGTGCCGACCGCTCGGCGGCTTCCGCCCAGCAGGAGACGTTCGCCGGTGCGCCGGTGGGCAGCCAGGTCAAGGAGCTGCTGGGCCCGGCCGCGAAGAGCAGCCAGGAGAGCGCCCAGCAAGGCGAGGCGGAGAAGTCTCCTCGGTCCCCGCGCAGCGCCGACGCCCCCTCCACCTTCCGCACCGAGGGCGTCGCCGTCCCGCCGTGCGTCCAGGAGGGGACCGGTAGGAGCGAGACCGCGCTCGCCGCCCGGCAGGGCAGCTACCAGGGCTCGGCCGCCTATCTGGTGGTCATGCCGCACGCCCGGGACCCGAAGCTGGTGCAGGCGTATGTGATGGACGCCTCCTGCACCCAGCTGCCGGACGGCGACAAGGCGACTGTCCTGCTGACGCACGACTACCCGCGCCCCTGAGACCGCTCCTCGTCCCTGCTGCCCGCCGGCCGTCTCCGGGCCGCGTTCCCGACCCGGGAATGCATCGCCCGTAGTATCCGTTGCGTGGGGTGAGAGTCCTTGGACCCGCCCGTAGGCAGTAGTGCAGTCTGCAGAGACGAGGAAGAAACCCGTGAGCGACGTCCGTAACGTGATCATCATCGGCTCCGGGCCCGCCGGCTACACGGCAGCGCTGTACACGGCGCGCGCCTCGCTGAAGCCGCTGGTCTTCGAGGGTGCCGTCAGCGCCGGTGGCGCGCTGATGAACACGACCGACGTGGAGAACTTCCCGGGCTTCCGCGACGGCATCATGGGCCCCGACCTGATGGACAACATGCGGGCTCAGGCCGAGCGCTTCGGCGCCGAGCTGATCCCGGACGACGTGGTCTCGGTGGACCTCACGGGTGAGATCAAGACGGTCACCGACACGGTGGGCACCGTCCACCGCGCCAAGGCCGTGATCATCACCACCGGTTCCCAGCACCGCAAGCTGGGTCTGCCCAACGAGGACGCTCTGTCGGGTCGGGGCGTGTCCTGGTGCGCCACCTGTGACGGCTTCTTCTTCAAGGACCAGGACATCGCCGTGGTCGGCGGCGGCGACACCGCCATGGAGGAGGCGACCTTCCTCTCCCGGTTCGCCAAGTCCGTCACCATCGTGCACCGCCGGGACACCCTGCGGGCGTCCAAGGCGATGCAGGAGCGGGCCTTCGCCGACCCGAAGATCCGGTTCGCCTGGGACAGCGAGGTGGCCACGGTCCACGGCGAGCAGAAGCTCTCCGGGCTGACGCTGCGCGACACCAAGACGAGCGAGACCAGTGAGCTGCCGGTCACCGGCCTGTTCATCGCCGTCGGCCACGACCCGCGCACCGAGCTGTTCAAGGGCCAGTTGGAGCTGGACGACGAGGGCTACCTGAAGGTGGACGCCCCCTCGACCCGCACCAACCTGGCGGGAGTCTTCGCCGCCGGTGACGTGGTCGACCACACCTACCGGCAGGCCATCACCGCCGCCGGCACCGGCTGCTCCGCGGCCCTGGACGCCGAGCGCTTCCTCGCGGCCCTCTCGGACAGCGAGCAGACCGCTGAGCCCGAGAAGACCGCGGCGATCTGACCCATCCCATTCCCACTCACACACCCCGCGAAGTGAAGGAGGCCGCCGTGGCCGGCGACCTGAAGAACGTGACCGACGCGTCCTTCGAGGAGGACGTCCTCAAGAGTGACAAGCCCGTGCTCGTCGACTTCTGGGCCGCCTGGTGCGGACCGTGCCGCCAGATCGCCCCGTCGCTGGTGGCGATCGCCCAGGAGCACGGCGACCAGATCGAGGTCGTCAAGCTGAACATCGACGAGAACCCGGCCACGGCGGCGAAGTACGGGGTCATGTCGATCCCGACGCTCAACGTCTACCAGGGCGGCGAGGTCGCCAAGACCATCGTCGGCGCCAAGCCGAAGGCCGCGATCGTGCGCGACCTGGAGCCCTTCCTCGGTGACGCCACCGCGAAGGCCTGAGCCGGACGTCTCCTCATCCAGGGCCCCAGCATGGGACCACGTTTCACGTGAAACATCCGGCCGATGTTTCACGTGAAACATTGAACGGCCCATCCCTCCACGGGGTGGGCCGTTCAACATGGGCGGGGCGGCTACAGCGGCCGCAGGGCCGGCTCCTTCTTCACCCCGCCGAGGAGCCGATCCAGGGCCAGCTCCACGTCCTCCTTCCAGGAGAGCGTGGAGCGCAGCTCCAGCCGAAGCCGCGGATACACGGGATGGGGCCGCACCGTCTTGAACCCCACCGAGAGCAGATGCTCGGCCGGCAGCAGACAGGCCGGCTCCTTCCACCGCGCATCGCCGAACGCCTCGATGGCCCGGAAGCCCCGGCGGAGCAGATCCTTGGCGACCGTCTGCACCAGGACCCGGCCGAGCCCCTGCCCCTGATGGCCGGGGACGATCAGTGCGGTGATGAGCTGGACCGCGTCCGGCGAGACCGGGCTGGTCGGGAAGGCCGTGGCCCGGGGCACATATGCCGGGGGAGCGTAGAGCACGAAGCCGGCCGGGGCGTCGTCGACATAGACGACGCGTCCGCACGATCCCCAGTCCAGCAGGACGGCCGAGATCCAGGCTTCCTTCTCCTGATCCGCCGTGCCTCCTCTTACTGCGGCTTCTCCACTGACGGGATCAAGCTCCCAGAAGACACAGGTGCGGCAGCGCTGGGGGAGATCCGGGAGGTTGTCCAGCGTGAGCGGTACGAGCCGACGCCCCATGAGGGGTGATCCTCACTTCCTTCGTCAGCCGCGTCGAGTGCGGCTGCCAGCGTGCTCCGCTCCCGAAGCAGACTGCCGATGAACCCTCCGACGACACCCAGTCCCAGTGTCGCTGTCACCACTTGGCTGCGGCTCATCTCTCGCATGCCAGGGCTCTCCCTCCGCGGCGGATCAGGCCGGATGCGCATACCAGAACGCATCGTATCGATGGGGTGATGAGGCGCATACAGGAACAGGCCACCGGGGCGGGTCCGCGTCCCCCAGGGGCGTGCCCTGGGGACCTGGACCCGCCCCGGGTAAAAGGTCCCTACCGCCCGGTCGCCGGGGGCCGGCGACTACGCCGGGGAGTCGGGCTCGGCCTCGCCGCGCGGGAGCACCGGGCCCTCCTCCGGCGCGAGCGTGGAGAGGATGCGCTCGAGGTCCTCCATGGAGGCGAACTCGACGACGATCTTGCCCTTCTTCTGGCCCAGGTCGACCTTGACCCGGGTTTCGAAGCGGTCGGAGAGACGGGTGGCCAGCTCGGACAGGGCCGGAGACACCCGGGCGCCGGCCCGGGGGCCCTTGCTCTTGGGCGCGGCGGGCTCGGAGCCCATCAGCCGCACGATCTCCTCGACATTGCGCACCGTGAGCCCTTCCGCCACGATGCGGCGGGCCAGCTCTTCCTGGGCCTCGGGGTCTTCCACGGGCAGTATGGCCCGGGCATGACCGGCCAGGATGGTTCCGGCGGCGATCCGCTTCTGCACGGTGGGTGCCAACTTCAGCAGCCGCAGGGTGTTGGTGACCTGGGAGCGGCTGCGTCCGATGCGGTCGGCGAGCTGGTCGTGGGTGCAGTCGAAATCCTGGAGGAGCTGGTCGTACGCGGCGGCCTCTTCCAGCGGGTTGAGCTGGGCTCGGTGGAGGTTCTCCAGCAGGGCGTCCAGGAGGAGCTTCTCGTCCTCGGTGGCCCGGACGATCGCGGGGATGCGCTCCAATCCGGCCTGCTGGGACGCCCGCCAGCGGCGCTCGCCCATGATCAGCTCGTAGCGGTCGGCGCTCAGCTCTCGCACCACCACGGGCTGGAGGAGGCCGACCTCCTGGATGGAGGTCACCAGCTCGGCCAGCGCGTCCTCGTCGAAGACCTTGCGCGGCTGGCGCGGGTTGGGAGTGATGGCGTCCAGCGGCAGCTCGGCGAAGTAGGCGCCTTCGGGTGCCGTGTAGGCCGGCTCGGGCGCCGTCGGGGAGCCGTCCACCGGGGCGCTGCTCTGCGGGATCGAGGTCACCTTGGCGGCGGCCACTCCCCGCTCGGCGGTCAGGGTGGACCCCGTACCCGGGGCAGCGGAGTGCGCTCCCGTCGTGGGGGCGGACCGTTCCTGGGGTGCGGCGGGGATCAGCGCACCGAGTCCGCGTCCCAGACCCCTTCGTCGTTCGCTCATGTGGTCCCCTCCGACATGCTGTGCTGGTTGTTCTGGTTGCCCAGATGGGTGGCTTGCGCCTCGTAGCTGAGGCCGACGCCGCGCAGGGCGATCTCGCGGGCAGCTTCGAGGTAAGAGAGCGAACCGCTGGAGCCCGGGTCGTAGGTCAGGACGGTCTGGCCGTAACTGGGCGCCTCGGAGATGCGGACGGAGCGCGGGATGCTGGTGCGCAGGACCTCGTCGCCGAAGTGGCTGCGGACCTCCTCGGCCACCTGGGAGGCAAGCCGGGTGCGTCCGTCGTACATGGTGAGCAGGATGGTCGAGACGTGCAGCGACGGGTTGAGGTGGGCGCGGACCAGTTCCACGTTGCGCAGCAACTGCCCCAGTCCTTCTAGCGCGTAGTACTCGCACTGGATCGGGATGAGCACCTCGGCGCCGGCCACCAGGGCGTTGACGGTGAGCAGGCCCAGGGACGGCGGGCAGTCGATCAGGACGTAGTCCAGCGGCTGCTCGTACGCCTGGATCGCCCGCTGGAGACGGCTCTCCCGAGCCACCAGCGAGACGAGTTCGATTTCCGCGCCGGCCAGGTCGATGGTGGCCGGGGCGCAGAAGAGTCCTTCGACGTCCGGGACCGGCTGCACCACATCGGAGAGCGGCTTGCTGTCGACCAGGACGTCGTAGATCGACGGGACTTCCGCGTGGTGGTCGATGCCGAGGGCGGTGGAGGCGTTGCCCTGCGGGTCAAGGTCGATCACCAGGACCCGGGCCCCATGCAGGGCCAGCGATGCGGCCAGGTTGACCGTGGTGGTGGTCTTGCCGACCCCACCCTTCTGGTTGGCGACCACGATGATGCGGGTCTGCTCCGGCCGGGGGAGACCCTGACCCGCGCGGCCCAGTGCCTCGACCGCCAGGTGGGCGGAGCGTCCCACGGGCGCGTCGTCCATCGGGGGCGGTGTTTCACGTGAAACATCCTCCCCCGCCGATTCGGTGCGGGGACCGGGGACCGGGTCGGTCATCGCGCCCGCGATGTTGGCGTCGGACCGCAAGGATTCACTCTCCTCGGCTTCAGGCTCGCAGTGGGGAGAGCCTGTCATGGTTTCGGGGTCGTGAACCAGCGAGGTCGGTCGTTCTGTGGACAACTCCACCTCTGTGGACAACCGGGCCACCCGCGCGGGCGGCTTGCGGTCTCGCGGTGCGGCAGCCGCGCGACCGCGGCCGATGATTCCCTGCAGCAGTGGGCGACGTTTCACGTGAAACATTGAGGCACTCGCCGCGGGGGCCGGGAGTCACGACACTCCGGCATGCACACATACGGGACGCCCACCGCCAGTGCGGCGGGCGTCCCGGTGACACCGACCAGGTCAGCGGCGGCGGCGTGAGGTGCGGGCGGCCTTGGCGCGCTTGGCCGCGAAGCGGACGCCGCCGGGGCTCTCGCCCACCTCGACCCGGACCACCGTGGACAGGGGATCGACCAGGCCCTCGCCGACCTGGAGCACCGAGGTGTTCACGACGCCGAGCTTGCTGAGGGCGGCACGGGCGCCCTGGATCTCCTCCGCGGCGGTGTCGCCCTTGAGCGCCAGCATCTCGCCGTAGGGGCGCAGCAGCGGGACGCCCCAGCCGGCCAGCCGGTCCAGCGGCGCCACCGCGCGGGCGGTGACGACGTGCACGGGCGGGAGCTTGCCCATGACCTCCTCGGCCCGGCCGCGCATGACGGTCACATGGTCCAGGCCCAGCAGCTCGACGACCTCCTGGAGGAAGTTGGTGCGGCGCAGCAGCGGCTCCAGCAGGGTGATCTTCAGGTCGGGACGGACCAGGGCGAGGGGGATGCCGGGCAGCCCGGCACCGGAGCCGACGTCGCAGACGGTGACCCCTTCGGGCACCACCTCGGAGAGCACCGCGCAGTTCAGCAGGTGGCGCTCCCACAGCCGCGGCACCTCGCGCGGGCCGATCAGGCCGCGCCGGACGCCCGCGTCGGCGAGGAGCTCGGCGTACCGGACCGCCTCCGGGAAGAACTCGCCGAAGATCTTCCGCGCCTCCGGGGGCGCCTGGGGAAGCTGTTCTGCTTCCGTCACGGGAAACCGTCCTTCCGTACCGCTGTCGCTTTACCGAGGCTAAGGGAGATGGGCTGGCTGACGAACGCGGCCCCGCCTGCGAGCAGACGGGGCCGGGTCGGTGCGGAGGGTCAGGCGGGGAGCACGACGACGAAGCGCTGCGGCTCCTCGCCCTCGGACTCGCTGCGGAGACCGGCAGCGGCCACCGCGTCGTGGACGACCTTGCGCTCGAAGGGGGTCATCGGCTCCAGCCGGACCGGCTCGCCGCTGTTCTTGACGTCGTCGGCGGCCTGGGCGCCGAGCTCGGCCAGCTCGGTGCGCTTCTGGGCGCGGAAGCCGGCGATGTCCAGCATCAGCCGGCTGCGGTCGCCGGTCTCCCGGTGCACGGCCAGCCGGGTCAGCTCCTGGAGCGCCTCCAGCACCTCGCCGTCCCGACCCACCAGCTTCTGCAGGTCGCGGGCGTCCACGTCGCTGACGATGGAGACCGCGGCACGGTCCGCCTCGACGTCCATGTCGATGTCACCGTCGAGATCGGCGATGTCAAGCAGGCCCTCCAGGTAGTCGGCCGCGATCTCACCCTCCTGCTCCAGGCGGGTCAGGGTGTCGCCACCCTCAGCGGTGGAGGTCGTGGCTTCCGTCACGGATGGGCTCCTTAGGTACGTCGTGGTGCTGGTGGGCGGGCTTACTTCTTGGACGAGGGGTGCTTGGGCCGCTGCTGGCCCTTGCGCTGTCCGGACTTGGCCTGCTGACGGGCGCCGGCGGGCTTGGCGGCCTGCTTGGGCGTGGCGCCGGAGGGAGCGTCGGGCTTCTCCAGCGACACCGCCTCGTCGGCATCCTGGGAGCCGGTCGGCTGGGTCCCGGCCTGCTGGCGCTTGGCCTTGGTCTGCCGCTTGGGCTGCTGGCGGCGGGCGCCGGACAGCTCCGCCTCGGCGGTGGCGGGGTCGACCTTGGTGACCGTGCCGTCGGCCTGCGGCGAGAAGCCCGCCTTGGCCAGGCTGGAGATGAACTTGCGCTCGTTGTCGTTGCGGTCGGGGCCCTTGGCCACGATGGCGCGCAGGATGTTGCGCCGGCGACGGCCGCGGATCTCCCCGTGCGTGGACACGCTCTTCAGCAGCCGCTCCAGGTACTGGTCCTGCGCCTTGCTGCCCGGGGTCGGGTTCTGGTTGATCACGTACATCTGCTGACCCATGGTCCACACGTTGGTGGTCAGCCAGTAGACGAGGACGCCGACGGGGAAGTTGATGCCCATGACGGCGAAGATCACCGGGAAGATGTACATCAGCATCTTCTGCTGCTGCATGTACGGGGTCTTCACCGTGAGGTCGACGTTCTTCTGCATCAGCTGGCGCTGCGTGTAGAACTGCGACAGCGACATCAGCACGATCATGATCGCGGTGACGACGCGGACGTCGACGATCGAGGCGTTGAGGCTGGCGACCTTCTCGGCGCTGTCGGTGAAGGTGGCGGCCAGCGGAGCGCCGAAGATGTGCGCCTGACGGGCGCTGGCGAGCAGCGGCTCGTCGATGACGCCGATGGTCTTGCCCGAGGCGATGCTGGAGAGCACGTGGTAGAGGGCGAAGAAGAACGGCGACTGCGCCAGGATGGGAAGGCACGAGGACAGCGGGTTGGTGCCCGCGTCCTTGTACAGCTTCATCATCTCTTCTTGCTGGCGCTGGCGGTCGTTCTTGTAGCGCTCCTGGATCGCCTTCATCTTCGGCTGGAGCACCTGCATGTTCCGCATCGACTTGATCTGCTTCACGAAGAGCGGGATCAGGCAGATACGGATCAGCACCACGAGGGACACGATCGACAGACCCCAGGCCCAGCCCGTGTCGGGCCCGAAGATCGCGCCGTACAGACTGTGGAACTGGACGATGATCCACGAGACGGGTGTGGTGATGAAGCTGAACAGACTGGCAATCGTGTCCACTAATCAGGCTCCTTGAGCATGGGGCGAGGTCTCGTCGGCCGGGCTCGTCTCGGCGGAGGGCCCGCCCTTGCCGCCGCACAGTCGGTCGCGCAGCATTTCGTGCCACCGGGGGCGCTTACGTGGGGGTACGTGGTCGACGCCGCCCGGCGACCAGGGATTGCACCGCAGGATCCGCCAGGCGGTCAGGGCGGTGCCCTTGAGCGCGCCGTGGCGGTCGATCGCGGTGAAGCCGTAGTGCGAGCACGAGGGGTAGTACCGGCAAACCGGGCCCAGCAGTGGGCTGATCGTCCACTGGTACAGCTTGATCAGGGCCAGCAGCGGGTACTTCATCGCGCGCCCCCTCCCAGCAACCGCTGAAGTGCGGCATCCAGGTCTCGGGCCAGTTCTGCGTGGTCGGCGTCGCCCGCTCCGGGCAGCGCCCGTACTACCACCAGGCTACCGGGGGGCAGCGAGGCCAGCCGGTCCCGTATCAGGTGGCGCAGTCGGCGCTTGACGTGGTTGCGGACCACGGCGCCGCCGACGGCCTTGCTGACGACGAAACCCGCACGGGTCGGGGAAGCGTTCTCCCCCAACGCGTGCGGGTCCGTGGCACCGCTTCGTAGATGGACGACGAGGAGCGGGCGACCGGCCCGGCGTCCTCGGCGTACCGCGGTCGCGAAGTCCTCGCGCCGCCTCAGCCGATTCTCGGTAGGCAGCACGTCATGACCTGCGCGCGGTTCAGGCGGACAGGCTCGCGCGACCCTTGCTCCGGCGGGACGCGAGGATCGCGCGGCCGGCGCGGGTACGCATGCGCAGACGGAAACCGTGGGTCTTGGCACGACGACGGTTGTTCGGCTGGAAGGTGCGCTTGCTCACTCGGGGGCTCCAGAAGGGAATCGTGGGTGGCGGGACATCGCCTGGCTGTCACCGTGCGCCCACGAGTAGCTCGCAATACGCCCGAGTGCACCGCTAACCGATCACCGTGATGATCTTTGCCCATCGGAGGCAGGCGGCAGCAGCCATCGACAACTCGACCTGGTTACGGTACGCGCGGCTACGCCATCCGGTCAAACCAGCTCCCTACCCGCATGCCGGGTCCGGGACGCCTCCGGGTCGCTATACACAGGCTGTGGACAACAACTTGAACGACGTGAGCCCGCCCGACTACCGTGGCTGAACTCGGATTCTTTTCCTGCCTGTCCTTCCGCCCCGTCCCGAGAACCACACATTCGTGGGACCTGTGAGAGAGCGTGCCCTGTGGCTGACGTACCCGCTGATCTTGCCGCAGTGTGGCCGCGAGTGATCGACCAGCTCCTCGGCGGCGACGGCCAGCAGAGCATCGAGGCCAAGGACCGGCAGTGGATCGAGCGGTGTCAGCCGCTCGCCCTCGTCGCCGACACCGCGCTGCTCGCCGTCCCCAACGAATGGGGCAAGCGGGTGCTGGAGGGCCGGCTGGCCCCGCTCATCAGCGAGACGCTCAGCCGCGAGTGCGGCCGCACCATCCGGATCGCGATCACGGTGGACGACTCGGCGGGCGAGCCCACCGCCCCGGCCGGCGCGCCGCCGCACGGCCAGGCGCGGTACGACGAGCGCGGGCCGCAGGACGGCTACGGCGCCCCGGACTCGTACGACAAGCCGTACGACCGCCCGTATGACAAGCAGTACGACAAGCCGTACGAGGGTTACGACGGCGGGGGCTACGGACACCAGCCGCTGCCGGACGACGGGCTGCCCGCGGTCCGCCCGGCCTACCCCGATTACGAGCGGCAGCGCCCCGACCCGGGCGCCTGGCCGCGCACCCAGGAGGACCTGTCCTGGCAGCAGCAGCGGCTCGGCGGCTTCCCGGAGCGCGATCCGTACGCCGCGACCCGCCAGCCGCAGGCCCACCGCGACTACCGCGGGCCGCAGGGCGGGGACTCCTCCTACGACCCGGGCCCCGGCGACCGCCGGGAGCAGCCTGGCGGCGGACCGGGGATGTCCGGCTCCGGCATGCCCGGCCCCGGGATGCCGGGTGCGGGGATGCCGGGAGCCGGCGGAAGCGGCAGCACCGCCGGCACGGGCGGCCCGGGCGGCACGGCGGGGGCGGGCGCCGGCCGCCCCGGCGAGCCGCACGCCCGGCTGAACCCCAAGTACCTCTTCGACACCTTCGTCATCGGCTCGTCCAACCGGTTCGCGCACGCGGCCGCCGTGGCGGTCGCCGAGGCGCCTGCCAAGGCGTACAACCCGCTCTTCGTGTACGGGGAGTCGGGGCTCGGCAAGACCCATCTGCTGCACGCCATCGGGCACTACGCGCGCAGCCTCTACCCGGGCACCCGGGTGCGGTACGTCAGCTCGGAGGAGTTCACCAACGAGTTCATCAACTCGATCCGCGACGGCAAGGGCGACACCTTCCGCAAGCGCTACCGGGATGTGGACATCCTGCTGGTGGACGACATCCAGTTCCTGGCCAGCAAGGAGTCGACCCAGGAGGAGTTCTTCCACACCTTCAACACCCTGCACAACGCCAACAAGCAGATCGTGCTCTCCTCGGACCGGCCGCCCAAGCAGCTCATGACGCTGGAGGACCGGCTGCGCAACCGCTTCGAGTGGGGCCTGACCACGGACGTCCAGCCGCCCGAGCTGGAGACCCGGATCGCGATCCTGCGCAAGAAGGCGGTGCAGGAGCAGCTCAACGCCCCGCCGGAGGTACTGGAGTTCATCGCCTCGCGGATCTCCCGCAACATCCGGGAGCTGGAGGGGGCGCTGATCCGGGTGACGGCGTTCGCCAGCCTCAACCGGCAGCCGGTGGACCTGGGGCTCACCGAGGGCGTGCTGAAGGACCTCATCCCGGGCGGTGAGGACGCGGCACCCGAGATCACCGCGGGCGCGATCATGGCGGCGACGGCGGACTACTTCGGGCTCACCGTCGAGGACCTGTGCGGGTCCTCGCGCAGCCGGGTGCTGGTGACCGCCCGGCAGATCGCGATGTACCTGTGCCGGGAGCTGACCGACCTGTCGCTGCCGAAGATCGGCGCGCAGTTCGGCGGACGCGACCACACCACGGTGATGCACGCGGACCGCAAGATCCGCGCGCTGATGGCGGAGCGGCGCTCGATCTACAACCAGGTCACCGAGCTGACCAACCGCATCAAGGCGGGCTGAGGCACCGCGGCACCGCGGGCCGGGCGGCCGTGGGAGGGCGGGCCCGCCGGGTCTGCGCCTCGCGGCCACGCCGCGCCTCGCCCGGCCGTGCCTGCGGCACGTTCCCGAAGAGGGCGTCTCCAAGAACGGAGGCGCCCTCTTCGGCGTACGCGGGCCGGGTCGGAAAGCCCGGAGCGGGCGCTCGCAGGCCGCTCGGCGGGGTCCACGGGGGAGACGACGGCTGCTCGGCGGCGGGGGCTGCTCGGAGCCGGCGGTCACTCGGCGGCGTCCTCCACAGCCTGTGGCGTTCGAATAGACGACCTGGTCACGGCGTCGTCCACAGAAAACCGGCCGATGGTCCGTCCACACCCTGGGGACTGCCGAGTTGTCCAGATCCTGTCCACAGAGGACCCTGGGGAGAGTGGATCACCGCACGTCAGCGGGGTGTGGATTTGTGGCTGACGGGATTCCACAGGCTGTGGACAACTTGGTTGCCCGCAGCACCGGCCGGAGGTTGTCCACCGGCGGCCCACAGGTTGGGGGCCGTGATCCACAGCTTCTCCACAGCCCTGTCCACTGTTCGGCAACCTCTCCGGCCCGGTTACCGCTTCGAGTGAAAGCGGTCACACGAAGTTGCCGGGTTGCCCTGTGGGCAAGCGGGGTAAAACTGGGGACGGAGCTGTGGGGAACTCGGGCCGGTCTGTGCATCGAGTGTGGACAAGTCCCCGGCATCCACAGAAGGGGCGAGTTGTCCACCGGTTCCGCCCACAGGGGCAGTGGATAAAAAATCGGTGTTGACCTGGGCAAACGAGGTTATCCACGGTTTCCACAGGCCCTACTACTACTGCCACTCATAGTTAGCTCGGAATCCGCTTCGAAGCAGGGCCTGTGCACAACTGGCCGCCGACCGCCGGATCGCGATTTGACCCCGAGCCGCACCGGCTGTCGGCGGCGTGCGTCAGACTGGTCCGGCAGTCGACGAGAGCCAGCAACAGCAGGAGGCGGTTTCCGGTGAAGATCCGGGTGGAGCGCGATGTACTCGCGGAGGCGGTGGCCTGGGTGGCCCGCAGCCTCCCGGCCCGTCCGCCGGCGCCCGTCCTCGCGGGCCTTCTGCTGAAGGCTGAGGACGGCGCCCTCAGCTTCTCGAGCTTCGACTACGAGGTGTCCGCACGGGTCTCGGTCGAGGCCGAGGTGGAGGAGGACGGCACGGTCCTCGTCTCCGGCCGCCTGCTCGCCGACATCTGCCGCGCCCTGCCCAACCGCCCGGTGGAGATCTCCACAGACGGTGTACGGGCGACCGTCGTCTGCGGCTCCTCCCGCTTCACCCTCCACACCCTGCCGGTGGAGGAGTACCCGACGCTGCCGGAGATGCCCACCGCCACCGGCACCGTCCCCGGCGAGGTGTTCGCCTCCGCCGCCGCCCAGGTCGCCATCGCGGCCGGCCGGGACGACACCCTCCCGGTGCTCACCGGCGTGCGCATCGAGATCGAGGGCGAGACGGTCACCCTGGCCTCCACCGACCGCTACCGCTTCGCGGTCCGCGAGTTCCGCTGGAAGCCCGAGGCGCCCGACGTCTCCGCCGTCGCCCTGGTGCCCGCCAAGACGCTGCTGGACACCGCCAAGGCGCTCACCAGCGGCGACACCGTCACCCTGGCGCTGTCCGGCTCCGGCAAGGGCGAGGGCCTGATCGGCTTCGAGGGCGCGGGCCGCCGCACGACGACCCGGCTGCTGGAGGGCGACCTCCCGAAGTACCGCACCCTGTTCCCCACCGAGTTCAACTCGGTCGCGGTGATCGAGACCGCCCCCTTCGTGGAGGCCGTCAAGCGCGTCGCGCTGGTCGCCGAGCGGAACACCCCGGTGCGGCTCACCTTCGAGCAGGGCGTGCTCATCCTGGAGGCCGGCTCCAGCGACGACGCACAGGCTGTGGAAAGGGTCGACGCCCAGCTGGAGGGTGATGACATCTCGATCGCCTTCAACCCGACCTTCCTGCTGGACGGCCTGAGCGCGATCGACTCCCCGGTCGCCCAGCTCTCCTTCACCACCTCCACCAAGCCGGCGCTGCTGGGCGGCAAGCCCGCGCTGGACGCCGAGGCGGACGAGACCTACAAGTACCTGATCATGCCGGTGCGGCTCAGCGGCTGACGCCCGGTCGGCACGGCAGTGGAGAGCGCCGCGAGGCGCTGCGCCGGGCGGCTGACGGCCGTCCGATGAGCGGCTGACCCCACAGGTGTGCGCGGGGGTCCGGGCGTAGGCTCGGGCGCGGGTAGGAAGCCCCGGCTGCACCCCTGGCAACTCTCCGCACACAACGATTGAGGAATGTCTGATGGAGCTCGGTCTCGTCGGTCTCGGCAAGATGGGCGGCAACATGCGCGAGCGCATCCGCCGCGCCGGCCACACCGTCATCGGGTACGACCGCAACCCGGACCTCGCCGACGTGAACAGCCTGGAGGAGCTGGTCGGCGCCCTCAAGGGCCCGCGGGTCGTGTGGGTCATGGTCCCGGCCGGCGCCGCGACCCAGGCCACCATCGACGAGCTCGCCTCGCTGCTCTCCCCCGGCGACGTCGTGGTGGACGGCGGCAACTCCCGCTGGACCGACGACGAGAAGCACGCCGTCGAGCTGGGCCTGAAGGACATCGGCTTCGTCGACTGCGGCGTCTCCGGCGGTGTCTGGGGCCTGGAGAACGGCTACGCGCTGATGTACGGCGGCACCGCGGAGAACGTCGCCAAGGTCCAGCCGGTCTTTGACGCGCTCAAGCCCGAGGGCGACTTCGGCGCGGTGCACGCCGGCAAGGTCGGCGCCGGCCACTTCGCCAAGATGGTCCACAACGGCATCGAGTACGCGATGATGCAGGCCTATGCCGAGGGCTGGGAGCTGCTGGAGAAGGTCGACTCGGTCACCGACGTGCGCGAGGTCTTCCGCTCCTGGCAGGAGGGCACGGTCATCCGCTCCTGGCTGCTCGACCTGGCCGTCAACGCGCTGGACGAGGACGAGCACCTGGAGCAGCTCCGCGGCTACGCCCAGGACTCCGGCGAGGGCCGGTGGACGGTCGAGGCCGCCATCGACAACGCGGTGCCGCTGCCGGCGATCACCGCCTCGCTGTTCGCGCGGTTCGCCTCCCGGCAGGACGACTCGCCGCAGATGAAGATGATCGCCGCGCTGCGCAACCAGTTCGGCGGGCACGCGGTGGAATCCGCGAAGCAGAAGTAGGCGCGCGCGGGCGTTACGCCGCCCGCGGGCGAAGCAGTCCACAGGCTGTGCACGGAGACGTGTACGGCCATGCCGGGGGAAGGTCGGCGCCACACCATGCACGTCACGCATCTGTCGCTGGCCGACTTCCGCTCCTACGCCCGGGCCGAGGTGCCTCTCGGTCCGGGCGTCAGCGTCTTCACCGGCGCCAACGGGCAGGGCAAGACCAATCTGGTCGAGGCGGTCGGCTACCTCGCCACCCTCGGCAGCCACCGGGTGTCCTCGGACGCCCCGCTGGTGCGCACCGGCGCCGAACGCGCGATCATCCGGGCCTCGGTCACCCAGGGCGAGCGCTCGCAGTTGGTCGAGCTGGAGTTGAACCCGGGCCGCGCCAACCGGGCCCGGATCAACCGCTCCTCGCAGGTGCGGCCCCGGGACGTGCTCGGCATCGTGCGTACGGTGCTGTTCGCCCCCGAGGACCTCGCCCTGGTCAAGGGCGACCCCGGTGAGCGCCGCCGGTTCCTGGACGAGCTGGTCACCGCCCGCTCCCCGCGGATGGCGGGGGTGCGCTCGGACTACGAGCGGGTGCTGCGGCAGCGCAACACCCTGCTGAAGTCCGCCGCCATGGCCCGTCGGCACGGCGGCCGCTCCATGGACCTGTCCACGCTGGACGTGTGGGACCAGCACCTGGCGAGGGCCGGCGCGGAGCTGCTGGCCCAGCGGCTGGACCTGGTGGCCACGCTCCAGCCGCTGGCGGTCAAGGCGTACGACCAGCTCGCCCCCGGCGGCGGCCCGGTTGCCCTGGAGTACCGGGGCGCCGCCACCGGCGTGCGGCCGCGCGAGGAGCTGTACGAGCTGCTGACGGCGGCGCTCGCGGAGGCCCGCAAGCAGGAGATCGAGCGCGGGGTGACCCTGGTCGGTCCGCACCGCGACGACCTGCAACTGAAGCTGGGCGAGCTGCCCGCCAAGGGGTACGCGAGTCACGGCGAGTCCTGGTCGTACGCGCTGGCGCTCCGCCTGGCCTCGTACGAGCTGCTGCGCACCGAGGGCAACGAGCCGGTGCTGGTCCTCGACGACGTCTTCGCCGAGCTGGACACCCGGCGCCGGGAGCGGCTGGCGGAACTGGTCGCACCGGGCGAGCAGGTGCTGGTCACCGCGGCCGTGGACGGCGACGTACCGGGGGTGCTGGCCGGGGTGCGCTACGACGTGGCGGACGGGGAGGTGGCGCGGCGGTGAACCGGACCCCTCCCCTGCCGGAGCCCTTCGGTCCCCTCGGCTCCCCCGGTCCCGCGGGCGCCCCTCCTGCCGGCCCTGCTCCTGCCGGTCCCGCGGGCGCCCCTCCTGCCGGCCCTGCTTCTGCCGGTTCCCCTCCCGCCGCCCCGCAGCCCGAGGCCTCCGGCGTGGACCTGGCCCGGGTCGCCCTGCGAGCCGCCAAGGAGCAGGCCCGGGCCCGCGGGCAGGCCGCCCGTGACCGGAAGCAGGCCCGCCGGGGTGGCGGGCTGCGGTCGGGCGCCCGGGCCGACGGCCGCGACCCGCTGCCGCTGGGCACGGCGATCAACCGGCTGATCACCGAGCGCGGCTGGGAGGCCCCCGCGGCGGTCGGCGGGGTGATGGGCCGCTGGCCCCAGATCGTCGGAGAGGACCTGGCCCGGCACTGCGTACCGCTGCGCTACGACGAGGAGCCGGACCAGCGGGTGCTGACCGTGCAGTGCGACTCCACGGCGTGGGCCACCCAGCTCCGGCTGCTCGCCCCCAAGCTGGTGGCCCGGCTCAACGACGACCTGGGCCAGGGCACGGTCCGGATGATCAAGGTGCTGGGCCCCGGCGGCCCCCGCCGCGGCTACGGCGGCCCGCTGCGCGCGCCCGGCAGCACCGGACCGGGCGGCGACTACGGCTGACTGGGCCAGGCGGCGAGCGGCTGCCTGGTCCGTCCTGTGGGCGATGTTTCACGTGAAACATCGCCCACAGCCGTCTGCGCTTCCCACTTGATCGGATACCCCCGCCCGGTCCCGCACACCCCCCTCGGACGGCCCTGTTCCCGGGGTTCGCGGGGTGCCGTACCCGCCGGTCGGTACGCGGGGACGGGGGTGGTCGCCATGAGCTGCCGGGCCGAAGCGCTGAGTGGCGGTGTGAGCCTCCTGGAGCCCCGCCCCGTATATGGGGAGTCGGGCGGCGGCGGTTCAGGGCGGCACATGCGTACTCAGGCACCCGCAAACGGCCACGAGTGTCAGTGCTACCGGTAGACTGGTAAGTAATCCCGCCCCCGCGGAAATGTCGAACGACGCAGCCGCTCCCGGAGAGTCCGAGAGACGGCTTGTGCTGTGCCAGAAAGGGCGCTTCGTGGCCGATTCCGGCAACCCCAACGAGAACCTTCCGTCCACTGCCGCCGGCCAGAGCGGCGAGGCCCCCACACCAGGGGCCTCGTCCTATGACGCCAGCGCCATCACCGTCCTCGAAGGGCTGGACGCGGTCCGCAAGCGGCCGGGCATGTACATCGGCTCCACCGGTGAGCGCGGTCTGCACCACATGGTGCAGGAAGTCGTGGACAACTCCATCGACGAGGCGCTGGCCGGGTACGCGGACACCATCGACGTCACGATCCTGGCCGACGGCGGCGTGCGGGTGGTCGACAACGGCCGAGGCATCCCGGTGGGCATCCACCCGGTGGAGAAGAAGCCGGCCGTCGAGGTCGTGCTCACCGTGCTGCACGCGGGCGGCAAGTTCGGCGGGGGCGGGTACGCCGTCTCCGGCGGTCTGCACGGCGTCGGCGTCTCCGTGGTCAACGCGCTGTCCAGCAAGGTCGCGGTCGACATCAAGACCGACGGCTTCCGGTGGACCCAGGAGTACAAGCTCGGCGTCCCGACCGCCCCGCTGGCCAAGCACGAGGCGGTGCAGGACACCGGCACCACGGTGACCTTCTGGGCCGACCCGGACGTCTTCGAGACCACCGAGTACTCCTTCGAGACGCTGTCGCGGCGGTTCCAGGAGATGGCGTTCCTCAACAAGGGCGTCACCATCAACCTGACCGACGAGCGCGAGTCGGCCAAGGCGACGGTGAACGCCGACGACCCGGACGCGGCGGAGGCCACCGAGGAGCAGCCGGCCCGCACGGTGTCGTACTACTACGAGGGCGGCATCGTCGACTTCGTGAAGTACCTCAACTCGCGCAAGGGCGAGCTGATCCACCCCACCGTCATCGCGATCGAGGCCGAGGACAAGGAGCGGATGCTCTCGGTGGAGATCGCGATGCAGTGGAACTCCCAGTACACCGAGGGTGTCTACTCCTTCGCCAACGTCATCCACACCCACGAGGGCGGTACGCACGAGGAGGGCTTCCGGGCCGCGCTGACCGGTCTGGTCAACCGCTACGCGCGCGACCGCAAGCTGCTGCGGGAGAAGGACGACAACCTCACCGGCGACGACATCCGCGAGGGCTTGACCGCGATCATCTCGGTCAAGCTGGGTGAGCCGCAGTTCGAGGGCCAGACCAAGACCAAGCTGGGCAACACCGAGGTCAAGACCTTCGTGCAGAAGGTGGTGCACGAGCACCTGACGGACTGGTTCGACCGCAACCCCAACGAGGCCGCGGACATCATCCGCAAGTCCATCCAGGCCGCCACCGCGCGCGTCGCCGCCCGCAAGGCGCGCGACCTCACCCGCCGCAAGGGCCTGCTGGAGTCCGCCTCACTGCCGGGCAAGCTGAGCGACTGCCAGTCCAACGACCCGACCAAGTGCGAGATCTTCATCGTCGAGGGTGACTCGGCCGGCGGCTCGGCGAAGTCCGGCCGCAACCCGATGTACCAGGCGATCCTGCCGATCCGCGGCAAAATCCTGAACGTCGAGAAGGCCCGGGTCGACAAGATCCTTCAGAACACCGAGGTCCAGGCGCTGATCTCGGCCTTCGGCACCGGGGTCCACGAGGACTTCGACATCGAGAAGCTCCGCTACCACAAGATCATTCTCATGGCGGACGCCGACGTCGACGGCCAGCACATCAACACCCTGCTGCTGACCTTCCTCTTCCGCTTCATGCGGCCGCTGGTCGAGGCCGGTCACGTCTACCTGTCCCGCCCGCCGCTGTACAAGATCAAGTGGGGCCGGGACGACTTCGAGTACGCGTACTCCGACCGCGAGCGCGACGCCCTGGTCGAGCTGGGCAAGCAGAACGGCAAGCGCATCCGCGAGGACTCCATCCAGCGCTTCAAGGGTCTCGGCGAGATGAACGCCGAGGAGCTGCGCGTCACCACGATGGACGTCGACCACCGGGTGCTCGGCCAGGTCACCCTGGACGACGCGGCCCAGGCGGACGACCTGTTCTCGGTGCTGATGGGCGAGGACGTCGAGGCCCGGCGCTCCTTCATCCAGCGCAACGCCAAGGACGTCCGCTTCCTCGACATCTGAGTCGGTCTCGGCTGAGTACCGCACGAAAGGACTGATCACCGGCCATGGCCGACGAGAACACGCCCGACCCCACCGACCCGACCCCGGTCGCCGCCGAGGTGGCGGCCGTCGTCGAGCAGGAGACTCAGCTCCGCATCGAGCCCGTCGGGCTCGAGACGGAGATGCAGCGCTCCTACCTCGACTACGCGATGTCCGTCATCGTCTCGCGTGCGCTGCCGGACGTCCGGGACGGCCTCAAGCCCGTGCACCGCCGGGTGCTGTACGCGATGTACGACGGTGGGTACCGCCCCGAGAAGGGCTACTACAAGTGCGCCCGCGTCGTCGGCGACGTGATGGGCACCTACCACCCGCACGGCGACACCTCCATCTACGACGCCCTGGTCCGGCTCGCCCAGCCCTGGTCGATGCGGATGCCGCTGGTCGACTCCAACGGCAACTTCGGCTCCCCGGGCAACGACCCGGCCGCGGCCATGCGCTACACCGAGTGCAAGATGGCGCCGCTGTCCATGGAGATGCTCCGGGACATCGACGAGGACACCGTCGACTTCCAGGACAACTACGACGGGCGCAACCAGGAGCCGACGGTCCTGCCGTCCCGCTTCCCGAACCTGCTCGTCAACGGCTCGGCCGGGATCGCGGTCGGCATGGCGACCAACATCCCGCCGCACAACCTGCGCGAGGTCGCGGCCGGCGCCCAGTGGGCGCTGGACCACCCCGACGCCAGCCACGAGGAGCTGCTGGACGCGCTGATCGAGCGCATCAAGGGCCCCGACTTCCCCACCGGCGCGCTGGTCGTCGGCCACCGGGGCATCGAGGAGGCGTACCGCACCGGGCGCGGCTCCATCACCATGCGCGCGGTCGTCGAGGTCGAGGAGATCCAGAACCGCCAGTGCCTGGTGGTCACCGAGCTGCCCTTCCAGGTCAACCCGGACAACCTCGCGCAGAAGATCGCCGACCTGGTCAAGGACGGCAAGGTCGGCGGCATCGCCGACGTCCGCGACGAGACCTCCTCGCGCACCGGGCAGCGCCTGGTCATCGTCCTCAAGCGGGACGCGGTCGCCAAGGTCGTGCTGAACAACCTCTACAAGCACACCGACCTTCAGACCAACTTCGGCGCCAACATGCTGGCGCTGGTCGACGGCGTGCCGCGCACCCTGTCGCTGGACGCGTTCATCCGCAACTGGGTGACGCACCAGATCGAGGTCATCGTCCGGCGCACCCGCTTCCGGCTGCGCAAGGCCGAGGAGCGCGCACACATCCTGCGCGGTCTGCTCGCGGCGCTGGACGCCATCGACGAGGTCATCGCGCTGATCCGGCGCAGCGACACCGTCGAGGTGGCCCGCCACGGCCTGATGGACCTGCTCCGGATCGACGAGATCCAGGCCAACGCCATCCTGGAGATGCAGCTCCGCCGGCTCGCCGCCCTGGAGCGCCAGAAGATCATCCAGGAGAGCGAGGAGCTGGAAGCCCGGATCCGCGAGTACAAGGAGATCCTGGCCTCCGACGCCCGCCAGCGGCAGATCGTCAGCGAGGAGCTGGCCGCGCTGGTGGACAAGTTCGGCGACGACCGGCGGACGAAGCTGATCCCCTTCGAGGGCGACATGTCCATCGAGGACCTGATCGCCGAGGAGGACATCGTCGTCACCGTCACCCGCGGCGGCTACGTCAAGCGGACCAAGACGGACGACTACCGCGCCCAGAAGCGCGGCGGCAAGGGCGTGCGCGGGACGAAGCTGCGCGAGGACGACATCGTCGACCACTTCTTCGTCTCCACCACCCACCACTGGCTGCTGTTCTTCACCAACAAGGGCCGGGTCTACCGGGCCAAGGCGTACGAGCTGCCCGACGCGGGCCGTGAGGCGCGCGGCCAGCACGTCGCCAACCTGCTGGCCTTCCAGCCGGACGAGCAGATCGCCGAGATCCTGGCGATCCGCGACTACGAGGCCGTCCCCTACCTGGTGCTCGCCACCAAGGCCGGCCTGGTCAAGAAGACCCCGCTGAAGGACTACGACTCGGCCCGCTCCGGCGGCGTCATCGCGATCAACCTTCGCGAGATGCCGGACGGCCGCGACGACGAGCTGATCGGCGCCGAGCCGGTCTCCGCCGAGGACGACCTGCTGCTCATCAGCAAGAAGGCCCAGTCGATCAGGTTCACCGCGACGGACGACGCGCTGCGCCCGATGGGCCGCGCCACCTCGGGCGTCAAGGGCATGAGCTTCCGCGAAGGCGACGAGCTGCTCTCGATGAACGTCGTCCGGCCCGGTACGTTCGTCTTCACCGCCACGGACGGCGGGTACGCCAAGCGCACCCCCGTCGACGAATACCGCGTCCAGGGCCGTGGCGGTCTGGGCATCAAGGCTGCGAAGATCGTGGAGGACCGCGGGTCGCTGGTCGGCGCGCTGGTGGTGGAGGAGTCCGACGAGATCCTCGCCATCACCCTGTCCGGTGGTGTGATCCGCACGCGCGTCAGCGGAGTGCGCGAGACCGGCCGTGACACCATGGGCGTCCAACTGATCAACCTGGGCAAGCGCGACGCCGTCGTGGGCATCGCCCGCAACGCCGAGGCGGGCCGCGAGGCCGAGGAAGTCGACGGCGGGATCGACGCCGAGGGAACCGATGGGCCCTCCGGCGTCGACTTGACCGATGGCGCCGGCGGGAGTGACGCGACCGGCGGCGCCGCGGCGGACGCACCGGCTGGCAGGGCCGGCGGGGACGCCGACACCGGGGACGCCGCACCGAGCGGCGCCACGGAAGCAGCGGCCGAGGACACGGAGTCCCCGGCCGGGGAGCACGAGGAGTAGATCGTGAGTGGAGCCAGGGGCGCCGGATCGGCCGCCACCGGAACGGACGGTGCCCGCGGCTCCGCCGCGGACTCCCAGGCGGGGACGGGGACCGCGTACGACGACGGTCCCCTTCCGGCCGAGCGCCCCGCCGGCCGGGAGTCGGGCCAGCCGTTCCACCCGCCGCAGGCGTACGCCGCCGACGACGGCAGCGCCGTGCGCCGGCCGCGCACCGGCGCCAAGACGACGCCGAGGACCCGCAAGGCCCGGCTGCGGGTCGCCAAGGCGGACCCGTGGTCGGTGATGAAGGTGAGCTTCCTGCTCTCCATCGCGCTCGGCGTCTGCACGGTGGTGGCGGCGGCGGTGCTGTGGATGGTCATGGACGCCATGGGCGTCTTCTCGACCGTCGGCGGCACCATCAGCGAGGCGACCGGCTCCACCGAGAGCACCGGCTTCGACCTCCAGGCGTTCCTGTCGCTGCCGCGGGTGCTGATCTTCACCTCGGTGATCGCGGTCATCGACGTGGTGCTGGCCACCGCGCTGGCGACGCTCGGCGCCTTCATCTACAACCTGTCCGCCGGGTTCGTGGGTGGCGTGGAGCTGACCCTCGCCGAGGACGAGTGACCCGGCGCTGACCGTACGGAGGGGGTGCGAGCGGACTGCCCGCACCCCTCCCCGCACCTCGCTCCCGGCCGCCGACCTGCGATTTGGGAACTCCCGGCTCGGTGCGCTAATCTTCAGAGGTCAGCGCGCAGCGCGGAGGGGCTATAGCTCAGTTGGTTAGAGCGCATCCCTGATAAGGATGAGGCCACAGGTTCAAATCCTGTTAGCCCCACAGTGACGCAAGACCCCCAGCCGGTGGAAGGCTGGGGGTCTTCGTCGTTCTTCCGGAGCGTCTCCCGGGGCGTCCCTTAGGTCACTGATCGGTATCGGTCGGTGTGTATAGTCGGGCGGCAGAAGGGTCTTCTACGTCAAGGAAAGACGAGGTCGCGCGGTGAAGAAGCTTCTCCTGGTCGCACTGGCCGCCATCGGTGGGCTCCTCGTGTACCGCCAGATCCAGGCGGATCGCGCCGAGCAGGACCTGTGGACGGAGGCGACCGACTCCGTGCCCGCAGGCACGGGCGTCTGAGCCGGACGCACAGTCAGCCGACGAGCCCCGGTCGCCGAGCGCGACCGGGGCTTCTCGCTGTCCGGGCCGCTGCGCAGGGTGCAGACGTGACAACCGTCCGTGCCTGATGTTCGCTTGAGCAAACGAGCGGCGGTGAATGGCACCTGTATAGGAACCTATGAGGTGACATAGGGGGGCGCGGGTGAGCCGCGGGCGAGGGCCGGTGTGGTGGGTGGCCGTGGTGGCGGTCGCCGGGGTGTGGACGGCGGTCGCTCCGGTGGCCGCGCGAGCCGTGGACGGGGAGCCGTCCGCGTACCGCTTCTCCCCGGCCGCCGCCCCGGTGCGCGGCGCCTCCGACCCGCCGGACGCGCCACCGCTGGAGGCCGGGCGGGTGTACCGGGACGCCGTGCCCGCCGGTGCCACCCGGGTCTACCGGCTGGACCTCGACGACCGCTCCGAGGCGTACCTCTCGGCGGTCGCGATCCCGCCGCCGTCCGCCCGGGTCGGGATCACCGAGGGGCTGGCGGTCTCCCTGCGCGACCCGGACGGACGGATCTGCGGCTCGCACGAGACCCGCTTCGGCGCGGCCGCCTTCCCCCGGCCGATCACCGCCTACGCCGGTCGCACGGCCACCTCCGACGCCTCGGGGTGCCGACGGGCCGGGACCTATTACGCGTACGTCGAACGGCGTGGTGCGGCGGGCGCGGAGGGAGCGGAGAACTGGGAGGTCGAACTGCGCCACGAGCGGGAGCCGGGGGTCCGTCACCTGCCCTCCGCACGGCCGCCCGAGGCCGCTCCGGCCGCTCCTGAGGGTGTGCCAGGGGACGGTGACGCGACGGCGTCGGAGAGCGCGTCGGGGACGGTGGCGGGCGGCGGGGGGTTCGCCGACGCGGCCGCACTGGCGGCGGGGAAGCGGAGGGACCGCATCCGGCCGGGCGAGTCGCGGTTCTACCGGGTGCCGGTCGACTGGGGGCAGCGGGTCTCCGCCCGGGCGGCGCTCACCGGATCGGGCGGCGGGCTGGTCACCGGCGCGCTCACGCTGTCCCTGCACAACCCGGCCCTGGGGACGGTCGCCTCGGCGGACGCGACCGCCGCCGCAGGGCGCCCGGTGACCGCCGCGCTGCCGCCACTGCCCGCCGTCCGCTACGAGAACCGCGCCGCAACCGGTCCTGCGGCCGGCGGCTCCGGCGGCCGCACCAGCCCGCGGGACGTGCGGTTCGCCGGCTGGTACTACCTGGTGGTCAGCGCGAGCCCGGGTCTGGCCGCGGGGCTCGGCTCCGGCCCGTACGAACTGGAACTGAGTGTTCCGGTCACTGGCGAGGTGTCGCCGCCGCCGGGGTACGAGGGGCCGGCCGGCATCTTCCAGGTCACCGATGCCGACCGCGAGGCCGCCGCGCGGGGCGCATCCCCGCAGGCGTCTTCCGCTAGGGACGGCGAACGGGCCGGGATGCGGCTGCTCGCGGCGACCGCCTTCGGCACCGGCAGCGCCCTGGCCGCCGGGCTGGCCGGCTGGGCGTTCGTCTCCCGGCGCCGGGAGCGGGGCGCGGCGGGCGGCTGAGCGCGGGTCAGATCCGGCCCAGGGCCCAGAACCCGACCGCGAAGCAGGCGAGGGCGAGCAGGAGCACCGGGACGGCGACCGTGGCCGGCGGCCCCGGGCGGTGC